>NZ_LT629759.1:1200000-1500000 GCF_900105025.1 Parafannyhessea umbonata | reverse complement strand
GCGGCCGCTGGCCGCTAGGGCTACGGTCGATTGGTCTTCACGCATGGCAGGACGCACGACACGACGCGCGGGCACGGGTTCCGCACGACAGGCACCGCGGACGGGGCAGAGGCCCCGGAGGGCGGCGGCTCCAAAGGCGGCCGGCTCCTCGCGCCGCTACGTCACGTCGCTCGACGGGCTCCGCGCCGTGTGCGCTCTGGGCGTGGTCTTCTATCACATGGGGCTTGCGTGGTGCACGGGCGGCCTTCTGGGCGTGACCGTGCTGTTTGTGCTTTCCGGCTACCTTGCGACGGCGGGGCTTCTGTCCGAGCTCGCAAGGACGGGTACCATCCGCCTGGGCTCCTACTGGATGCGCCGCGTCAAGCGGCTCCTTCCCACGTGCGTCGTCTTCGTCGCCATCACGGCCGCGGTGTGCACCGTCGCGAACCGCCAGCTGCTCACGAAGATGCGCCCGGACGTGGTGCCCGCGCTCCTGATGGCGCTCAACTGGACAAAGATCTTCAGCCACGAGTCGTACTTCGCGGCGGCCGGTGCGCCGTCGCCGCTGACGCACTTCTGGTCGCTCGCGCTGGAGTTCCAGTTCTACCTGGCGTGGCCGCCCATCCTCATGCTGCTGATGCGGGCGATTCCCCGGGGCGGCGGGCCGCGCTGGCACGACCGCCGCGGCGTGGTCATAGTGCTCGCGGTGCTGACGCTTGCCTCCGCCGCGCTGATGGCGGCGCTGTACGTGCCCGGCGCCGACCCGTCGCGCGCGTACTACGGCACGGACACCCGCGCCCAGAGCCTGCTTCTGGGCTGCATCCTGGCATTCGTGTGGCCTTTTGGCGAGAAGAGCCGGGCCACGGCGCCTGCCGCCGCGCCTTGGCGGCGCCTGGCGCTCGAGCTCGCGGGCCTTGGATCTGTGGCGGCGCTCGTCGTGATGATGGTGACGACCGAGGGGTACACGTCCTTCTCGTACTACGGGGGCATCCTGCTGTGCTCGATCATCGCGGCCGTGGCGGTGGCGGCGCTCGTGCCTGCGGGCACGGTGGTCTCGCGCGTGATGTCGTGGCGCCCGCTGGCGTGGGTGGGCTCCCGCTCGTTTGCGATCTACGTGTGGCACTACCCCGTGGTCGAGCTGATGCAGCCGCGAAACTCCACCACGGCGCTCGCGCCGTGGCAGGTCGCGCTCGAGCTGGGCGTAATACTCGCGGCGGCGGAGCTGAGCTACCGCCTGGTGGAGGAGCCCCTGCGCAAGGGGTCGCTCCGGTCGTACCTCGCGGCGCTTGCGCAGCCCATCCTGCCTGCCGCCTCCGTGCGCGCGGCTTCGGCCAGGACCGAGTCCGGCGCCGGGAGGCGGGGCCACGTTGCCGCGGCGCTGGGCGCAATGCGTCGCGTGCCAAGGGCAGCGGTGCCCGTGCTCGTGTGCGCGGTGGCCGCGTGGGGCCTCGCGTTCGCACCGCCCGTCGCCGCGGTGGGCGGGGAGCCCGACGCCCACCGCGTGAGCGCGGCCACCCTGAGGAAGCCGCTTGCGGCGGGGAAGTACGACGTGCTGCTGATAGGCGACTCCGTGACGCTGGGCGCGCGCGACGCGCTGAACGAGGCGTTTCCATACGGTATGGTCGATGCGAAGGTGGGCAGGCAGGCCACGGACGCGCTGGACGTATACCGCAAGTACGCCGACCAGGGCGTCGTGGGCGATACCGTGATATTTGCCGTTGGCACGAACGGCGCGCTGACGCAGGACACGCTGCAGCAGATCTACGACGCGGTCGGCAAGAAGCGCCGGCTGTGGTTCGTGAACAACAGGGCACCGGAGGACTGGGTCTCGGCAAACAACGCACTGCTGAAATCGTTTGGCGACGCGCACGAGAACGTGGGGGTCATCGACTGGTACGGTGCGTCGTCCGGCCACGACGAGTGGTTCTGGGACGATGGGACGCACCTGCGGCCTCAGTACGCGCAGGAGATGGCGAACCTGGTCGTGAAGGCGACCAGCTACGTGAAGCCCACGCGTGAGAACACGACGTACAGTGCCATCGTGCTGGGCGATGCCACGACGCTCGCGGCCGCGGACGAGCTTTCCGCCGCGATGCCGCAGGCGATGATCGACGCGGCGGCCGGGCGCGACGCAAAGGCGACGGCGCGGGCGTGGGCCGGCTACGCGAAGGCGGGAACGGCCGGCGACGTGGTTGCGATCGACCCGGACGACTCCGCGCCGCTAGACGCGAAGGCCGTGGCGCGGATGATTGCGGCCGTCGAGGGCTCGGGCGACGGTTCCAAGGGCGAGAAGGACGCGTCTGGCTCTGGCGCAGACGCGTCCGGACAGGCGGGCAGGGTCATCTACCTGGTGACCTGCAGGTCCACCGCAACATACTGCGAGGCGAACAACCAGGTGCTGCGCAAGGCGGCGAAGGCCGGCAAGAGCGTGCGGCTCATCGATTGGTACGCCGCCTCCGCCGGGCACGACGAGTACTTCAAGTCCGACGGCGTGACGCTGACGAAGTCGGGACGGAAGGCGTACGCGAAGCTCGTGAGCGCTGCGGTGGAGAAGGGCTCTGCCGCCGACGGCAGCGCAAAGAGCGCGTAGCCGTCGGCGCGACGCCGCTACGCGATTGTCGCGGCAAACTCCAACAGGTCGTCCACGTCCCCGCGCGACGTTGCCCAGGACGTTACGAACCTCACGACCTTCCGGCCGGCGTCGAGGACGTAGAACGTCTCCGCGCCCACGGCCTGCTCGAACGCAGCCTGCTGTGCGGGGCTTACCACGAAGAACTGCTGGTTGGAGGGGGAGCTGCCATAGGGTTCGAAGCCAAGGCCCACCAAGCCCGCGCGAAGGTCCGCGGCCATGCGGTTCGCGTGGCGCGCCATGCTCCAGTACGGCGCCTCCGCGTCGCCCTCGCCGCGCTCGAACGCCGCCTCGAACTGCACGCCGAGCAGCCTGCCCTTTGCGACGAGTCCGCCGCGCTCCTTCACCAGGAAGGGGAACGCCTCGCGAAGCCTCTCGTCGCGGATGACCATCGCCTCGCCAAACAGCATGCCGTTCTTCGTTCCGCCCAGGTAGAACGCGTCGACCGTGTGGGCGATGTGCGAAAGCGTCACGTCGTTTCCCTCGGACGTGAGCGCGGACGCCAGCCGCGCGCCGTCCAGGAACACCCTCAGCCCGCGCTCGTGCGCCCAGTCGCAGATCGCGTCCAGGCGAGCGGCGTCCCACACGCCGCCGAGCTCCGTCGCGTTCGTGACGTACACGGCGGCAGGCCGCGTCATGTGCCGGCCGCACGACGTCTGGAACGCGTACACGCGCTCCGCCCCCTCGGGAGACAGAAACCCGTCCGCGTCGTCCGTGGGCAGGACCGTCCTGCCGCACGCGGCCACGGCACCGGTCTCGTGCACGTTTATGTGGGCGTCACGCGTGCAGATGACGCCCTCCCAGTCGCGCAGCATCCCCGTCACGCCTATCACGTTCGCGGACGTCCCGCCAACGCAGAATTGCACGTCGGCCTCGCCCTCGTCCAGGCCGCACGCGTCCAGGATCAGGCGCCGCGCCCGCTTGCAGTGCGGGTCGCCCTCCGTGTAGCCCACGCACTGCTCGTCGTTCGTGGCCACGAGCGCGTCCATGATCCGCGGCGCCGCCCCCTCCGAGTAGTCGTTCCTGAACATGCGCATGATCGCTCCAATCGGTTTGGCCGGGCCGCGCCCGGCTGTCAGATCCCATGACTATAACCCTTGCGGGTCCTACCGCCCGCGAATTCGTCGCGTGTTGCCGCAGCCACAACATTTCGTGCGTCGGTACGATACGTTA
The DNA here is from genome assembly GCF_900105025.1 of Parafannyhessea umbonata. Taxonomy (GTDB): domain Bacteria; phylum Actinomycetota; class Coriobacteriia; order Coriobacteriales; family Atopobiaceae; genus Parafannyhessea; species Parafannyhessea umbonata. Next base: position 1,496,219 of record NZ_LT629759.1, on the reverse strand, counting down.
TAAAGGTTTCAGGCGAGAAGGACATCGCCTTCGGCTGGCACCGCGCCCCGCGCCCGGGCGCAGGGCCGCCCGTGGGATGGCGTGCTGGCACCGTCGTGACGCGACGCCGGCACTGGCAATGGTCGCGGGCCTGCGGGGGCTCGCGCAGGAGGAAGGAAGACGATGGGATACGTGCTGAAGAGGGAGGGCCTCGATAGCGCGCTCGCCGCGCTCTCGAAGGACTACCTGCTGTACGCACCGGTCAGGAAGGTGGGCGAGGGCCGCTTCACCGACGTGGACGTGGTGCGCTACGACTTCGTGACGAGCGCGTCCGAGCTCGAGCTGGACGCGAAGAGCGACTACAGCTTCAAGGAGCTGCTCACGCCGCTGTCCAAGACGCTGTTCTACTTCACGGAGGACGAGGTCCACGAGGCCGGCGACCTGGGCGCGCCCGGCGCCCCGGCCCAGGCGGCGGACGACCGCCCCGTCATCGTGTTCCTGCGCGCGTGCGACCTTCATGCCGTCAGGCGGCTCGACCAGATGTATCTGGGCAACGGCCCCACGGACACGTTCTACGCGCGCATACGCGACCGCGTGCGCTTCGCGCTCATCGGCTGCACGCAGAGCTTCGCGAGCTGCTTCTGCGTGGACATGGGAGCAAACGTTGCGCCGGAGGGCTGGCTCTTCTCGCTCGAGACCTCTGGGGACGGCTACCTGTGCGCCGTGGCGGACGATTCCGTCAAGGCGGCGTTTGCCGGTGCGGCCACGGCCGAGAAGGACGTGGAGCCGGCGCACGTGACCGAAAACGAGGTGCGCGTACGCACCCCCCAGAGCGTGCCGACCTCCATCTACAAGGACCCGCTGTGGGACGAGTACACCAACCGCTGCATCCGCTGCGGCCGGTGCAACATCGTGTGCCCCACGTGCACGTGCTTCACCATGCAGGACGTGTTCTACACGGACAACGGGCGCGTGGGCGAGCGCAGGCGCGTGCAGGCAAGCTGCATGATCGACGGCTACACCAACGTGGCCGGCGGCGGGCAGTACCGCAAGACCGCCGGCGAGCGCATGCGCTTCAAGGTGCTGCACAAGGTGTGGGACTTCCGCCAGCGCTTTGGGTACGACATGTGCGTGGGCTGCGGACGCTGCGACGACGTGTGCCCGGAGTACATAAGCTTCGCAGCGTGCGTGAACAAGCTGACGGACGCGTGCGAGCGCGAGGAGGCGCAAGATGAGTAGCCAGACCAATCCCTACGTCCCGTTTCCCTCCAAGGTGCTCGAGGTCGTGCGACACACGAAGAAGGAGTACACGTTCAGGATGGCGTTTGCGGGCGACGTCAGGCCCGGCCAGTTCTTCGAGGTGTCCGTTCCCAAGTTTGGCGAGGCACCCATCAGCGTGAGCGGCATCGTGCCCGGCGAGTCCGTGGACCTCACCATCCGCCGCGTCGGCCGCGTCACGAACGAGATGTTCGACACCTACGCCGGCCAGAGCCTGCTTCTGCGCGGGCCGTACGGCAACGGCTTCGACGTGGGGCGCTACGTGGACGGCGAGTGCGTCGTGGTCGCGGGCGGCACCGGCGTGAGCCCCGTGCGCGGCGTGATAGAGGCGCTGGCCCAGAGCGCGACCCCGCGCGACAAGCACGTGGTCGTGGGCTTCCGCAGCCCGGACGACATGCTGTTTCGCGACGACCTCGCGCGCTGGGACAAGGTGCTCGACCTCACGCTCACGGTGGACGCCGCGCCGGAGGGCTATGCGGGAAACGTCGGCCTCGTTACGAAGTACATCCCTGAGCTAAAGCTGCGCGACCCCGCGACGGCGCAGGCCGTGGTCGTGGGCCCGCCGCCCATGATGCACTTTACGGTGCTGGGACTGCTCCAGCGTGGCTTTGCCGAAGAGAATATCTGGGTGAGCCAGGAGCGCAAGATGTGCTGCGGCCTGGGCAAGTGCGGGCACTGCCGCATAGGCGAGAAGTACGTGTGCCTGGACGGCCCCGTCTTCAACTACACCGAGAGCAAGACCCTGATCGACTAGGAGGGCACCCATGATTCAGGACGTCAACGTAAAGGCGCTGAAGAAGAACGCCTTCCGATACAGCAAGGTACGCGGCGAGACCGCGAGCCGCGTGCGCGTGCCCGGCGGCCTCGTGAGCGCCAAGAGCATGACGCGTATCGTCGAGATTGCAGAGGAGTTCGGCAACGGAGAGATCTTTCTCACCAACCGCCAGGGCGTGGAGATCCCGGGCATCAGCCTGGACGACATGCCAAAGGTGAACGCGCTCCTGCAGCAGGTCATCGAGGACACGCAGATCAACCAGGAGGACACGTCCCAGGGCTACCTGGCAAGCGGCACGCGCAACGTCGTGGCGTGCCCCGGCAAGCGCCTGTGCCCGTTTGGCTGCTATGACACCACCGCATTCGCACAGCGCATGGACCACGAGATCTTCCCGAACAACCGCCACGTGAAGGTGGCGTTCACCGGCTGCTCCAACGACTGCGCGCACGTTGCCCTGAACGACTTCGGCATCATCGGGATGACGGAGCCGCAGTACGACCCGACGCGCTGCATAGGCTGCGGGCAGTGCGTGGACTGGTGCCAGCGCCGCTCCGTGAGCGCGCTCAGGCTCGTGAACGACAAGGTGGTGCGCGACGAGGACCGCTGCATCGGCTGCGGCGTGTGCGTGGTGTACTGCCCCACGCGCGCGTGGACGCGTAGCCCCGAGCACTACTTCCGCGTGAAGATCATGGGCCGCACCGGCAAGCAGAACCCGCGCATGGCGCAGGACTGGCTGCGCTGGGTGGACGAGGACTCCATCGTGAAGATCGTGAAGAACACCTACGCGTTCATTGAGGAGTACATCGACCCCAACGCGCCGGAGGGGAAGGAACACATAGGCTACATAGTGGACCGCGTGGGCTTTGACGAGTTCTGCAAGTGGGCGCTCGAAGGCGTCGAGCTTCCGGAGAAATGCCAGCGTGCGACCCGTGTGTACTGGGACGGGAAGCGCTACGACCGGGACAACAGCCTGCGCTAGCAAGCCTTCCGAAGCGCGCTCGCAGGGGTTGCGAGCGCGCGAAGTGTTTCAGGCCTGTCTCATCCGTGCGATATAAAACGCCACGTTCTTCTCGCCGTAGTAGACTCTTCTGCACTCCGCGCGCAAGCGGGGATACGGTTCTATCGTGAGGAGTGTGTTGATGGAGAAGAAGGACATAGACTGGGGCGCCCTCGGGTTTGCCTACCAGCCCACGGACTACAGCTACGTTTCCAACTACAAGGACGGCAAGTGGGACGAAGGGGCGCTAACCACCGACCACTCCATTACCCTCTCCGAGTGCGCTGGCATCTTCCACTACTGCCAGGAGGTCTTCGAGGGCCTCAAGGCATACACCACCGAGAAGGGCGACATCGTCTGCTTCAGGCCCGACCAGAACGCGAAGCGCATGGCCAACAGCGCCCGCCGCATCGTGATGCCGCCGTTCCCGGAGGACCGCTTCGTGGACGCCGTCGAGAAGGTCGTCCGCGCGAACGCCGCCTGGGTGCCGCCGTTTGGCTCCGGTGCGACGCTGTACATCCGTCCGCTCATGATCGCGACCGGCAACGTCATCGGCGTGAAGCCGGCCGACGAGTACCAGTTCCGCATCCTGGTGACGCCGGTGGGCGCCTACTACAAGGGCGGCGTGAAGCCCGTGAAGGTGCAGGTTTCCAAGTATGACCGCGCGGCACCGCACGGCACCGGCAACATAAAGGCCGGCCTGAACTACGCCATGTCGCTTCTGCCCTCCGTCGAGGCGCATGCGGCGGGCTATGCGGACAACATGTTCCTGGACCCCGAGACCCGCACGTACGTGGAGGAGTCCGGTGGCGCGAACTTCCTGTTTGTGGACAAGGACGGCAACCTCGTGGTTCCGCAGTCGCACACCGACTCGATCCTGCCGTCCATCACGCGCCGCTCGCTGGTGGACGTGGCCGAGAACTACCTGGGCATCAAGGTGACCCAGCGCCCCGTGCGCTTTGACGAGATCGACCAGTTTGTGGAGTGCGGCATGTGCGGCACCGCGGCCGTCATCAGCCCGGTGGGCGAGGTCGACTCCGACGACAAGCAGGTCGTCTATGGCATGGAGCACGTTGGTCCCGTGATGAAGAAGCTGCGCGAGACCCTGACGGGCATCCAGTCCGGCGAGATCGAGGACAAGTTTGGCTGGGTCCACAAGATCGACGTGGAGTAGCAAGAGAGACTCGTGCGCGGGGTGATGCCCCGTGTGTGGACGCTCCCTTTCCGGACGACGTGTCTGGGAAGGGGGCGTCCTTTCTCGTCTAGAATCGATGTAGTCTGACAGGGCGTCCGAAGGGGGTTCGCGTGAGCATGGCACAAAGACCACTCGATTCCGCGCAGGCGGCGGTGGCGGCGTTTGCCGAGGTTGAGGGCAGGGAGTTTCCGAGCGACGTCTTCGAGGCGCCGAAGCTGCGCTGGGCGGTGATCGGCTGCGGCGTGATCGCGAACCAGATGGCCCAGTCCTTGGCGCTTGCGGGGCGGCGCCTGCACGGCGTGTGCAACCGCACGCAGGCGAAGGCGGAGGCGTTTGCCGAGCGCTACGGGGTGGAGCGCGTGTACGGCTCCCTGGAGGAGCTGTGCGCTGACGACGAGGTGGACGCGGTGTACGTGACGACGCCGCACAACACGCACATCCGCTACCTGCGCGCGACGCTTGCGGCCGGGAAGCACGTGCTGTGCGAGAAGTCCATCACCCTGAACTCCGAGGAGCTTGCGGAGGCGCGCGCCATCGCGGACGAGCACCACGTCGTCCTGATGGACGCCACGACGATCCTGCACATGCCCCTATACAGGGAGCTGCTGCGCCGCCAGGCGGCAGGGGAGTTTGGCGCGCTGAATCTGGCGCAGGTGAACTTTGGCTCGTACAAGGAGTACGGCGACCTCACGAACCGCTTCTATAACCCGAACCTCGCTGGTGGCGCCATGCTCGACATCGGCGTGTACGCCATCACGTTCGCGCGCCAGTTCATGCAGAGCCAGCCGCAGGAGGTGCTCTCGCTCGCGAACCTCGCGTCGACCGGGGTGGACCAGACCTCGGGCATCGTGATGAGGAACCCGGACGGCCAAATCGCCACCTTCACGCTGAGCCTCCACTCCAAGCAGCCAAAGCGTGGCATCCTCTCGTTCGACAGGTGCTACGTCGAGGTGACCGACTACCCGCGCGCCGACGAGGCGAGGATAGTGTGGACCGAGGACGGGCGCGTCGAGGAGGTCCGCTGCGGTGTCGAGGGCTATGCGCTCGACTACGAGATCGCGGACCTCGAGCGCGCTGTCGCAGGTGACGAGCGGGCCGCCGGCCTGATCGACTATGCCTCAGACGTGATGGACCTGATGACCGGTCTGCGCCGCGAGTGGGGCGTGACCTATCCGGAGGAAAGGGACGAGGGCCTGGCATAATGCCTGCTTGTGGATGCCGTTTTGACGCCTTGGCACCCTAGGTGCCATCTGTGCGGGCCATCTGTGCGGCATAAGGAGTTTTCAGCTGACAAGTCACATGACTTGTCAGCTGTCTTGTCAGGTGGCATACTGCGGACCCAGTGCGCGCCAGAGGGGCGCGCCCGTGGGAGGGCAGTGCTGTGGAAGACTACGTAAGGACGCCGGTGGAGGAGGAGAGCCTCCGCGAGGCGACGCGACGCTTCAGGAGCGGTCGGGGATCGGACCTCTCCGCGGAGGAGCTCGCGCGCATCGAGCGCCGCGTACAGGAGCTGAAGCGCGAGCGCAGGGCCGTGGTGCTGGCGCACTACTACGTGCCGGCTGAGACCCAGGCGCTCGCGGACTACGTGGGCGACTCGTTCTACCTGGCACGCCTTGCCAAGACGCTCGACTGCGACACCATCGTGCTCGCAGGGGTGTCGTTCATGGCGGAGAGCGTGAAGCTCCTGAACCCGGCACGCCGCGTGCTGAACCCGGAGCCGCGCGCCCTGTGTCCCATGGCGTACATGGTGCGTCGCGAGGATGTGGAGAAGGTCCGCGCACGGTACGCCGGCGACGTGGCCGTGGCGTGCTACATCAACTCGACCGCAGAGATAAAGACGTGGTCGGACGTGTGCGTGACGTCCTCGAACGCCGTGAAGGTGATATCACAGCTGCCCGAGCGCAACGTGCTGTTTATTCCGGACATGAACCTCGGCCGCTACGTGGCAGAGCAGTTGCCCCAGAAGAACGTGATCCTGAACCGCGGCTACTGCCCCACGCACCAGCGCATCATCCCACAGGAGGTGGAGCGCCTGGAGCTTGAGCACCCCGAGGCGGAGGTCTGTGCGCACCCGGAGTGCTCCGAGGAGGTGCTGCGCGAGGCGGACTACATAGGCTCGACGAAGCAGATCATCGAGCACATCGCCCAAAGCGACGCGCACGAGTTCATCGTGCTGACGGTGGTGGGCGTCGCGGCCGAGATCGGCCCCCTCACGGCCGGCCAGGGCAAGCGCGTCTACTTCCCGGCGACGCCGCCCATCTGCCCGAACATGGCGATGGTGGGGCCGGAGAAGGTCCTCGCCGCGCTCGAGGGCAACCTCGGCGAGGTGTCGCTTCCGGACAACGCGGAGAGGGCCATGGCCCCGCTCGAGCGCATGCTCGAGCTGGCGGCACGATGAGCGCGCGGGAGGGGGCTGTCGTGACGAGCGAGGGAAGGGACGCGGCGCAGGGCGAGCGTGACATAAGCTTTGACGTGTGCATCGTGGGCTGCGGCGTGGCCGGGCTGTACGCGGCGCTGAACCTGCCGCGCCACCTGCGCATCGCGATGCTCAGCAAACAGGACGTGGCAAGCTGCGACTCCATGCTCGCGCAGGGCGGCATCTGCGTGATGCGCGACCACGACGACTACGACTACTGGTTCGACGACACCATGCGCGCCGGCCACAACGAATGCCGCCCCGAGAGCGTGGACACCATGATCTGGTCGAGCCGCGAGATCATAAACGACCTCATCCGCATGGGCGTGGAGTTTGACCGCACGCCCGCGGGCGACCTGGACTACACGCGCGAGGGCGCGCACAGCAGAAACCGCATCGTGCACCACGCGGACGTCACTGGCAGGGAGATCACCACCAAGCTGCTGGCGCGCGTGCGCGAGCTGCGCAACGTGCGCATCATGGAGTACACCACCATGGACGACCTCCTGGTGAAGGACGGCGCCTGCGTGGGCGTGCACGCGCGGGACGCCAGGGGAGAAGGACTTGCCATCCGGGCCCGCGACACGGTGCTGGCCACGGGCGGGGTCGGCGGCCTGTACGAGCACTCCACGAACTACCCCTGCCTCACGGGCGACGGCTGCCGCGTGTGCCAGGAGCACGGCGTGGCGCTCGAGCACATGGACTACGTGCAGATACATCCCACCACGCTCTTCTCGACCAAGCCTGGTCGCTCCTTCCTGATATCGGAGGCATGCCGCGGCGAGGGGGCGGTGCTCCTGGACGCGCACGGCGAGCGCTTCACGGACGAGCTCCAGCCGCGCGACGTGGTGTCTGCCGCCATCAGGCGCCAGATGCAGAAGGACGGCACCAGGCACGTGTGGCTCTCGTTCGCGAACGTGCCGGAAGAGGTGTGTCGCGAGCACTTCTCGCACATTTACCAGCACTGCCTTGAGGAGGGCTACGATATCACGCGGGAGCCGATCCCCGTGGTGCCCGCGCAGCACTACCTGATGGGCGGCATCCACGTTGACCAGGACTCCCGCACGCAGATGGAGCACCTGTACGCCGCGGGCGAGACGAGCTGCAACGGCGTGCACGGCAAGAACAGGTTGGCCAGCAACTCGCTGCTCGAGAGCCTGGTCTTCTCGCGCCTGGCGGCGCGGGACATCGTGAGGAGGAGGCACGGATGGATCCCGTCAGCCTGAGGCTCCAGGCGGAGCCGCTCATACTGCAGGCCCTGCGCGAGGACGTCACCAGCGAGGACGTCACGACGGCATCGGTCATTGGCCCCGAGGCCGTGGGCCGCGTGCAGCTGATCGCGAAGCAGGACGGCGTCATCTGCGGGCTCGACGTGTTTGCGCGGACGTTCGAGCTGCTGGACGCGACCACCACGACGGAGCTTTCCGTATCGGAGGGAGACGACGTGCGCGAGGGGCAGGTGCTGGGAAGCGTGCACGCCCACGTGCGCGCGCTGCTCTCGGGCGAGAGGGTCGCGCTGAACTACCTGCAGCGCATGAGCGGCATCGCGACGATGACCCGCTCGATGGCCGCGCTGTTTGCCGGGACGCGCACGCGGCTTGTGGACACGCGCAAGACCTGCCCGAACATGCGCGTTTTCGAGAAGGAGGCCGTGCGTGTGGGCGGGGGAGGCAACCACCGCTACAACCTGTCGGACGGCGTGCTGCTTAAGGACAACCACATAGACGCGGCCGGCGGCGTGCGCGAGGCCATCGAGGCCGCCCGCAGGCACGCGCCGTTCGTGCGCAAGGTCGAGGTCGAGGTCGAGACCCTGGACATGGTGCGCGAGGCCGTGGACGCGGGTGCGGACATCATCATGCTCGACAACATGGACCACGAGCTCATGCGTGAGGCCATGGGCATCATTGCGGGGCGGGCCGAGGTGGAGGTGTCCGGCAACGTGGACGCCGAAAAGGCCGCGACCCTGGTGGACCTGGGCGTTGACTACGTGTCGTCCGGCGCGCTTACGCATTCCGCCCCGATACTGGACCTGTCGCTGAAGCACCTTACGGTGGAGGGCAGGTAGTTATGGGCGGCGGGGAGCGTCGCGCGCGCATAGTGGAGCTCTTGGAGAAGGCGCCGACCCCGGTATCTGGCGGCGCCCTTGCGCGCGAGCTGGGCGTGAGCAGACAGGTGATCGTGCAGGACGTGGCGCTGCTGCGCGCGGACGGGCATGGCGTCGCATCCACGAACCGCGGCTACGTGCTGGTGCGCGACAGGCGCCCGCGCCGTCTGTTCAAGCTGCACCACGGTCCGGGCGAGGTGGCCGACGAGCTCTACCTGATCGTGGACATGGGTGGCACGGTGGAGGACACCATGGTGAACCACCGCACCTACGGGCAGATGTCCGCGGCGCTGGGACTGTCGAGCCGACGCGACGTGGAGCGCTTTCTGGCGGAGCTGAAGGACAGCAGGTCGTCCCTCCTGAGCGGGACGACGAGCGGCTACCACTTCCACCACGTGGTCGCCGACAGCGAGGAGGACCTGGACGCGATAGGGGAGGCGCTCGCCGAGCGCGGCTGGCTGGTGCCGATGAGCGACTACGAGCGCGAGACCCTGCGATAGGGACGGTGCTTGCGGGCCGCGGACGCGCCCCCCGCCCCAATATGCGGCGTCGTTGTGCGGAGAGTTAAGGTTGGGCGTCGGACTCCGCCGGCAGGGGCCAGAGGCGTATACTGCCTACCTGTTGGACGTGGAAGGCGTCGTGCGTCGTACGGCGTTTGTGGCCACGGCCATGGTCGCGCTGAAGGCGCGGAAGGAGGCCAGACATGGCTCAAAAGATCCAGGGTACCGAGGACCTGTACGGCGGGTACATGCGTGCGTGGCAGCACATGCAGGACGTCGCGCGCGAGCTCTTTGGCGCGTACGGGTTCGACATGATAGAGACCCCCGCCATCGAGCAGGTTGACACGTTCGTGCACGGCATCGGCGAGTCGACGGACGTCGTCCGCAAGGAGATGTTCCGCGTGTTCTCCGGCGCGCTCATGGAGCGCCTGCTGGACGCCGGCACGGAGAGCGGCCTGAAGGCGAAGCAGCGCATGGCGATGCGCCCGGAGGGAACGGCCGGCGTCGTGCGCGCCGCGGTCGAGAACAACTTCGTCCCGCAGGGCGGTGCCCCCGTCAAGCTGTGGTATGGCGAGGCGATGTTCCGCGGCGAGCGCCCGCAGAAGGGGCGCCTGCGCCAGTTCCACCAGGTGGGGGTCGAGTGGCTCGGCGCCCCGGACCCCGCGGCGGATGCCGAGTGCATCATCATGCTGATGGAGTTCTACAAGCGCATGGGCTTCGACCCCAAGCAGCTCACGCTCCGCATCAACTCGATGGGCGACGCCGCGTGCCGTCCCGCCTACCGCCAGAAGGTCCGCGACTTCATCCTCGACCACAAGGACGAGATGTGCGAGGACTGCCTGGAGCGCGCCGAGATCAACCCTCTGCGCAGCTTTGACTGCAAGAACGACCACTGCCGTGAGGTCATGGCGGACGCCCCTCTCGCGAAGGACAACCTGTGCGACGACTGCGCCGCGCACTACGCCAAGGTCAAGCAGTACCTGGACGAGGCCGGCATCGACTACGTCGAGGACCCCACGCTCGTTCGCGGGCTCGACTACTACACGCGCACCGTGTTCGAGGTCGAGTGCCAGGGCGCGGGCGTCGGCGCCATCGGTGGCGGCGGCCGCTACGACGGCCTGATGGAGCTCGAGGGCGGCAAGCCCACGCCGGGCATCGGCTTTGCCGTCGGCTTCGAGCGCATGTACCTGGCGCTCCAGACCCTCGGCGTAAACGTGGACGGCGACGAGCCCGCGTGCGTGTACGTCGCGTGCACCGGCGCCGACGAGCGCGACGCCGTCTTCCGCGCCACGCTCGCGCTTCGCCAGGCGGGCGTCCGCACCGAGGCGGACTACCAGGGCCGCTCGCTCAAGAGCCAGTTCAAGCAGGCGGACAAGCACAACGCGCGCCTGTGCGTCGTGCTCGGCTCCGACGAGGTCGCGGCCGGCGTGGCCACGCTTCGCGACATGTCCACGCACGAGCAGGTGCAGGTGCCCATGGCGGACCTCGCCAGCGAGGTGAAGTCCCGCCTGGCATAGCCGAAGGCGCCCGCGACACCACCGCCCCACTACATCACTACCTGACAGATGCCACATCTGTCAGGTAGTGATGCCTTTTTGGGCAAGAAAGAGGCCTTTCTGCCCTCGTGGCCCATCACAAACTGACAGAATCGCGTTCTGTCGGTTTGTGATGTCTCCCGCGCCCGCGTGGATCTCGTCCGAGTGCCCTCGCATCGCAAGGCATGTGCTAGGTTGGAACGATCCGCCGTCGGTTGGTTACGGATGCATTAGATGAGCCCGTCCGACGACGTTCGGTCGGGTCGGCGTGGTAGCATTTGCCCACGCGCAACCGCGATAAGGGTACCGGAAGATTGGACGAAAGATGGCGACTCGCTTCTGCACAAGCTGTGGAGCACCTATTCAGCCCGGCAAGAAGTTCTGCGCAAGGTGCGGCGCCCCGGTCGCAGACGCATCGTCCGCGCCAGACGCCACGATCGCGCAAGCCACTGCACCAGCGGGCGTCCCGACGTCGCAGGCCAAACGGAAGCTTGGCACGGGAACCATCGTTGCCATCGTGGCGGCGGCCCTTCTCGCCCTTGCGCTCGTGTTCCTGATCGCGTGGAGCGCAAGTGGCAACGCTCTGCCGTGGCAGGCACGCGACGGGCAGGCCCAGGGGGTCGCGGGCGAGAAGAGCGAGGCTGCCAAGGGCAAGGCAGACCGGAAGAAGGCGGCCGAGGCCAAGAGGAAGGCCGAGGAGGCGAAGGCCAAGGCGGAGGAGAAGGCCGAGGAGGAGGCCGAGCGCAAGGCCGAGGCGGCGGCCCAGGCGCAGCGCGATGCCGAGAAGAGTGCGACGGACGCGCAGTTCAAGGCTCAGATTCTGCCGTACTACAACAGGCTGGGCGACTACGACTCCCGCATCGCGAGCTGCGCGACCACGTTCAACACCATCTACCTGAGCACCGACTTCAGCAAGCGCTACGCCGCGGCGCAGGAGTGCTACGCCCTGGAGCAGAGCATCCAGAGCGACGCGACCTCGTTCTCGAGCATCCAGGTTCCCGAGGGCAGCTCGTACGCCACGCAGCACGCCGCGGTCATGCGCTGCCTCAACGACCTGCAGTCACGCATTGCGTGCATATCGAACGCGTGGACGACCGACCTCGTCTACGAGGACCCCGCCCCGTACAAGGAAGAGATCCTGAGGCCGATCGCCGACGGCAAGGACCCCAACACGGGCAAGGTGATCGCGCTGCAGGACTACCAGGAGGTCTATCCGACCATCAAGTTCTAGGTTTTGTTCCAGGGCCTTCCGCGGGACGGGCGAGAAGAACGGCTTCCGCCACCCCCGCGTCAGACTGACCGCACCAACGAAAGGAATCGCACATGTTTGGAATCAACTCGTACGGCTACGGGGGCTACGGCTACAACAGCAACCCCTTGGGGCAGCTCTTTGGCTTCGGCGCAGCAGAGGGCGTGCTCATACTCGTCGCGTTCATCGCGGCCATCGTACTCACGGTCATGGGCTACAAGCGCTTCATCTCCGATAAGAACGAGCTCCACCTGAGCTTCAAGGACAAAAAGAGCTGGGGTCCGTTCCTGCGCTTCGACATCCTGCTCATCGACAAGATCCTGAAGGCGCTCTACATCTTTAACGCCCTGTTCATCCTGTTTGCCTGCGCATCGGTTGCCCTGAGCTCCCTCAGCTTTGGCTTCGGCGCGTTTTTGGGCTCTCTTGTGGGCATGGCCCTGCTGTGCATCGTGCTCGAGATCCTGCTCCGCGTGGGCTACGAGTTCGCGATACTGAACGTCATGATCGCGCGCAACACCTCGGATATCAGGCGCAAGCTCTTTAGCGACGCGTCCTCCGCGCCCGCGACGCCCGCTCCGGCACCGACTCCCTCGCCCGCGCCGGTTGCCCCCGTCGCTCCGGCTCCCGCACCCGAGGCGCCCGTCGCTTCCGCACCCGAGCCTGTGCCGACGCCCGAGCCCGACGCCTTCGAGACCGCGCCCACGACGGTGCTCGACCGCTCCAACCAGGCTCCCGCGGACCCCGCTCCCGTGGCTCCCACGGAGGTCGCACCCAAGACGTCGTTCTGCCCCAACTGCGGCGCCCCCGTCGAGCCGGGCGACCACTTCTGCGGCGAGTGCGGCCACAAGCTCGACTGATATGTAGATAGACTTGTCAAGTGGCAAAGGTGGGCCAGCCTCCGACTTCTCGGGGACCGGCCCACCTTTTTCTATGGCCACCTCCCGCGCGACGGCGCCCAGGGCGTGTCTGGTTCGACGCACGACTGCAAGTCTGATATCCGCGTGTTGGCTAACGCATTCCGACGCTTCGGCTGGGGAGCTCCGCTGGTCTAGGGTCGCGCGTGGCGAGGCCCGGCCTCGCTGCGCATAGTCGAATCGCGGGGTGCCCCACGCGCCTCGGTGTTGATTTTCAATAGGAACTGCGCGGATGTCGCACGGGGACCTGACCACCGTACGCATCGGGAATTGAGCAGTATTCGCATGGGGGCCGTGCCCGGGCCGCGCAAGGGGCACGGCCCCCGCTATGTTTCCTCCGGGCGGGATTGATGATGAGTCGGACGAGGCCCGCCCGGAGAGGAAGGAAGGATGACCGTGCCCCTTGACACAAGACAGGCTATCAGGGAACTGGACGCCGGTGGTGCGTCCAGGTCGCAGATAGCGCGCGAGCTCCATGTGAGCCGCAACACCGTCCGCAAGTACGCGGACATGGAGGACATGTCGCCGGCCGCGCCCGTGAGCGCGAGGCCGCACCCCGCGATCGACGCCGACGCCGCGTGGGTGGACTCCGTCCTGGAGGCCGACCTCGGCGCGCCCAGGAAGCAGCGCCACACGGCGAAGAGGATCTACGACAGGCTGGTGGAGGAGCGCGGCTACGCGGGCTCCTACTCGACCGTGTGCCGATACGTGGGCGAGTGGAGGCGCGGGCACTCGCGCTCCCCGCGCGAGGGCTACCTCGAGCTCGCCTGGGAGCCCGGCACCGCGCAGGTCGACTACGGGTCGTTCCGCGCGGTCGTCGCGGGCGTCCCGCGCACCCTCAGGCTCCTCGTCGTGACGCTGCCCCACTCGAACGCCCGCTTCTGCGTGGCAATGGAGCTCGAGAGGTCCGAGTGCCTCTGCTGGGGCCTGCGCCTCGTCTTCGAGTGGGCCGGGCGGGCCCCGCGCGTCCTCGTGCTCGACAACGCCACGGAGGCCGGGCGCATGCTCCGCGGCATCGTCACCGAGTCCGAGCTGTTCTCGCACTTCAGGGCCCACTACCGCTGCGAGGTCCGCTTCTGCAACCCGCACTCCGGCAACGAGAAGGGCTCCGTCGAGAACGCCGTGGGGTTCCTCCGCCGGAACCTGCTCGTCCCCGTGCCCGAGGCCGCCTCGGTCGACGAGCTCAACGAGGGGCTCAGGGCCGGCTGCGAGCGGATCAACGCCGGCGCGAGGAACAGGGCCGGGGCGCCCACGCCGGAGGCGCTCCGCGAGGACCTCGCCGGGATGCTGGCCCTGCCGGGCGCGCCCTTCGACGCGGTCAGGTGGACGCACGCGCGCGCCGACAAGCGCGGCTACGTGCGCGTGGACGGCAACCTCTACTGCGTCGGGCCCGCCTGGCACGACCGCGAGCTCGTGGTGGGCGTGCGCGCCAGGTCGGTCGAGGTCCTCGCCGACCGGGGCAGGCGCGTCGCCACGCTCGCGCGCAGCTTCGGTGAGGGCGAGACCGTGAGGAACCCGGCGTCGCTGATCCCGGCGCTGGTGGCGAGGCCGAGGGCCTTCGGGGAGTCGACCATCAGGCGCGACATGCCCGGGGCGCTCGTGGGAGAGCTCGACCGCTGCGACAAGGCCGGGAGGAGGAAGGCCCTCAGGGCGATAGGGAGGGCGTCCGAGCACTCCGGCTTCGGCGCCGCCTGCGAGGCGGCCGCGAGGATCTTCGCGGGCGGCAGGGTCCCGGACGACGCGTCCTGCGACGCGCTCGCGAGGCGCGTGGCCGCGGGCGGCCCCGAGCCGGGGCAGGCCGACCTCGCCGTCTACGACGGCTTCCTCGGGGAGGCGGCGCGGGATGCAGAGTAGCGCGAGCGTGGCGGACGCGGTCGTGGAGGCCGGCAAGAGGTGCTCGCTCACGAAGTCCGTGCTCGCGGAGTGGGCCAGGAGGGGCACGCCCAGGCAGGTCGAGTACCTCCTCGGCTACCTCGAGGCCGAGGGCGCGAGCAGGGACGCCTCGAAGAGGGCGCAGCTCCTGAGGAGGTGCGCCCTGCCGCAGGCCAAGACCTTCGAGGGCTACGACTGGTCGTGCGTGTCCTGGCCGGACGGCTTCGGCAGGGACGACCTGCTCTCGCTGTCGTTCCTGGGCGGCCGCGAGGACCTCGTGCTCATGGGCGACGTCGGCACGGGCAAGACCCACATGGCCGAGGCGCTCTGCGTGCTGGCGTGCCAGTCGGCGCGGCCCGCGCGCTTCTTCACCGCCTCCTCGCTCGTCGGCAGGCTGCGCCGGGCCCGCGACGAGGGCAGGCTCGACCGCGAGCTCGCCCAGGTCGGCCGTGCCGAGCTGCTGGTCGTCGACGAGCTCGGGTTCCTCCCGCTCGACGTCGACGGGGCCAGGCTGCTCTTCCAGGTGGTCTCGCAGGCCTACGAGACGCAGTCCGTCGTCTTCACGACCAACCTGGAGTTCTCGAGGTGGGGGTCCGTCTTCGGCGACGACCAGATGGCCGCGGCCGTGATCGACCGCGTCGTCCACCACGGCAGGCTCCTCCAGTTCAGGGGCGAGTCCTACCGCGTGAGGCACGCGCTGATGTCCCCGGACGGGGGCGGCGCGGAGTAGGCGGTCCGGCGGCCGCGCCCGAAGCGGCGGAGGGCGGGCCCCGCGAGAATTGCGCAGGGCCCGCCCAAGTCAAGTGAGAAATCCGCTCAAATCCCGATGCGATATTCGCTCAAGAACTATTGACATAACACACCTCGGCCGCGCCGCGCGTGCGGGAGGGTGGTTTCGCGGCTCGGCGGCTCACCCGCAGAGGGCGAGCGCCCAGCAGAACCCGACGAGCTCGCGGGCGACGGCGACGTTGGTGACGTTGGCGCCCTTCCCCTTCGCCCTTAGGTCGAGGTACCTGCGGTGCAGCCTGCGGTTGGCCCGCGCCGCAATCCCCGCCGCCTCCGCCGGGAGCCCCGCCGACGAGGCCACGTCGGTCTCGGAGGCCGGCGACAGGGGCCTGGCGTGGTGCCAGGCGGCCTCGACGAGGAGCCGCCTGACGTGCGAGTTGCCGGTCTTGGTGATCCCGCCCCTCGAGGTCGTCTCGCCCGACGACGACTCCGACGGCACGAGGCCGACGTAGGACATGAGCGCCCTGGGGCTGGCGAAGCGGGAGAAGTCGCCGATCTCGACGGCGATCCCGAAGGCGGTGACGGTCGAGACGCCGCGCAGGGCGCGGAGCCTGGAGGTGACGCCGGCGAGGTCGTCGGCGCCGGACCTCTCGGCGATGGCCGAGTCGAGGCGGTCGCGGCGCTCCTCGCACTCCCTGACCTGCGCGACGTACTCCTCGAGCACGAGCCGCTCGCACGGGTCGTCGAGCTCGATGGAGCGCAGCCACTCGCGGTGCGCCCTGGTCCACGTGGACCTGCCCTTCGGCCACACGTGGCCCTTCCTGAGCAGGAACTTCGACAGCTGGTGGCGCGCCCTCATCAGCGCCTCGCGCGCGTCCTCGCGGGCGCGGGACAGGTCGCGCGCCGCCTCCATGGCCGGCGTGGGAGGGGCGCACTCGACGAACTCTCCCACGGCCAGCAGCCTCGAGAGGAAAAGGGCGTCCCTCCTGTCGGTCTTGACGCGGTCGCCCGAGGGCCGCACCATCTTCGAGACGGCGCCCACGTGGCAGGGCAGCCCGAGGGCGACGAGCCTCCTCTGCAGGTCGAAGCCCGTGGGGCCGCTCTCGTAGAGGCAGCCCGCGGGCTGCGGCAGCGAGGCCGCCCAGGCGGCGACCGCGTCGGGGTCGTAGCCGAACGTGCGCTGCACGACCTCGCCCGTCTCGAAGACGAACGCCGCGGCGCTGATGGAACGGGCGTGCACGTCAAGGCCGATGCTGGTAGAGTACAACATGGTCGGGACCTCCTGTGAATGTGGTAAGCCGGACTCCTTCAAGACCGAGCCTAACCCACGCTGCCACTCGATGGCCACTGCTTTACAGAGTGAGGTCCCGATCACTCTACATATCGTCTAGCTGTTGTGTGCCAACAGGTTGTTGACACATGACGTGACAAAAGGGGAGGACTCCCCCAAGCTGTGACTTGTCGAAGGTTGCAGCGAGAGGAGCCCCCCCTTGTTCCAGCATTCTAACTCACGGCTCACGCCCCGCGGGCGGCAGAGGCTCGTCGAGCGCGTCCGCGCCGGCGAGAGCGTGTCCGCCGTCGCCCGGGAGGCGGGCGTGAGCAGGCAGACGGCCCACAAGTGGATCGCGAGGGCCGAGGCGGGCGAGCCGCTGTCGGACCGCCGCAGCCGCCCCTCGCGCCTCGCGAGGCTCACGCCCCCCGACGTCGAGGCGAGGGTCGTGGGGGCCCGCCGCGCCCGCCTGCTCGCCCCGCTCGCCCTCGCCGCCGAGACCGGGGTGCCCGCACGCACCTGCGCCAGGATCGTCGCGCGCAACGGCCTGCCGCGCCTGGCCGACGTCGACCGCGTGACCGGCGAGCCCAGGAGGCGCGGCCCCGTGACCCCGCGCCGCTACGAGAGGGAGAGGCCCGGCGAGCTCGTGCACGTGGACGTAAAGAAGGTCGCGAGGGTCCCCGACGGCGGCGGCTGGAGGGCGCGCGGCGCCGACGCCCTGCGCCACGCCGACTCTGGGGCGGGCACCGCCTGCCTGCACGTGGCGGTCGACGACAGGAGCAGGGTGGCCTACGCCGAGCTGCTCGGCGACGAGCGCAAGGAGACCTGCGTCGCGTTCATGGGTCGCGCCCGGGACTTCTACCGCGGCCTCGGCGTCGAGGTCGAGCGCGTGATGACCGACAACGGGCCGGGGTACCGCTCTCGGCTGTTCAACGAGTGGCTCGCGGCGTCCGGCATCGAGCACAGGTACACCAGGCCCTACAGCCCCTGGCAGAACGGGAAAGTGGAGCGAATGAACAGGACGCTCGCGCAGGAGTGGCAGTACGCGCGCGCCTACGCGAGCGAGGGTGAGAGGGCGGCAGCCCTCTCACCCTTCATCGACCGCTACAATTGGGCCAGGCCCCACGGCGCCTGCGGCGGCCTCCCGCCGATGTCACGCATCGTCGGTGTAAACAACGTCATGGCACACAACAACTAGCGCCACCTCTCCCGCGCGGCAGCCATCGCGCGGGACGGCCATCGCGCACAGCGCCCATCGCATAACGACAGACGCCCTGACCAGCATTCGTTGGTCAGGGCGTCTGTCGTATGTGCCGCACATCCGGGGGGGGTGCGGACGCGGGTGCGCGGTTCTTCTCGCCTACGCAGCCCTTGCCAGGCGGCGCGCGTCGTCGCGGCGGTCAAGGCCCAGCAGGCGCGCCGTGTGCGTGTCGCTGAAGCCGGCGTGGGAGTGCTGGTACATGGAGATCGCGAGCGTCCACAGGGGGATGAGGACGCTGAGGCAGTTCCAGAGGATGCTCGTCATGGGCATGCCCACAAACGCGACGATGCCGACGCACGAGGTGGACCAGGGGATGACGGACGGGATGACGGCGGCGCTGTTCTCGAGGTCGAGCGCGAGGGCGGACCCGTCGCGCTCCGTGCCCTCGCATAGCTGGCACGTGAGCATGAGGGCCACGACCTGGTCGCACGCGATGACGCACGTGGCGATGCTCGTGAGCAGCACGCTCACGAACGGGGTGGAGTGGCGCGCGACCTTGTCGACGTAGTCGCGCAGGCCCAGGAGCAGGCCGGTCTCGCGGAAGATGCCGGAGTACGTGGACGCCACGCCCACGACGAGCGCGATGTGGAGCATAGAGACGATGCCGCCGCCGTTGACCATGCGCGCGATGGCCATGTTCTTGCACTTGTAGCCAAACGCGAGGATGGCCGGCAGCTCCGCGACGCTCACGTGCTGCACGAAGACGCAGACGAGAAGTGCGGCCACTAGGCTCGCGACCATGGTCCTCTTGACGCTCACCTTCAGGAGCGACAGCACGAGGATGAGGACGGTGGGCACGATCACGATCCAGCCGAGGTCGAACGAGGACGCGAACGAGCCGGCGAACGACGGCCTCACGGCGCTGCCGGAGCTGGTCATGCCCGCGATGCCATAGACGACGCAGCACAGCGCAAACGGCACGACGCCCGTGCGGACCATGCGGCGCACGTTGTCGAACACCTGCGTCTTGGTGATGCTGGCGACGAGCGCGGCGGAGGAGGACATGGGGGAGCAGCGGTCGCCCACGAACGCGCCGGCGAGGATGGCGCCGCCCACCAGCGCGACGTCCGCCTTCATGGCGGTGGCGATCGTCATGCAGATGACGCCGACCGTGGCGGCCGCGGCGTACGAGCTGCCCACGAGCATGGACATGGCGGACGTGAGCAGGAAGCTGAGAAGGACGAGGTTCCTGGGGCTCACGAGCGTTGCGGACCAGCAGGTGATCGCCGGGATGGTGCCCGCGGCGCGCCAGCTTGCGGTGAGGGCGCCGATGAGCACGAAGAGCGTGAGCACGCTCCCGACGGACTTGAGGCCGCTGGCCGCCATGCGCGCCACCTCGCGTGCGGAGAAGCCGCGCCACAGGCCGTAGCTCGCAAACAGCAGCATGCCAAACACCAGCAGGGGCAGAAGCGGCGCCCCCAGCACGATGCCCGCCAGAAGCACCAGCGCAAACGTAAGAAGAATGCCCGCCTCGACCATGTTGCCGCTCCCCGCAGCCCAAGGCGCGCCGGTCCGCCGGCGCGCGCCACCCTGTATGCGGCACTTAGGTTAGGGGGGTCACACGCGTAAGTCCAACTGTTATTATCGATATGCGATACAAGATCAACTTGTGATGCGGCCCGCGCGTGCGCGAGGCCACGGGGCGGGGGAGGGCGAGGCCCATGAACTTCTCGACCATGGACTACTTCGTGGCGCTTGCGGAGGAGAAGAGCTTCACCAAGGCGGCCGAGCGGCTGTCCGTGACGCAGCAGACGCTGTCCGCGCACATCGCGGGCGTGGAGGCGGAGCTGGGCGTCAGGCTGGTGAACCGCAAGGTGCCGCTGACGCTGACGTACGCCGGCGACGTGTTTCTGGGCTACGCGCGGCGCTTCCAGGCGCTGCGGCGCACGATGGGGCAGGAGTTTCTGGACATCTCGCGCGACGAGCGCGGCCTTCTGGGCGTGGGCGTGGCCAGCACGCGCGGCCACATGCTGATGCCCGCCACGATCGCGCGCTTCCAGCGCGAGCACCCCGGCATCAACGTGCTGCTGCACGAGTCGGAAAACCAGGAGCTGGTGAGCCTTCTGAAGGAGGGGCGCGTGGACCTTGCCGTCGCGACGGTGCCGGACGACGAGCCCGGCCTGGTGGTGCGCAGGCTGTGTCGCGAGAAGATCGTGATGCTCGTGGCGGAGGGCCTCTTGCGGGACGTGTGCGACGACGTGGACGAGGCCGTGCGCGAGGCGGCGCGCGGCAACCTGGCGCCGCTTGCGCGCTGCCCGTTCATGATGCTGGGCAAGGCGGACGAGCCGGGGGCGCTCTCGCGCCGGCTGCTTGAGCGATCCGGCGTGCGTCCGTGGGTGCGCGTGTACTCCAAGAACTCCGAGACGCTGATAGACCTGGCGGCGCGCGGCATGGGCGCCTGCTTTGTGCCGCGCGCGCTTGCGATGCGCGCCATGGGCGACCACCCGGACGCGCGCCTGCGCGCCGTGGGCCTGGGCGAAGAGGCGGCCATCACCATCAGTGCGGCGTGGAGGGACTCCGACCACGTGTGGAGCGTGATCCTGGCGTTCTACGAGCTGCTGGCGACGGAGCTTGCCGGTGGCGAAAGCGCGATGCTCGGACTGGAGGAGGCGTGACGGCGGCTGGCGCGGCCTGCGCGGGTGGCGTGCAGGCCGCGGGCGCGGGAGGCGGGCTCGTGGCCGGCGGGCTTGCGACGTACCTGGACGCGGAGGACGGCGTGGGCGGACGACCGCGGCAGGTGCGCTACCGCGTGGAGGCGTCGTGTACGGCGCAGGGGCTTCTCGCGGCGCTCGTGCGCTCGAAGCCGGTGGTGGCGCGCACGTTCGAGGCGGGTGCGCTTTCGTGCGGGGGCGCGGCGCTCCGGCGACAGGACGCGCTTGCGCCGGGCGTCGTGGTGACGCTGGCGCTGGCGCCGGCGGACGCACCGCATGCGGGTGCCGCCAGCGCCGCGGGCGCGCGCGGGCGAGAAGAGCCTCGCGTCCTGTATCGCGACCCGTTTCTGATGGCGGTTGACAAGCCGGCCGGCATTCTGGTGCACGGGGACGGCACCGGCGCGCGGACGCTGACGGATGACGTGGCCGCGCTGCTTGCGCGCGAGGGGGTTCCTTCCGCGCCGCAGGCCGTGCAGAGGCTGGACGTGGACACCACTGGCGTCGTGCTCTTCTCGCTTGCGCCGGAGTTCCAGCCGGCGCTCGACGCGCTGGTCGCCTCGCACGGCATGCGCAAGCGCTACCTGGCCGTTGTGGAGGGCTCGTTTGACGCGGGCGTGCGCCGGATGGACGCGCCGATTGGGCGCGACAGGCACGACGCGCGGCGCATGCGCGTGAGCGCGGGAGGCAAGCCGGCCCTCACGCTCGTGACGGTGCTCGCGCGGCGCGGCGGGAGGTCGCTTTTGCTGCTTGAGCTGGGAACGGGGCGGCGCCACCAGATTCGCGTTCACCTTGCGCACGCAGGACATCCCATCGTGGGCGACGCGCTGTACGGACGCGCGGCGGGCGGCCGTTCGGGTGGCCGTGCGGCGGGGGCGGGCGGCCTCATGCTCCACGCGGTGTGCGAGGAGCTCACCCACCCCGCGACCGGAGAGGCGCTGCGCCTTGAGGCGGGGTGGCCGGCCCGCTTTGGGAAGTTCTTCTCGCCTTTGGACTATGATGCGGGGGCGCGTTGCTAGATAATGGGTGCGTGGGCCGCGGTGGCCCTCGCGCGGGGCGCGGCGTGCGGTCCGCGGCGGCTTAGGGCACGGACGAGAGGTGACACCATGGCAGATACCATGCGAGGCGTTTACACGAACCTGACCGAGATCAGGCGGAGCGTGTTTCGCGAGGTCGCAAAAATCTGCTACAAGCTTGACGCGCAGGGCGAGTCCACGCAGGAGCTCGACAAGGAGTTCGACGAGCTTCCGTACAAGATCCTGCCGGGCGACGTCGCGACGTACAGGGAGAGCGTCTTTCTGGAGCGCGCCATCATCAGCGAGCGCATCAGGCTTGCGATGGGGCTTCCGCTTTCCGGCATGGACAGGCCGGAGCGCGTGAGCGAGGGGTTCGAGAAGGCAGCCAACAGCGACGAGGTGTTCTACGAGCCGCCGCTCATCAACGTGATCAAGTTCGCGTGCAACGCGTGCAAGGACAACGTGTACGAGGTGACGAACGCGTGCCAGGGCTGCCTTGCGCACCCGTGCCGCGAGATATGCCCGAAGAAGGCCATCAGCTTCAGGGACAAGAAGGCCTACATAGACCAGGACGCGTGCGTGAAGTGTGGCATGTGCTTCAAGACGTGCCCGTACCACGCGATCCACCACCACGTGCGCCCGTGCGCGGACGCGTGCGGCATGCACGCGATCGGCTCTGACGAGCACGGCCGCGCGGACATAAACTACGACAAGTGCGTGAGCTGCGGCCAGTGCCTCATCAACTGCCCGTTTGGCGCCATCGCGGACAAGAGCCAGATTGCGCAGGTCATCTGGTCCATCGCGCGTGGCGAGGAGGTCATCGCGGCCGTGGCGCCCGCGTTCGTGGGCCAGTTTGGCGGTAAGGGCAACGTGGGCAAGCTGCGCGAGGCGTTCAAGCTGCTGGGGTTCTCTGGCGTGGAGGAGGTCGCCCTGGGTGCGGACCTCTGCACCTGCCAGGAGGCGGACGACTTTCTGGACGAGGTGCCGGACAAGCTGCCGTTCATGGGAACCTCGTGCTGCCCGGCATGGTCGGTCATGGCAAAGCGCGAATTTCCGGAGCACGCGGACTGCATCAGCATGGCGCTCACGCCCATGACGCTGACGGCGCGCATGATCCGCATGCAGCATCCCGACGCCAAGATCGTGTTTGTGGGGCCGTGCTCCGCGAAGAAGCTCGAGGCCATGCGCAAGAGCGTGAGGAGCGAGGTGGACTTCGTCCTCACGTTCGAGGAGATGGCGGGCATGATGGACGCCAAGGGCATCGACTACCTCTCGCTCGAGGACGACAACAAGAGCGACTTTGACGTGGCCTCGACGGACGGCCGCAACTTTGCCGTGGCGGGCGGCGTGGCGACGGCCGTGGTCAACGCGATCCACCGCCGCTATCCGGACCGCGAGGTGAACGTGGTGAACGCGGAGGGGCTGGACGACTGCCGCAAGATGATGAAGGACGCCGTGAAGGGCAAGTACCCCGGCTACCTGATCGAGGGCATGGCCTGCCCGGGCGGCTGCGTGGCCGGAGCCGGCACGCTGGTGGCCATCAACAGGTCCGCGGCGGCTGTCAAGCGCTATGCGAAGCGCTCGCCGCACGTGAACGCGACGGAGAACTCGTACCGCATGCTCATCCCCGTGCTGGAGAGGGGCTTCACGAAGCAGGACGAGGACCTCGAGGTGAGCGAGTCCATGGAGGCCACGAAGGGCACGGCGGAGTAGGGCTGGCGACATGCGCGCGCCGGGCGCGGGATGCGTCCGGCCGCCTTGTCCCGGCCGCGATGTTGGGTGGCGCGCGGTGGGCGGCCACGAGCATGGCATTGCATTCGTTTGGCACAGGGACGGGGCGAGAAGAGCATGCTCTTCTCGCCCCGCGGCTTTGCTATGTCCGAGTCCGTGCTTGGGTGCGCCGCCTTGGCGCGCGCCGTCGCTACGGCTGCTTCACGCCCGGCGTAGACGCGTAGAACGTTGCGGAGGGGAAGACCTCCTTGATGGTGTGTCCGTTCACGAACGGGAGCGCCAGGAACTCGTCTACCGTGGGGACAAGGTCGCTGCAGTCGACGAAGTGGTTCTTGGAGTTGCGGATGCTGGTGTCCTGGGCGCGCCATGCCTCGTAGTTGACGTCTGTGAGGTAGTAGACCTCGTTGCCGACCTTCATGTACACAGAGTGGTTCTTGTGCAGGTAGTCGGCGAGCTCGTCGTAATTTATCTCGAGCGCCTCGGCTGCTTTCTTACCCATATCGCGTCCTTTCTCTAAAAGGAACTGACCTTTGGATGCATGCATCTTACCGCGATGCCCGCACCGTTTGGCCGCGCGTCCCGAACCGTTAGGCAAGCGTTGCCCATACCTACGCAGACGTAAGGATGGGCAACGTGGTGAAAGCTTGGGATGGGGAGGGGGTATAAGGGGGACAAACCGTGGCGGAGGCGCGCTCGGCCTTGGGAGCGCTAGTCAAGCAGCGCGTCGGCAAGCTCCCCCGTGGTACCCACGATCACCTTTGCGCCGGCGTCCTTCAGCGCGGTTACGCTGCGGTAGCCCCACGAAACGCAGACGCATGCGGTCTTCGCGTTTGCCGCGGTCTCGACGTCGACCTCGGAGTCGCCCACGTACACGCACTCGTCCGGCGTCACGCCAAGCGCGGACATGACCTCGTTCACCGTGTCCGGCGCGGGCTTGCGCCTGACGCCGTCACGCTCTCCCGCGACCGCGTTGAACAGGCCGGGGAAGAACTCCGCCACGAGCCTCTGCACCGCGGCGTCCGGCTTGTTGGATACGACGGCGCGGTACATGCCCGCCGCGGAGATGGCGTGCAGCATCTGCGTCACGCCCTCGTACGGCGCGGTCTTCTGGCAGAAGTTGCGGGAGTAGTGCGCCTTGAACGTTAAGAGCACCTGCTCCTGCGCGTCCTCGGGGGTGCCCATGGGAAGCGAGCGGTGCACGAGCTGTCGCACGCCGTTGCCCACGTTGGAGGTGGTCTCCTCTATGGTGACCTCCGGGAAGCCGTTCGCGCGGAGCGCATAGTTAACGGAGGCGTGAAGATCCTCGATGGTGTTAAGGAGGGTCCCGTCCAGGTCGAAGATGGCTGCCTTGTACGTCATGGTTGCCTCGATTCTGAGCGGTCGGGGCGCCGGGGCGGCGCAGTCGGTTGGCTGTTGCGTGGGCGCTCGGGGGAGCGCGCGGGTTCCGACCGTCACGGAAACGTTACCAGAGGAATCTGTCAGATATATGGCGAAACGCCTATAAGACAAAACGCCAACAGTATCAAGAAAACTTCTGCATACGGTTGAAATCGCCAGGAAACAGGTATCTGCGGAGGCGTCCAGTCCTTCTCGCCAGGCGGTTTTTTACGTCGTGGGCGAGAAGGACGCGGCGTCCCGGCTTGGAGTCCGGCGCGTGTCGGATTCGTTTCGATGCGGCGGAGCTTTGCGCAGACGACGCCGTGGCGCCCCGAACGCTGCTATCATGTACCATCGCGCACGTCGGCGCCGTCTACGCCGGCCTGCCGTCATCTGCAAGTCCGTCCGTCACGGCACGGGGCGGAAGAGACGAGAGGAACAAGATGCCATTTAGCATGCACACCCACACCTGCGGAGAGCTACGCAAGGCCGACATCGGCGCCGAGGTCACCCTGACCGGCTGGGTCTGGCACCGTCGCGACCACGGCGGCCTCATCTTCGTGGACCTGCGCGACCGCGAGGGGTCGACCCAGCTGGAGTTTGACCCCGAGGTCTGCGACGAGAAGGCGTTCCACACCGCGGAGACCATCCGTTCCGAGTGGCCGATCAAGGTGACCGGCACCGTGCGCCCGCGTCCCGAGGGCGAGGCGAACGAGAAGCTCGCGACCGGCGAGATCGAGGTCTACGTCACGGACATCGAGGTGCTGAACACCTCGAAGACGCCTGCGTTCCAGATCGAGGACCACGTGGACACCGCAGAGGACGTCCGCCTGCGCTACCGCTACCTTGACCTGCGCCGCCCGAAGATGGCGTCCAACCTGAGGCTGCGCTCCGACTTCACGTTTGCGCTGCGCGAGGCGTTCCACAACCGCGAGTTCCTAGAGGTCGAGACCCCGTCGCTCTTCAAGAGCACGCCGGAGGGCGCCCGCGACTTCCTGGTTCCCAGCCGCATGCAGCCAGGCCACTTCTACGCGCTGCCGCAGTCCCCGCAGCTTCTGAAGGAGCTCCTGATGGTGGGCGGCGTCGAGCGCTACTACCAGGTGGCGAAGTGCTTCCGCGACGAGGACCTGCGCAAGGACCGTCAGCCCGAGTTCACGCAGGTGGACGTCGAGATGAGCTTCGTGACCCAGGACGACGTGATGGGTGCGCTGGAGCAGACCCTTGCGGACGCGTTTGGCCGCATGGGCGTGAAGATGGAGCTGCCGCTGCGCCGGATCGAGTACTGGGACGCCATGGACACCTATGGCATCGACAAGCCCGATACCCGCTTTGGCATGACCCTGCACGACGTCACGTCGATCTTTGGCGAGTCCAAGTTCAAGCTCTTCTCGGGTGCCGCGAACACGGAGGGCCAGTACGTCAAGGCCATCAACGCGAAGGGCGCCGGCAAGTGGCCCCGTGCGCAGATCGACAAGCTGGCGAAGGTCGCGGCGGAGTTCGGCGCGAAGGGCCTCGCCTACATCGCGTTCCGCGAGGACGGATCGGTCACGAGCCCTATCGTCAAGTTCTTCTCGGACGAGGAGATGGCCAACCTGCGCGCCGAGATGGACGTCGAGCCCGGCGACCTCGTGATGTTTGCCGTGGGCGCCCGTCTTGAGGCCGACACCATCCTGGGCGGCATGCGCAACCACATGGCGGACGCGCTCGACGTGCCGCGCGAGGGCCACGACTTCCTGTGGGTCGTCAACTTCCCGCTGTTCCACTGGGACGAGGACCGAAAGTGCCTGGACTCCGAGCACCAGCCGTTCACCCAGCCCAACGAGGACGAGCTCGACCTGCTCGACAGTGACCCGCTGGCCATGGGTTCTCACACCTACGACTTCGTGATGGACGGCTACGAGGCCGGCGGTGGCGGCATGCGTATCCACAACGCCGAGCTGCAGGAGAAGATCCTGGAGAAGCTGGGCTTCACGCCGGAGCGCGCCCAGGCGCAGTTTGGCTTCCTGATGGAGGCGCTCAAGTTTGGCGCGCCCCCCATGGGCGGCTTCGCGCTCGGCCTCGACCGCGTGTGCATGCTGCTGGCCGGCGCGGACAACATCCGCGAGGTCATGGCGTTCCCCAAGACGGCAAGCGGCTCCGACCTCATGAGCGCCGCGCCGTCCGAGGTCTCCGGCAAGCAGCTTAAGGAGGTCTCGCTTAGGCTCCTGTAGCCCACGAGCCACGTTTGGTCGCCACGACAGATTCCGCGACGACAGGCTAAAACCATGCGAGAAGAGCCCGGTAGACGGCGTTGGTACCGCCTGCCGGGCTCGTGCTTTGCACGCGTCGACTCTGGCACTCCTGCTTCTGGCGCTCCTGTTGCATGCGGTGGCACAACGAATCCTGTGGTCGTCTACCTGCGTGATGCGTTGCTTCCTACCGCACCGGTTTACTCGCGCATGAGCCAGTCTCGCATCGACCAAATTGTGCGACCACCCACCACGGTCGTCTCCTCTGCGTCCATCACGACTGACTGTGATTCGTTGTCGATGTGCAGGAGCTCGCCGACGTGCGAGAGGTGTCGCGTGAACGAGGGACGGAACGTTGCCGAGGACTTTATCTCCACTAGCTCCGGCTTGCTTGAGTCCGTGATGTCCACGAGGTCGACCTCGATCTTGCTGTCATCGCGATAGAAGAAGAGTTGCGGCTGCCTTCCGGCGTTTTGATGGCGCTTGATCGTTTCTTCGATTGCGAGATCCTCGCATATTGCGCCTCTTTGTGGGGAGGTCAGGAGTTGCTCCTTGGTGCGGATTCCCAACAGATGACAGAGGAGGCCCGTGTCGTAGAAGTAGAGCTTGGGGGTCTTGGTAAGCCGCTTGCGCAGGTTGGCATGATATGGCTGCAGCAGGAAGACTACGTAGCTTGACTCAAGAAGCGAAAGCCACGAGCGTGCAGTCTGGACGCTGATTCCCACGTCGTTGGCAAGGCCCGTGAGGTTGAGGAGGTTGGAGCAGTTTGCCGCGCACGCCGCGATGAAGCTCCTGAACATGCTGAAGTTGCGGGGAGCAACGTATCCCGAGGTGTCTCGCTCGATGTAGGCGGCGATATAGTTCTCGTAATAGACCTCGGAGGGCATATCCACGTCGTAAAGCCGTGGATATCCGCCACGCAGCACGAAGTCGCTCACCTCAAGTTCTGGATCCGCGGAAAGTGCCTCCCTGAACGAGAGCGGGAGTAGCTTCAGGATGCCGACCCTGCCAGCGAGCGACTGCGTGATTTGCTTGAGTAGCAGGAAGTTCTGCGAACCAGAAAGTATGTACTGGCCCGGGGTGCCAACCTCATCCGAGACCACTTGAATCATATTAAAGAGTTCAGGAGCAAGTTGTGCCTCGTCGATGATGAGGTGAGATGGCCTGTTACGGACAAATCCAACCGGATCATCGAGTGCCATGGAACGGATGCCGGAATCCTCCAGATTGACGTAACGATAGTCGGGAAAGATCGCGCGGACTAGGGTCGACTTTCCGCCCCGTCTTGGTCCGGTGATGGATACCACGGGAAACCAACCAGCATTCTTCTGCACCCACGAGGTAATGTCGCGGTTAATCATAAGGGATCTCTCAAGATGAATCTCATGGTCATAACCTCTATATTCCCATAATCAGTAAGTACCTATTACCACAATCGATAAGTGAGTAAAACCATAATCAGTAAGTAATGAAGCCAACGACTGACTATCGGCAGCTTTTACGACATATTTGCGTCTGCGTGAAATATAGGTATAGGACGCGTCACTTGGATACTGCCCACTGCATGTCAACTTGGCGGAGCAAAGCATTAGTCAGCGCCATTAAATAAGTCTCTTCCAAAGTCCAGTGAACAAAGTGAAGTTTTGTGAGAATGCGGAATCAGGGTGCGTACTATGCTTGCGGGAGTGAAGTTATTCCAACCGATGTGGGGATCCAACTATTGCAAGCATCGGCTTGAGAGGAGGATGAAGTCAAATCTGGGTTTCCCGATACGATTACCAGTTTCATTTGACAGTTACTTGTAGCACATAAGGACTCGTTTCTTGCACTGTGCCCTTAGTGAGTGGGCTACACTACTATTATTTACAGACTACTGTTGTAAGGGGCTGCTATGCCTTTCTGTACTCATTGTGGGACGGAATACGCCAATGGTGCTCGGTTCTGTTCGCATTGTGGATCGCCCCTGCCTGGTCGAGCTGTACCTATCTCGG
Source organism: Parafannyhessea umbonata (assembly GCF_900105025.1). Lineage (GTDB taxonomy): Bacteria > Actinomycetota > Coriobacteriia > Coriobacteriales > Atopobiaceae > Parafannyhessea > Parafannyhessea umbonata. The sequence goes on along the minus strand of NZ_LT629759.1, from coordinate 1,467,157 downwards.
TTTCAGATGGGCATTCTTCCGATACGCGTAAAGTGAAGTTTGCTGGTGAAGTAGTCAAGTGCCCCAACTGTGGTGAACTCATGCCTTCCTTTTCATCGACTTGTCCATCTTGTGGCTGGGAATTGAGAGGCGACACATCGGCTTCGCGAGTTAGGGAGCTTGAGCAGCAGCTCGCAGCTCTGCAAAACCAAAGTAATGGTAAAGATCACGAGATAGCGCGAGCCCTTGGGCTCGCCGGTCTCCCACAGAACGACCGGAAAGCGGTTAATCTCATTGAGACCTTCGCGATTCCGAATACGAAGGAAGACATTTTAGAGTTCATGTTTACAGCATCTTCGAACATTGATCCACATGCAATTAACGGTATTGGTGGGTTAAGCGGATACAATAATGCTTCAGATTTGCAGCGTGCAAAAGCGTACTCCCAAGCCTGGCTATCAAAGATGAATCAGTGTTACCAGAAGGCAGAGATATCTTTATCAGGCACTCACGAACTTTCTCAGATCGAGGAGATTTACACCAATGTGCACAAGCAGATAGAATCGGCCTCTTTCAAATCGTTCATGCGTTATGGGCTTCTGATGCTCCTTCTCGTCTTTCTTTTCATTTTTAACTCTATTGCACTTCGCTGACTTATATGGGCAGGCTTGACAAAATGAGTGTTTTCAAAAGGAAGCCTTTAGGCGGCGGTTTGATGGACGAAATCCGCTGCGACGAACAAGAATATCTCATTTGGAAATGGTCTCCGAATGGGATGTCTGTGGGAAAAACTCGTAAGGAAAATGCCATCCGGTGGGGCTCGGCACTCCGCGTCAAACCCGGAGAGGTGGCAGCTTTCTTTTACGGAGACGGCGCCCGCGTTGATTACATTGAGGGTCCCTTTGACGAGATTCTCAAGACAGGTAATCTCCCCGTATTATCTTCAATTCTGGGACTTGCTTATGATGGGGGCACGCCTTTCCAAGCTGAAGTGTATTTCATTAACCTCGCAAAGATAATTCAGACGAGGTTTGCTGTGCCTTACTTCGACGCCTTTGATGCGCGCTATCCGGATGTTGCGGTGCCACTTGCCGTGAGAGGGACCTTGACCTATCGGATAGAGGACTACAGACACTTTGTCACTCTACACAGACTGTCGACGTTTACTCCTGATGATTTCATCAAACAGATTCGCGATGCTGTATCACGATACACGAAGGAAGTCGTGACGAACATGCTCGCTGACTGCGATTTGCCGTTGCTACAGATAGAGCGGCAAATCTCATCCATTAATTTGAAGATTGCAGAAAAAGTAACACCTAGGTTGTTCCAGGATTTTGGCGTGAAGGTAGCTTCCATCGACGTGGGGGCGATAGAACTGGATAAGGCGAGCGTTGGCTATTCCCAGCTGATGTCTGTGACACGTGATGTAACGCTTGCCACCATTCAGGCAGAAAAAGAGGCGCGAGTAAAACAGATTCGCGATATGCAGCGAACCAACATGGAAAACTATGCAGAAACTTTGCGAGTCAACCGTGAGGAGATGCAATACGGATGGCATAAGAGGACTCAAAGCGAAAACTTTCCTGCCTATCAGGTGGAGGCTCAGACATCGGTTGGTGTAGCTGGAGCAAATGCATTAGGAGATCTTGGTAAATCTGGTAGCGGGAGCGTCAACATCGCTGGGGATGCTGGATTTAGCCCCGTCGGGCTTGCCGCGGGCATGGCTGTTGGGAGTGCTGTCGGACAGAACATAGCGACTGCTATGAATCAGAGCAGTTTTATTCAATATCCGAGTCAGACGCCTCCGTCGGTACCAGTTGATGGATATCACATTGCTAGAGATGGTCTCGACGCAGGATTCTTCTCTATGACGCAATTGCAACAGATGGCAAGGAATGGTCAGCTGCGCCCCGAGAGCTTGGTGTGGAAACCGGGAATGAAGAATTGGGAAATTGCGCGAGATCGCTCTGATTTGTCTTCATTATTTGATGAGACTCCCCCTCCAATACCTCGTGCATGATATCTAAAGGTGGCGCGCAATCTGGTTGTCCTGTATCTGGGGAAACACTTAACGAGAGGTGGCGTTCTAAGTGACAAAGTATAAATACATACTCACCTTTCCAGATGGTGAAGAGTTTGACAGTATGGAAGAATATGGTGATGACAATTGCCGAGGAACGTTCAGTTCTGAGTCTGAAGCAACTGATGCTGCACTATATGGAATAAGTTGTTACGAAGAAGGCGGAGAAATACTCCATATGAGCAATCCTGGTGATTACCCATACGATGAGAATTCGACTGACGATGTGGAGTTTGAAGTGGTCGAAATATAGAGCGTTCTTCAATCCTCTACTGCCATTCAGATTAGGTTGGTCCCTTACCTAAGTCATTCTCGTTGTCGACCATTGAAGCTAGACGTGCCCCATCTCTTTATAGATTTAGGTGGTTTCGTATATTATAAATCGTGCTTAAATGGGCTCATTTATAGCTGATAGACACCGATACGTACCTGTGGTGCTCATCACGGCATGGGACTTTCCGTGATGAGCACTGTCTTTATGGGTGTACTTTCGTGAACGAGCAACTTCTATAATTTAATTAGGGGAGAGGTTATTACTGAGCTACTCGTGCGAGTTTGGTCCGAGAGCGAGGGGGACACTTTCTTAGATTTGCACGGAAAGGTTTGTGCTCTAGCGCGTCCGTCCAGGTGTTCTCGCGCGGTCTACCGCATGCCCGTAGCCTTCCTCGCAGCGATTGCAAAGACCAGCATCAGCACAACGTTAAGAACCAATACGACAACGCTTCCCTCGATCTTGCAGGAGCCGCCGGAAAGAAGTGCATTTGTGGACGGCGTCATGTTGAAGAGACTGGGGTAGTCGTCTGCCAGGCCCACTCCACCAAGAATCACGCCGCCGACCATATTCCATACCGCGTGTGCCATGATCGGCGCCAGCAGCGTTCCCTCCGCCTCGTACAGAGCGGTGGTGAAGAGGCACATGGAGACGACGTTCGCCACCGGCAGCAATCCCGCCTCGAACGCCCCTCCATGCATGAGCGTGAACAACGCGGTCGAGACAACGACTGCAACAGGCAAGTTGCAATTGGTCTTCAGCAGCTGATAGATGTACCCGCGCACAAGAAGCTCCTGCATTACGACGTTGACGAAGGCAGAAAGCATCCAGAGCCACGGCAACTGGACCATGTTTCCTCCGGCAATCGTCAGCTGATGGGTTGCGAGAAGAACTCCCGCCGCCAGGCCAATCCAGACAGTCCCGATGATGAGCCCAACCAAGGCTCCCTTACCGGCATGCTCCCTTATCGGAACGGCGATCTTTCGCCTCTCGATGAGGATGAACACCACCGTGAGCAGAACCATTGACAGCATGGGAGTCAGCTCGGCAAAAAACCGCCAGACTGCCGGGTTCTTCGCCGGGATAGTTATCGCCGTGGTTAAAGCCCACCCCACGAAGAACGCTGCAACTTTAAGAGAAGTGACTGCGTACCTCTTCAATGTGGCAGAACGGTGGGAGGGGAGTGTCTTGCTGTCCAAACATTCGGACGTTGCCATGACTCAAACACGACCTTTCGCGAATACAAATAGTCGGAACAAGAGACGCCAAGGGACGAATCTTGCTCCGACATTATATGGCTCCGTCTGACGCTGGGCATTGCCGACGCAGCGGCCTACGCCTTCTCTAGCAGGCGCGCGACCGTGAGCATGGCCTGGTCAAGCTCCGCGCGCTCCGCAGCGCTTAGGTGCGAGAAGAGCTCGCGTGCCCGCTTTGACCCCTCTGCGATGTGTAGGTCCACGTAGGTGCGGCCCGCTTCGCTGAGGGCAACGACGTGACTGCGCGCATCGGCGTCGTCTGCGCCCTGGCAGACGTAGCCCATCTGCCCCAGCCGGGCGACCATCTTCGACACGTGCTGCTTCGAGGTGCGCAGCTCTTCTGCCGCCTCGCGCTGATGCAGCGGTCCGTGCTGGTATAGCAGCTCGAGCAGCTCCACCTGCGCCTGCCCAAGCTCCCCGCGGTACGTGTCGCGGTACGGCGCCACCACCTTGCGCTCGAACACGGATCGCATGCGGTAGGCGGGGGCAAGGGTCGCGTTGCCCGCGTTCTTCTCGCCCGCGGGCTCTGCCCCCGTGCTGTCCGCGTCACTGGCATCCGTGGCCGGCTGCGAATGGTCTGACATGCTACCAGGTTCTCGATCCGGCGGAGCGGAACTGCGCCACGGTGGGGGCGTGCGAGTTGAGGCCGCCGTCCACGTTGATGACCTGGCCCGTGACGTAGGCGCTCTCGTCGGAGGCGAAGTACGTGCAGGCATGTGCAATATCAGCGGGGTTGCCGTAGCGGTTGACCTCGATGTTGCTCAGGAAGACGTCCTTGAGCTGCTGGGGAACGTGGGCCTCGTTCTGCGGGGTCACGATGAGGCCCGGGCGCACGCAGTTGCAGCGTATGTTCTGCTTGCCGTACTGCAGCGCGACGGACGACGTGAGCATGTCCACGCCGGCCTTGCTGCACGCGTAGGCGGTAGAGCCCAGGTCGCCAGAGATCGAAGCCATGGAGCCGATGTTCACGATCGAGCCGCCACCTGCCTCGATCATGTATGGAAGCACTGCCTTTATCGCATAGAACGTCCCGCGCACGCCAGAGGCGAACATCGCGTCCCAATCCTCGAGCGAGATCTCGTCCACGCGCCCGTCCTTCAGTCCCACGCCCGCGGCATTGTTGATCAGGACGTCGATGTGGCCGTGGTCGCGCGCCGTGTCCGCAAAGAGCGCGTCCACCGTGGAGAGGTCCGTCAGGTCCATGCGGTGGAAGCTCGCGCTGCCGCCCTCGGCCGCGATTTGCTCCACCACCTCCTGGCCGCGCGCCTCGCGCCTTCCGCACACCACCACGTGCGCGCCCTCCGCTGCGAACTCCCGCGCGATGCCGATCCCGATGCCGCTGGTAGAGCCCGTTACCACCGCGACCTTGCCCTTGAGCCTGTCCATGCTGCCTCCCTCTGTAAGTGTGTTCCGGCAGCGGCGTGGTGCCGCACGCCGTCCGTTGTTGAAGCCAAGATACCCACGGCAGAAAGTAATATACATATGACTAACGCCAGGCGAGAAAAGCTTCACAACGCTGGTTCCAGCTCAGGCCAATCCCGCGATTCCCAACATCGAGCGCGCTCGCGCAGACGTCCGCACCGCAAGGTGCATGCGTCCGCGTGCTATGCTCCTGATGACATCAGAGTACGAACGACCAAGAATCCGGGAGGAACACATGGACAAGATGAGCAGCATCACCCCCGAGGACCTTGCCGACTCGCGCGAGCGCTTTGGCGCGGAGCGCGTGAACGCCGTCGCGAAGAACGCCGTCACCTCGAGCGGAATCCGCGCCGCCGCGCGCCGCCCCGAGGGTGTCGCCGCCAACGCGCTGGGCTTCGACCTCGAGGTCACGCAGGGCGACCGGTGCAACCAGGAGCGCTCCGGCCGCTGCTGGATGTTCGCGAGCCTGAACACCATGCGCTACCGCGTGATCAAGAAGTACAACCTCAAGACCTTCGAGCTCTCTCAGGCCTACCCGCTGTTCTGGGACAAGCTCGAGAAGAGCAACTGGTTCTTGCAGAACATCCTCGACACCCTGGACGAGCCGCTCGACGGCCGCCTCGTGTCCTTCCTGCTCGCGGATCCCATCGGCGACGGCGGCCAGTGGGATATGTTCCGCAGTCTCGTGAAGAAGTACGGCGTGGTGCCGAAGGAGGCCATGCCCGAAACCGCCTGCTCCAGGAACACCCGCGAGCTCGACCGCTACCTCACGCGCTACCTGCGCGGCGCCGCGAAGCGCCTGCGCCAGAGCCACGAGGCCGGCGTGGGCACGGACGACCTGCTTGCCATGAAGAAGCAGATGATGGACGAGGTCTATCACCTTCTGGCAGTGTGCCTGGGCGAGCCGCCCGCGTCCTTCTCCGTGCGCCTTCGCGACAAGGACCAGAAGCTCGCGCTTTCCGGCACCTTCACGCCGCAGGAGTTCTTCAAGACCGCCGTCGACATGGACGTCGACGCGTACGTCTCGCTCATCAGCGCGCCCACGGCGGACAAGCCCTTTGGACACACGTATACGGTCAGCCGCCTGGGCAACGTGTGGGAGGACCACGGCGTGCGCTACCTCAACCTGCCGCCCGCGGAGCTCAAGCGCGTCGCCATCGCGCAGCTCAAGGACGACCTGCCCGTGTGGTTTGGCTGCGACGTCGCGCAAAGCTATCTGCAAGACGAGGGCATCATGGACACGGCGGCGCTCGACGTGGACGCACTCTTCGGCTTCCCCGTGGAGGGCTGCATGGACAAGGCCGAGCGCCTGGACTACGGCGAGAGCCTCATGACCCACGCCATGGTGCTGGAGGGCGTCCGCCTGGACGAGAAGGGCGAGCCCACGCTCTGGAAGGTGGAGAACTCCTGGGGCAAGGACCATGGTCGCGACGGCTTCGACACGCTGTCCGACGCGTGGTTTGACGAGTACGTCTACCAGGTGGTAGTCGACAAGAAGTACCTGACGGAGGAGGAGCGTCACACCTACGAGACGGAGGAGCCCACGGTGCTTGCCCCGTGGGACCCGATGGGCTCTCTCGCGTAGGCATATCGGTCACACCATATCGGTCACACCGCAGCCTGCGCCTGCGACCCATGCGGTAAAGACGATTGCCAGCCTCAGGAAACCCCGAGGCTGGCGATCTTGTCTGTTAGCTCTTTTCTCTATCTCTTGCTACTAAGACCTCCAGTTGATGGTGACCTTGACATCGGAACCCATCGCACCCCTCAACATCGTCTGAAGGTTCTGCTTGGCGAACGTCTTTGCCTGGTCGATGAGCCCGCCACTAAGCGCGTCCAGCTCCACGACGACGCTCTTTGGCATACCGCTCTTCTTGTCCTTGTTCTGGGAAGTGAACTTTGCGGTCTTCAGATTGACGCCGGCCTGTATGGCGCCCACGTAGCGCATCCAGTACTTGTTCTTGGTGAAGGGAACGTCAAACAGATTGAGTAGGTCACGGTTCGAGCTCTCGACCTTTGAGTAGAGGTCATAGCTCTGGCTGGCGCATACAAGCGTGCCTTGGGCCTGGACTTGCTCGAAGACCGCATCGACGGTGGTGACTCGTTCGTTTCTAGCCTCGACGCCGCTCACCTTGGGGCTCATGGCCGACCCTATGCGGTAGCCTGCGTACCCTCCTACGACAATCAGCACGAGGATTATCACGATAAGGGGAACCCTGTTCTTCCGTGCTGTCTCGACGGCGGAGCGAATCTTGGTGTCCTGTTCCATTTCATTTCCTTTCGCTCGTCTTCCTGCATCGAAGCGGACCTGCTACAGAAGCCCACGTATGCCCTCGTAGCTGCCGGGTCCGTACATCAGCTCCACCAGCAGCTCCATCTCGGGGAGGTCCAGCGCGGAGTCCCGCCCGTCGTCTCCCGCAAACGTCAGCTCGAACGCGACTATGTGCCTGAACAGCCGCTCCAGTGCGTCCCGGTCCTTCGCGCGGCCAAGTGCGAGCGCCTTGTGGTACCTGCTCACGCTCTTCTCGATCTCCTCGCGCAGGAGGTCTATCTGCTCGTCCAGAATCGCGTCGACGTCTGCGTGCACCCTTTCGAACTCCCTCTTCACCTGGGGGAGGGTCTTGCCGCGCTCCTTCAGCAGGGACACCGCGTACAGCACCTTCAGGTCCTGCGCCGAGTACACGCGGTATCCCCACTTCGTCTCCTTTGGCGACAGAAGCCCGATGCCGCCTTCGCCCTGGTAGCAGACGCGCTGAATGTCCCTGCGGCTCAGCCCCGTCAACCTCTCGACCTCAGAGATCTTCCAGCCGGCCTGACCCAGCTTCTTGCGTTGGCGCCTTGACTTCATGCTGCTTTCCCCCTGAGACCAATAAATCTGTTCAAGGGTTGAACAGCAATGCCCATTTGAATCGAATCTGCCCTTGGTGCCCTGCGCGTGGCTCATGCCATCCTCCTCGTTCTCAGAAGCGACCCAACGCGCTTCTCCTATGAGGGGGCGTGTTTTTTTCGCGAGGTGGCGGACCGCATGGCGCCGCGACAGACAGGGCAAAGGTGTCGGCTCAAATCCTCAGGTGACATGCGGTTTGCGCCGCCGCCCGAAAGACAGCTGAAAGAGAGCTCCGCTGCGCCGCCCTTCGCCTACCATGTGGAAAAGACTTCTGACACAGGGGGGCGCGCATGCGAGAAACGCAGGCCACGGGCACGGGGGCGGGCCATGGGCCCGGGCGCTATCCAAGCGTGCTTCTGCAGGCGGCCTGCGCCATCGTGATCGTGGTGGCGCTCGGAGTTGCGTCGATGGCGCTGCACGTGCTGGGTGCGCCGCGCAAGGTTTCCGTCGCGTCCGCGGCAGAGCTCGCGCCCCTGGGCACGGTGAGCGACCGGCCGTACGTGGCACAGCCCGGCGTGGACGTGGACCTTGTGATGGTGGGGGACGTCCTCATGCACGAGGGCGTGTACCAAAGCGGTGCCACCTCAGATGGCAACTACGACTTCGACCACGTGTTTGCGCACGTCAAGGGCGAGCTTAGCGGGGCGGACCTCAAGATCTTGAACCAAGAGACGCCCCTCGGCGGGGACGTCGCGCCCTTCTCGGGCTATCCGCAGTTCAACGGGCCGCAGCAGATGGGCGACGCGGAGGCGAAGGCTGGCTTCAACGTGGTGCTGAAGGCGTCGAACCACGCGATGGACGCGGGGTATCCCGCCATTGGGAGCGAGCTTAGCTTCTGGCACCGGCGCCATCCCGGCGTCGCCGTCGTAGGCATGCGCGACCCGGACGCGCCCGCGACGGACGTGCCAAATGGCGTGTACATATACGAGAAGGACGGCTTCCGCGTGGCGGTGCTCAACTTCACGTTCAGCCTCAACGGGCTTGCGGACCCAAAGGGTGCCGTCTCGATGCTTGCGGAGGAGCACGTCCGCGATGCCATGGCGTACGCCCGCACGCACGCGGACATGCTGGTGGTGTGCCCGCACTGGGGCGCGGAGTACGTGAGCGAACCCACCGCGTCGCAGCGGCAGTGGGCCCAGCTCCTTGCGGACGGCGGGGCGGATGTGATCGTGGGTGGGCACCCGCACGTGATAGGACCGGTGGAGACGTTCCAAACCGCCCGCGGCGGCACGGGCGTGTGCTTCTGGTCCGTGGGGAACTTCGTGTCCACGCAGCGCGACGACCCCACGATGGTGGGCGGCATGGCCAAGGTCACGCTGCACAAGGACCCGGACGGCGGCTGTCGCGTGGTGCGCTACGCGCTCGAGCCCGTCGTCACGCACAAGGGCCACGGGCACGACATGACCACGTATATGCTCCGCGACTACACGCCTGCCCTCGCGGCGACGTCGGGCAGCCCCGGCTGCACGCCACAGTGGGCTCAGGGCTACGTCGCCTGCGTGCTGGGACAGGGCTACGACCCGCTCACGAGCCGCCTTGCCGCAGAGCTTGGCTAGGCGCGCCCCCGCCGGTTTGGACCAGGAGGCTACCTGCGGTAGCCAACCTCCTGCAGCGCATAGATCGACTTGTCCATGTTGAACAGGTACGCCACGGCGCACACCACAAAGAAGTGCGGCAGGTAGGCAAAGCCAAACACCTCCGCGCCTATGAACGTGGGCGCAAGCAGCGTGTTCGTGGCAGAGCCAAACACGGCGGCGTATCCCAGCGCCGCAACCAGCGGCACGGGAAGGCCCATGAGGCCGCCCAGCACCACGCCGAGGCTCGCCCCGATGGAGAAGAGCGGCGTGACCTCGCCTCCCTGGAACCCCGCGGACAGCGTGAGCACCGTGAGCGCGAACTTGAGCGCCCAGTCCCACGGCCGGATGCCGGCGGCACCGTCCACGAAGCTCGCGGAGATGAGGTTGGTGCCAAGCCCGGAGTAGCGACCCTGCCACAGCAGCAGGAACACGACGGAGAGTGCCGCGCCCATGATGGCGATGCGCTTGACGGGATGCTCGATGCGCGCGGCGGCGATCTTCTTGCCCCATTTCAGGCACCAGGCAAACAGGCCTCCCACCACGCCAAAGCACACACCCAGCACGGCAAGGAGGGCGAGCGTCCTTGGGTCCAAGGTTGTGCTCACGGCCAGGGGCACCTCGAACTTCTCGAGCCCAAGGGCGCCCGACGTGGCGCTTGCCGCGATGGACGCCGTGAGCGCGGGGAAGAGCGCCTGCAGCTCCAGCCTGCCGGCGACCAGCACCTCGAGCGCAAACAGCGTCGCGGCGAGCGGCGTGCGGAACAGCCCCGCGAAGCCGGCGGCCATGCCCACCAGAAGGAAGGTGTTGCCGGGGTGCCTGAACGGCAGCTTGGAGCCGATCCAGTGCGAGAGCGTCGCACCGATCTGCACGGCGACGCCCTCTCGGCCGGCGCTGCCGCCAAACAGGTGCGTGATCCACGTGCCTCCCATGATGAGCGGGATGAGGCGCAGCGGTATCACGTTCTCACGCCCGAGGCCCACGTCGAACACCAGGCTCATGCCACGGCCGGTGTTCTTGCCAAAGCGCAGGTAGGACCAGGCAATGAGCGCGCCCGCCGCCGCGAGGAACGGTATGAACCAGAACGGGTGCGCGTCGCGGATAGCTCCGATCGCTATGAGCACGCGGCCGAACACCGCGTCTATGGCGCCCACCGCAATACCGATGGGGATGCCCACTGCACCCAGCACGATAACGCCCCCATAGCTTTGCCAAACCCTGCGAAGTCTCTCTTCCATGAACGTTCTTTCCGTCGTGGCCGTCCGGCTCGGGCGGCCTTGTCCTCGCGGCAAAAGAAAAGACCTCTGCCGCCATAACAGTGGCAGAGGTCATCATCCCGAAGGCGGTTTGGGGCTTCTGCCCCGCGGAGAACCTCATTCCGCACGGAACATGGTAGAGCAAAACGCGCTGGCGTGCGAGTGAGACGCGACTATTCACGCAAAGCGGGCATCGTGGTTGCATAGCGCTCGCGTAGCCATGCCAAGGTCGACGGGGTAGTTTTCTCACTAAGGACCATGGTGATCGTCAGGTCTCCCTTGGAAGGAGAGGCGTAGCTCATAGAGAGGCTCAAGGCGGACTCATTCGGAACCGAGGTAATGCGAGCGGCGCCGTTCTTGTTGATATCGGCGTCGAGCTTTTCCTGAAGGCTGGAGTAATCGGCTGACGAGACCCTGTACGACGTATCGGTGCCGTTGGAGGAGTCTTGGCAGTCCACGGACACCCATACCTCTTCCTTACCGGCAAGCATGCTGGAGACGGTTTGCCTCAGGTTGGCATCGAGGGCGCCCTCGGCTTTGAAGCGACGCACCGCGATTGCTGCGTCGGTGTCCAGAATGGTTCCGTCTTCGGTGCAGGGTAGTGAGTAGCTGCGGATGACGCTCGATCCATCCTTCATCTGGTATGCGATATCGAAGGAACTGTAGGCCTTCCACGTCGCGCCGTATGAGGATGTACGGGCCTCATTGAGTTTTGCGTGCAGGTTGCGAAGGGACTTGATGGCACTCTTGCTGGTGATTGGCATGGAAAGCTCAGACATGGTCGCGCTCTTTATCTCGCTGGCGGGAGGGATGTATGAGGCGTTGCTCGTGCCTGCCCAACCCAGCGCAACGCTGGCGACGAGCGCGATGGATGCCGTTACGGCAAGGACGGGGATGTGTCCGCGTACCGAGCGCACGCTCCTTTTCGCCACCGCCGTGACCGTTGCGTAGGAGAGCGCGGTGAACGCCGTCGTTACCAGACAGATTAGGGGCGCTGGGACGCCCGAGAGCTGCCACTTGGCCGGCCCTATCACCATGAAGAAGAGTACGCATGCGAGGCCTGCCCCCATCGCGAGGCTGAACAGTGCGACCACCAACTCCTGTGCTGCCACGTACACGAAGCCGTCTCCGGCGCGCTCGAGGTCGCGCCGTCCAAACAACCACGCCGCAACGCCCATGCAGAGCGTGCTCACAAGGGCGTACACACCAAGGGCCTGCCAAAGCTGCGACATCCATGGCGCTGGCGTTCCCGCTGCGCCCGTGATGTGCAGGGAGAGTTGGTACAGGCGCGCAAGTGGGCTAAGCCAGGTTGCGTTTGCGTGCACGCCCTGGAGAAAGAGCCCGAAGGTAGGGTCGACCAAGAAGTAGATCGCATGTCCCAGCTGGCGCATGGCCTCGGCATAGATTCCTACCATCATAAAGCAGAGGAACGCAGTCCCCGCGCGTCCGGCGGCTTGCGTGCACAGCACCGAAAGACCGCTGAACGTGACGACGAGAAGAAGCTGCACCCCCAGCCAAGGGATCATCGGGGCGACATTCGGGCCGAATCCAAGAATCGCGCAGGAAACGAGCCATGCCACCAACAGGCCGAAAAGGGGAGCCGCGACCGAAGAGAGCAGCAGCGCGAGGAACTGGGTCCTCCTGCGTACGGGTAGCGCCCCGTAGAGATCTGTTGCCTGGCGGTCGAACGTCCACGAGAAGGCCGTCGCGACGCTGTAGAACGAGAGGAGCGCCGTTAGGGGAACGAGCGGGTGTATGGTGGCACTGAGCGCGGTCTCGAGGTTGGCCATCGAGTCAGGCTTCGTTTCGGACAGCGCCAAGGGAACGAGAAGTACAAGGTAGACGAGCAGACTCCCGAGCATGATGTGCGGCATCCTCAGGCACGTGTCCGCGAAGAGCCCAAGGCCGCATGATGCGTGCGTGCGGCGGATGGTACCCGTGTCCTTAAGCCTCATGATCATCGCCTCCAAGCTCGCAGACGAACCTTTCCTCAAGAGAGAGCGGCACGATATCGAGGTACGTTGGGTGGACGGTGTCTAGCTCTTCTCGCACCCCGCCCGCATTGCCGTGCACCAGGAGGGTGAGCAGCCTTCCCTCGGGTCTCGCGTGGACGACCTCGAGTCCTGTGGGCAGTTCGGCACCCTCCGGCAGCATGACCTGAACCTTCACGATATCTGATACGGGCTCGTTGAGATCAGCCTCGTCCCGCACGACGCCCCTGTCCAGAATCGCAAGGTGGTCGCACACGCCTTCCAGCTCGCGCAGGTTGTGGGTGGCCGCGACGACGGTGAGCCCTCGCGATGAGACCTGGTCCAGCACGACGCTCCACATCCGTTTGCGGGCGATGGGGTCTACGAGGTCCATGGCCTCGTCCAGCAGGAGCAGGTCGGCGGTGCAGGAGAGGGCGAGCAGGAGCGCGGCCTTCGCACGGGCACCGCGACTGAGCTTCCTGAGCGGACGGGTGCGGTCGACCTCGAAGAGCGGTGCGAGCTCCAGGTAGCGGTCCACGTCGAAGCTCGGCAGCACGGAGCGGTAGAACCGTGCCATGCCGTCCGCGCTTTCCGGCTTGAGGAAGTAGGGGTTTCCGGACGCGAATGCGATGCGGCCCTTGACCGCGGGGTCGTCAAGCGGGGGCCTGCCAAAGACGAGGGCCTCTCCCGAGGTTGGGCGTACGACACCGCGCACGATGGACAAAAGCGTCGTCTTTCCAGAGCCATTTGGCCCCACGAGGCCGTACACGGAACCTGCGGGCACGGTGAGGCTTGCGCCGCCCAACGCTCTGACGTCGCCAAATGCCTTGTGAAGCTCGTGCACCTCGATTGCGTTCGTCATGTTGTGCCTCCCTCAAGTCTCTGGCGGAGCTGCTCGGGCGTGACGCCCAGAGCCTGCAGCTCCTGGACGAGCGAGTCGAACCGCCCGAGGAGCTCCGCCTGGTGCGTCCGAGCGGCGTCCGACGCGTCCGCCACGAAGCTACCCTTGCCCCGGACGGAGTAGACGCAGCCCTCTTGCTCCAGCTCGCGATACGCCCGCTGCACGGTGTTGGGGTTCACCGCAAGCCTTGTTGACAGCTCGCGGACCGAGGGCAGCTGGTCGCCAGGGCGTAGCACGCCCGCCAGGATCTGCCGCCTGAAGCCATCGTGAACCTGCTGGTAGATGGGGCGAGAGTCTTGGTAGTTGACCTGGATCACGTCGCCTCCGATCCGACGTCGTGGCATATGCCAAAGGTAGCCGTGCGTCTCTGCGTCTTAAGTGTACTAGTGAAACTAATACAGTTAAGACAGTATGCGCTTCTCGCCCGCGAACGGGGCCGGGTGGGCGGTGGGAGGCGGGATGGGGCGCCGCGCCCGGCGTTCCTAGAACTCCTTGGGGTTCAGGCGCACGCGCACGTACTGGAAGATCATGAGGCCCAGCAGCACGATCATGACCACCAGGTACGCCCACACGGCGCCATAGAAGCCCATCGTGCGCACGAGCACGATGGAGAGGATCGTGACCACGGCGAGCGCGATGCCGTAGGCGCTGGTGGCCTTCTCCTGCTGGCGAAGGACCGTCACGATCTGGTACAGGAAGTCGATGGCGGCGGTCATGCCGCCGGCCACGATCATCATGTACTGCGCCGTGCGGTACGGCTCGAAGTCGAGCCCATAGAGAAAGCTGGTTATGGGGATGCCGATCCACGCGGCGAAGCCCAGGTAGACCACGGTAACAAGCGCGGTGAGCGCCAGCACCGCCACGATGATGAGGTCGAAGCGCCTGCGGCGGCTGGGGTCCGACCAGATGTTTGCCAGGCGCACGAGCTGCGGCTTGTACACCAGGCCGATCACCATGAGGATGCTCTGCGCGGGGAAGTAGATCGCGTTGAAGTACAGCTGGCTCTGGTAGGCGAGCGTGCCCTCCATCACGAACTTGGGGATGGACTCCACCAGCGTGAAGATGAACTGGGCGAGAAACGCTGGGAAGCATTCCTGGAAGATCTCGCGGACCTCCTGCAGCTCCCAGCCGCGGGACTTGGGCGTCTCGAACAGGGCGAGCGGTATGGTGACGATCACGAGCGACGCCAGCGCGACGACGGCAAGCGCGATGGACGCCACGGGGATGGAGCGCGTGACGAAGAGCACCACGGTAAACGCCGCGACGCCGGCGACGCAGCGCACCGCCTGCGAGACGCCCGAAAGGTACAGCTTGTCCATCTGCTGCAGCCTGCCCTCGTACACGTCCGCGAACGCGTCTATCACCCTGAAGGCAAACGTTCCCCAGCAGATGGTGAGCATTTCTCCCGCATAGCCCCTGACCAGGCAGAACAGCCAGCCGGCAAGGATCATGAGCACGCATGCCAGGACGCGGTGGATCTGGTAGGCCAGAAACGACTCGGTCTCGTCGATGTCGGACACCTGGTAGGTGCGCACGCCGTAGTTGCCGATGAAGATGAGCAGGTTCGCGATCACGAACGCCATGGAGAACATGCCGGCCTGCTCCGCGCCGGCAAGGCGCGACGCCACGATGGTGAGGATGGGGAAGAGCGCGCCCCAGACGCCCATGCCGATGGAGTTCATCACGTAGTCGAGCCGCGAGTCGTGCGCGGCGTAGCGCGCGGTCTGGCTGGAGAGCGAGCCGGAATACACGGCGCCGATGAGGCGGTCCCACCAGTGGTCGACCACGCGGCGCAGGAACCCCGGCTCCTGGGACTTTGCCTTTGCCTGCGATGGGGCGGCGGCACGCGCGCGTGCATTGCGGAGACGTGTGGAGACGCCATCTGGCTGGCCTGTCGGCTGCGGGGTGGTGCGTCTGAGGTTGCGGAGGGGGTTGCTCATGGGTGCGCCTTCGTGTGGTGGTGGGCTGCAGTTGGCGGCGGGCTCCGGCGCAAGGCGCGCGGTCTTCTCGCCCGCGCCCGCTCGCGTGGCGCAAGCTCGCGTGACACAAGCATAGCCGTTGTGGGGCGATGCCGCGCGTCATGCGATTGGGGCTTGGTTAGCGAGAAGGGCCACCCACGTTGCCCAGAATTCGGCCAGAGGTGCGGTTTCTTCCTTGGGCGCCGTGTTTTTCTCGCCCGATAGGTGAATATTGAGTTTCGCGTGCGTGCCAAAGTGGTGACGCCCACGTTGTCGCGGTAAGGTGTACTCGCAATATTCCTGCGAGCTAATGCGTTGGCGCCCATCGTCAGACGGCAGAGGAGGAACGCAGTGTCAGAAGTTACGGGTGCGGCCGGCCAGGCGACCGGCTGCGCGGGGGAGAGGGGCATCGGCCTCAAGAGCGTGGCCGAGGACTTTGCCCAGAAGAACCCCAAGACGATCGAGGAGCTTCTTAACTTCAAGCGCGAGGATCGCCCCACCATCTACCCGACGGCGGAGGAGGCGGCCGAGCTCGCCCAGGCGGCAACGATGCTCACCGGCGTGGACGTCCCCGATTCCATCAGGGCGAACATGACGCTGTTCCTGCGTCTGGTGCGCAAGGTGCTGAAGGAGTACGACCCGCGCCTGCGCGACGAGTTCGACCACATCCTGCACGACTCGCTGGTCGCGACGCGCAGCGAGACCGCGGGCGACGACGACCAGGAGGGACGTGACGCGTTCGACGACTGCGTGAGCACCATCGACGAGATGTCCCTCGAGGACGAGACCCTCATCGTGCGCGCTCTGACCGCCTACTTCCACCTTGCAAACATCTGCGAGGAGAACTACCGCGTGCACGCGCTGCGCGCCCGCGAGGCGAGCGTCGACACGCAGTCGCGCGAGGATCCCGTGAACGAGATCACCGTGGCCTACGACAAGCTCGTGGACGAGTGCGGCCGCGCGAAGGCGCACGCGCTGCTCGAGCGCCTGGAGTTCCACCCCGTGTTCACCGCGCACCCCACCGAGGCACGCCGCAAGGCGACCGAGGGCAAGATCCGCCGCATCGCGGATCTGCTTGAGCAGCGCCCGTACCTGGGGCCGACGGAGCGCGCGGAGAACGAGCGCCGCATGCTGCAGGAGATAGAGGCCCTGCTGCGTACGAGTCCCATCGCCATCAAGAAGCCGACGCCGGTCCAGGAGGCCGACACGGTCATCTCGATCTTCGACAGCACGCTGTTCGACACCGTGCCGGACGTGTACCGTCGCTTCGACGATTGGGAGCTGGGCGACAAGGCCGGCACCGTGCCGCCCGTCTGCCCCGCGTTCTTCCACCCCGGCAGCTGGATTGGCTCCGATCGCGACGGCAACCCCAACGTCACCGCGAAGGTCAGCCGCGAGGTGTCCGAGAAGTACCGCGTCCACGTGCTGGAGGCGCTGCGTGACCGCACCGCGTGGGTCGGCCGCAACCTCACGCTCGACGCGCGCACGACGAAGCCCTCCAAGGAGCTCATGAACCTGTGGAGCCACCAGGTCGAGATGAGCGAGGCGCTTTCCGCCTCCGCGCTGCGCGTGTCTGCGTCCGAGCTGCACCGCGCCGCCATGATCGTGATATCCAACCGTCTGGACGCCACCATCCAGCGCACGGCGGACATCATGTACCAGACGGCGGAGGACTACATCCGCGACCTGAGGGTGGTGCAGTCGTCCCTCGCGAAGGCCGGCGCCGTCCGCACGGCGTACGGCCCGGTCCAGAAGGTCATCTGGCAGGCGGAGACCTTCGGCTTCCACCTGGTGGAGATGGAGTTCCGCCAGCACTCGCTCGTGCACAGCCGCGCGCTCGCAGACATCCGCGAGCACGGTCGCTGGGGCGAGAACGGCGAGCTTGCGCCCATGACGAAGGAGGTGCTGGACACCTTCCGCGCCATCGGGTCGATCCAGCGCCGCAACGGCGTGAAGGCCGCACGCCGCTACATCATCAGCTTCACGAAGAGCGCCCAGAACGTTGCAGACGTCTACGAGCTCGCGCGCCTCGCGTTCGCGCACGAGGAGGACGTGCCCGTGCTCGACGTCATTCCCCTGTTCGAGCAGGTGGAGGACCTCGAGAACGCCGTCGACACCCTAAACCAGATGCTGGAGCTGCCCGACGTCCAGCGCCGCCTGTCCCAGACCGGCCGCAAGATGGAGGTCATGCTCGGCTACTCCGACTCCTCGAAGGACGAGGGTCCGACCACGGCGACGTTCGTGCTGCACAAGGCCCAGGCGGCCATCGCTAAGTGGGCGAACGAGAATGACATCGACCTCACGCTGATGCACGGCCGTGGCGGCGCCGTCGGCCGTGGCGGCGGCCCCGCAAACCGCGCGGTGCTGGCGCAGCCGAAGGGCTCCGTGAACTGCCGCTTCAAGCTCACCGAGCAGGGCGAGGTCATATTCGCGCGCTACGGCAACAAGACGTTGGCCCGTCGCCACATCGAGGAGGTCGCCGGCGCGACGCTCATGCAGAGCGCGCCTTCGACCGAGCTCCTCAACACGGAGTCGACGAACGAGTACGAGGACGTCTCGGACGCGCTGAGCAAGGCGAGCCGCGACCGCTACCTCGACCTGCTGAACACGGACGGCTTCGCGGAGTGGTTCAGCACCGTCACGCCGCTCACCGAGGTTGGCCTCATGCCCATCGGCAGCCGCCCCGCCAAGCGCGGACTGGGCGCGAAGTCCCTGGACGACCTGCGTACGATCCCGTGGATCTTCTCGTGGTCGCAGGCGCGCATCAACCTGGCCGCGTGGTACGGCCTGGGCACGGCGTGCGAGAAGTTCAACGACCTGGAGCGACTGCAGAGTGCCTACCGCGAATGGCCGCTCTTCTCGACGTTCATCGACAACATCGAGATGTCGCTTTCCAAGACGGACGAGCGCATCGGCAAGCTGTACCTGTCGCTGGGCGATCGCGACGACCTGAGCCAGAAGGTCCTGGACGAGATGCGCCTGACGCGCAAGTGGGTGCTTGCCATCGTGGGTGACGACTGGCCGCTGCAGCACCGCCGCGTGCTTGGCCCCGTCATCCGCATGCGCCTGCCGTACGTGAACGCGCTGTCCATCGCGCAGGTCATGTCGCTTGCGCGCATGAGGCTACGTGGCGAGGTGCTTACGGCGGACGAGAAGGAGCGCCTGATCTACCTCATCCTCTGCACCGTGTCCGGAGTCTCCGCCGGCCTGCAGAACACGGGGTGATGCGTGCGCCCACACTGCGGCGCACTACAGCTTGACATGCACGGGGCCCGTCGCGGAATCGACCGCGGCGGGCCTTTGCCGTGAAAGACTAACAGAGCGTCCTTGCGCAGAGACAATTCATCGGCGTGCGATGGGCTGGGTATACTTGACCTAACTATTTATGGTTTGAGGCTCGACAATTCGAGTTGGAGGGGCAAAAGGAACGCCTGAGCTCACAAGATTTGCGGGTATCGTTATCTATCTACTGTTCAAAGACACGCAGCAACATAACAAGCCACACGTGCACGTTTATTACGGAGAGTATTAGGCGTCAGTCGGGATTGATGGCGAGCTGCTCGCCGGATCGTTACCAAAACGGCAACTGAAAATTGTGATTGGATGGCTTGCTCTGCATGAAGAGGAGGTTTATGCGGCATGGAATAAGGCAGTGAGGGGTGAGCACTTCTCAAAGATTGAGCCATTGAGATAGGGGGATTCATGTACGAGATAGACGGAATATGCTATGCAGGAAACCCCGGCGCACACGAGACTAGGATCATTGACGTTAAGCCACTCGTAGGACGAATGCTGTTGGTCACATTCGATAATGGGGAAAGGAAGCTGTTTGACACAACGACTCTGCAGGGGCCGGTGTTTGACGTTCTGGATGATCCAGAAGTGTTCCGCGGGGTCAA
Source organism: Parafannyhessea umbonata (assembly GCF_900105025.1). Lineage (GTDB taxonomy): Bacteria > Actinomycetota > Coriobacteriia > Coriobacteriales > Atopobiaceae > Parafannyhessea > Parafannyhessea umbonata. Next base: position 1,447,701 of record NZ_LT629759.1, on the reverse strand, counting down.
GCTGTTTCATGGGGTACCCACGTGGGACGATAGGAATGTCGATGTCGCCCCCGAGTATGTATATGAACATGGGGATACATATAACACCTACGATGTTCTTGCAGCGGCTAACTAGGTTTGACATGCACGAGGCCTGTCGCGGAATCGACCGCGGCGGGCCTTTCTTGCGCGTGCGCCTGCGGTGCGCGTGCGCCTGCGGCGCGCGGGGAATCGTTTGGGCGGAAGCTTGCGGAGGGGCGTGCGATGTTGCAATATCCTAGGGCATGTTGAAAGGAGTGGGCATGCCAGACGACATCGACGACAAGATTGAGACAGCGGTCTTCAAGCTGATGGAGACGACTGACATTCCCGACATCCGGGTGGCCGACGTGATCAAGCTCGCGAAGGTCTCGCGGTCGACGTTCTACAGGCACTTCGACTCGGTCGACGACGTCGTGAAGCGTTTCGAGAGCGAGCTTCTGCAGAACATGCGGCGCATCAACAACATGGCGCTCAAGGCACGGTTTGGAATCTCGGAGCTTGACCCCACGGTCTCCATGGTGAGCCGCATGGAGCTTCTGCAGGGACACCGCGACAAGATCGTCGTGCTGAACGGGCCCCATGGCGACCCCTCGTTTGTGCACAAGGCGACCATCTTCATGCACGACTACTTTCGCGACAGGCTTGCCTCGCTTGGTGGCGACCCCGTGACGCGCGACCTGTACCTGTCCTTCGTGATCGCGGGACACAACAACCTCGTCCAGTACTGGCTCGAAGTGCACCCCGAGATCGAGCCGCAGAAGATTGCGGCCGTTCTGAACAGGCTCTACTACGCGCCATTCTTCCTTTCCGAGGAGAGCGTCCGGCAGACTCCGAAGGCGCCGCAGGGGTGGGACTAGACCTGTATTCCGGCGGCGGTTGCGCGTGGCCAAGTCAAGGGTGAAACACAGTGGCTCGATGGGACACAGTCAGTCTCCGTCGTGTTGCGCCATACCGTTCGCCTTCGATATCCTACCGCTCGGAACTGCGTTAATTGATATTGAGCTTTGTGATTGCGTCGAAATAACGACGTGTTTACCTGCTGAAAGATACAAGATGCCGCCAATTTGTCCCACAAGCTGAAACGCATGCTGCACCGTTGTTCTTAAGCCCTGGGGCGCGCGTCCGTACGATACGTGCTGTCAAGTGAAGGACAGCAAGCGCAAAGGACGTGGGCTAATGGTCAAGCTGGGCAAGCAGGCACGCAGCGTCTCCATCGTCGGTGTGGGCTGCACGCCGTTCAAGAACTTCGAGGATCACCCCGAGACGAAGGGCATGAGCGAGGGCGACGCCTTTGGCTATGCGGCGCTCGAGGCCATCAAGGACGCCGGCCTTCAGCCGCGCGACATCCAGTACTTCTACCACGGCGCGGCGAACCCGTTCATGATTGGCGACTCCCTTACGCCCAACATGCAGGTCGCCGATTGGTTTGGCGTCCGTGGCATCGGCTCCGTCCACCACTCCGAGGCGTGCTGTACCGGCTACGTCGCCCTGCAGGAGGCCGTCCAGGCGGTGGCCTGCGGCACGTACGACATCGTGCTGTCCGGTGCGGTTGACCTTGCGGCATCGCTGCCCGTCGTGGGAGCCCCCGGCTGCTACCGTCGCGACTTCCCGTTGGAGGAGATGCTCCCCTCCATCCCCATGGTGTACGACCGCGCCTATGGCCGTCCCCTGGACTCCGCCTTTGGCATCAGCTTCGACAACTGGATCAACAAGTACCGCTGGGAGTACGACCTCACGGCCGAGCAGATCGACGCCGCGCTCAACGGCATGTCCAAGAGCCTCCGCAGGAACGCCGTGCTCAACCCGCTTGCGTTCTACGAGTCCGACTTCGACGACGCCGCGAAGGCGAACGGCATGGAGAACGCGGACCAGTTCCTCTCCTCTATGTTCAACCCCAAGGTCACCCAGTACCTGCGTGTGACCGGCTTCGAGACCAAGTGCGACGGGGCCGCCGCGCTCGTCGTGATGCCCACGGACATGGCGGTCGCCCGCGGTCTTGACCACAAGATCATCGACGTCCTCGGCACCGGCGCCGCCGCTTACGAGGGTGCGACCCCTGACAACGAGTACAACGGCACGAAGGACGGCGCCAAGCAGGTGTACGAGTACACCGGCGTGAAGCCCGACGAGCTCGACCTGCTGTTCGTGAACGACTTCTTCCTGGCTGGCGACATCGTCAGCGCCGAGGAGGTCGGCTACATCCCGCGCGGCGAGGCCTGGCAGTACGCGATCGACGGACGCTGCGGTTTCGACGGCGACAAGCCCATCAACACCCACGGCGGCCGCTGCAACTTCGGCCACGCCCACGGCGCGTCGGGCGTCGCGGACATCTACGAGGCCGTCAAGCAGATGCGCGGCGAGGCGGGCGCGACCCAGATGCCCAAGCTCCCCAGGACCACGTTCCTCCGTGGCTTTGGCGGCGGCCAGAACATCCGCTGCCAGATCCTGCGCACGCACGAGTAACCGTCACGAAGACTTCCACGAGGAGGAACCAGACAATGCTTCTTGAAGACATGGAGCCGATCGTAAAGAAGTTCTACGACGGCGTCGCCCAGGGCAAGTATTACGGTCGCAAGTGCGTCGAGTGCGGCGCGATAGAGTTCCCGCCCCACCTGGGCTGCAACACGTGTGGCTGCGCCGACACCGAGTGGGTCGAGCTCAGCGGCAAGGGTACCCTCGAGTCCTTCACCGTCCCCGGCATCCAGAACGACAAGCCCTACCTCAAGGCCGTCGAGCCCTACGGCTACGGCAAGGTGAAGCTGGACGAGGGCCCGGAGTACACGTTCGTGATCTTCTGCGGCAAGAAGAAGGTCGTGAAGGGCCTGCAGGAGCGCCTGTACAAGAACCACGAGAAGATTCGCGTCCACGCGAAGCCCATCGAGCGCGTTACCCCGCTCAAGCCCGGCTCGGACGAGACCGTCACCTGGAGCGAGCTCTGCTTCGAGCTCGACGAGGTCGAGGCATAGCTCGGCCCACCAAAATCGCTTAGATAAACATTTGATGGAAAGGAACCACGATGGACAACAAGGAGCTCTTCGACAAGCTGGCAGGATTCGCCAAGACCGCCTATCAGTACAAGGGCGACATCACCGCTGACACCCCCTTCGACGAGCTGGGCAAGGAGTCGATGAAGATGATCGCCCTCACCTCCCTCATCGAGGACGAGCTCGACGTCGAGGTCACCATCCACGAGGTCATGAAGATGAAGACCTTCGGCGAGCTCGTCGACCGCGTCGCGGAGGAGTACGAGGAGTAAGAGGCCGAGAAGAGCGGCCATACGTCGCCCATGCACGGGCGGATGGCGGGACTGCTCGGGCTGTCGCGCGAGGGGGCTTGGACCCGCACGCGCGAGCGAAAACCGGAAGACCAGACCCAGGGACGGGGCGACCCGCGAGGTCGCCCCGTCCCTTACCTAAGCGAAGGGAAGACCAAGCATGAGTCTTATGGACGACGTGCGCCGCAGGGCGGCGCAGGACCCGCAGCGCGTCGCGTTCTACGAGGGCGAGAACCCAAAGATCCTCGAGGTCGCGGCGGAGCTCACGAAGGGCGGCCTCGCAAGGTGCGCCATCGTGGGCGATGCGGAGGCCATTCGCGCCAAGGCGCAGGAGGAGGGCGTCGACCTTGCCGGGGTCGAGCTCGTGGACGTGACCGACGAGGAGGGAAACGAGTCCTTCTCCAAGCGCTTCGAGGTCATCCCCGCCTGCCCGTACAAGTCCAAGGGCGTCCGCCGTCACGCCGCGCGCGCCATGGACCGCGCGTTCATGATGCAGCGCATCGGGGACGTGGACGTGAGCTTCGGTGGCATCGACTGCTCCACGGGTGACGTCATCCTCGCGGGCGAGAAGATCATCGGCCTGGCGGACGGCGTCACCACCGTGAGCTCCGCGGGCATATTCGACGTTCCGGGCTGGGAGGGGAGCGAGGGCAACCTGCTGGGCTTCGCGGACTCCGCCGTGTGCGTGAACCCCGACTCCCAGAAGCTCGCCCAGGTCGCCGTCACCTCCGCGCGCACCGTGGCCGCGCTCACCGGCTGGGAGCCGCGTGTCGCGATGCTCAGCTACTCCACGGACGGCTCCAGCGAGGGCGAGCTGGTGCAGAAGGTACGCGACGCCGTCGCGGCTGCCCACGAGCTCGCGCCCGAGCTCAAGATCGACGGCGAGTTCCAGCTCGACGCCGCCATCCGCCCGGACGTTGCCGCCAAGAAGGTGCACCGCCCCTCGGAGGTCGCCGGTCGCGCCAACGTGATCGTCTGGCCCGACATCAACGTGGGCAACATCGGCGTCAAGCTCGTGCAGAACTTCGCGCACGCAAACGCGTACGGGCCCTTCCTCCAGGGCTTCAAGAAGGTCGTGTGCGACTGCTCGCGCTCGTCCCCCGTTCCCGAGCTCGTTGGCAACGTCGTGATGAGCTGCGTTCGCGCCCAGGCGCTGAAGGAGGACTAGACATGGAAGACGTCAAAAAGAGGGACTTTCGCATCCTCGTCATCAACCCCGGCTCCACCTCGACCAAGGTGGGCGTGTTCGAGGGCGAGCGCGCCCTCATGGAGAAGACCGTGGACCACGACGCCGCGACCCTCTCCACCTTTGCGGGCGTGTCAGAGCAGATGCCCTACCGCATGGAGACCATCATGTCCGCGCTCGCGGAGGCAGGCATCGACCCCAACACGATGGACGCCTTCGTGGGCCGCGGCGGCGGACTCATGCCCGTGGAGGGCGGCACCTACGAGGTGAACGACACCCTGCTGGACCACGCGCGCCGCGGCGCAAACGGCGTGCAGCACCCGGCGCAGCTCGGCCCGCAGATTGCGCACGAGCTGGCGCAGGCAGCCGGCAGGCCGGCCTTTGTCGTGAACCCGCCCGACACCGACGAGCTCTGCGACCTTGCCCGCATGACCGGCGTCAAGGGCGTCTACCGCCACGTGCACCTGCACGCGCTCAACCTCAAGGAGACGGCCATCCGCCACGCGGCGTCGATGGGCCGCCGCTACGAGGAGCTTGACCTCGTGGTCTGCCACGTGGGCGGAGGCATCTCCGTGAGCGCGCACCACCTGGGACGCATGGTCGACGGCTACGACATCGTGGGCGGCGAGGGCATGATGGCCCCCACGCGCTGCGGAGGGCTTCCCGTGGCGGAGGTGCTGAACCTTATCGACGCGGGGCGCACCACGGCGGAGCTCCGTCGCATGTGCATGAAGACGGGCGGCTTTGTGGACCTGCTGGGCACCTCGGATGCCCGCGAGGTCCAGAGCCGTGCGGCGGCCGGGGACGCGGCCGCCAAGCGCGCGTGGGACGCCCTCCTGTACCAGCTCACCAAGGCGATCTGCGCCATGGCGGGCGCGCTGGGCGGGCACGTGGACGGTATCCTGCTGGGTGGCGGCATGGCGCACAGCGCCGAGCTCGTCGACCACGTGCGCCAGACGTGCGGCTGGGTCGCGCCGGTCACGGCGTATCCTGGCGAGTTCGAGCTCGAGGCCATGGCCGCGGGCGCCCGCCGCGTGCTGAGCGGCGAGGAGCGGCCCAAGACCTACACGGGCGTGCCCGTGTTCCAGGGCTTCGACGACTGATATGTAGATAGACTTGTCAAGTGGCAAAGGTGGGCCAGCCTCCGACTTCTCGGGGACCGGCCCACCTTTTTCTATGGCCACCTCCCGCGCGACGGCGCCCAGGGCGTGTCTGGTTCGACGCACGACTGCAAGTCTGATATCCGCGTGTTGGCTAACGCATTCCGACGCTTCGGCTGGGGAGCTCCGCTGGTCTAGGGTCGCGCGTGGCGAGGCCCGGCCTCGCTGCGCATAGTCGAATCGCGGGGTGCCCCACGCGCCTCGGCCGCGCCGCGCGTGCGGGAGGGTGGTTTCGCGGCTCGGCGGCTCACCCGCAGAGGGCGAGCGCCCAGCAGAACCCGACGAGCTCGCGGGCGACGGCGACGTTGGTGACGTTGGCGCCCTTCCCCTTCGCCCTTAGGTCGAGGTACCTGCGGTGCAGCCTGCGGTTGGCCCGCGCCGCAATCCCCGCCGCCTCCGCCGGGAGCCCCGCCGACGAGGCCACGTCGGTCTCGGAGGCCGGCGACAGGGGCCTGGCGTGGTGCCAGGCGGCCTCGACGAGGAGCCGCCTGACGTGCGAGTTGCCGGTCTTGGTGATCCCGCCCCTCGAGGTCGTCTCGCCCGACGACGACTCCGACGGCACGAGGCCGACGTAGGACATGAGCGCCCTGGGGCTGGCGAAGCGGGAGAAGTCGCCGATCTCGACGGCGATCCCGAAGGCGGTGACGGTCGAGACGCCGCGCAGGGCGCGGAGCCTGGAGGTGACGCCGGCGAGGTCGTCGGCGCCGGACCTCTCGGCGATGGCCGAGTCGAGGCGGTCGCGGCGCTCCTCGCACTCCCTGACCTGCGCGACGTACTCCTCGAGCACGAGCCGCTCGCACGGGTCGTCGAGCTCGATGGAGCGCAGCCACTCGCGGTGCGCCCTGGTCCACGTGGACCTGCCCTTCGGCCACACGTGGCCCTTCCTGAGCAGGAACTTCGACAGCTGGTGGCGCGCCCTCATCAGCGCCTCGCGCGCGTCCTCGCGGGCGCGGGACAGGTCGCGCGCCGCCTCCATGGCCGGCGTGGGAGGGGCGCACTCGACGAACTCTCCCACGGCCAGCAGCCTCGAGAGGAAAAGGGCGTCCCTCCTGTCGGTCTTGACGCGGTCGCCCGAGGGCCGCACCATCTTCGAGACGGCGCCCACGTGGCAGGGCAGCCCGAGGGCGACGAGCCTCCTCTGCAGGTCGAAGCCCGTGGGGCCGCTCTCGTAGAGGCAGCCCGCGGGCTGCGGCAGCGAGGCCGCCCAGGCGGCGACCGCGTCGGGGTCGTAGCCGAACGTGCGCTGCACGACCTCGCCCGTCTCGAAGACGAACGCCGCGGCGCTGATGGAACGGGCGTGCACGTCAAGGCCGATGCTGGTAGAGTACAACATGGTCGGGACCTCCTGTGAATGTGGTAAGCCGGACTCCTTCAAGACCGAGCCTAACCCACGCTGCCACTCGATGGCCACTGCTTTACAGAGTGAGGTCCCGATCACTCTACATATCGTCTAGGCGATTGGCGCCAAAGGCATCCGGACGAGGGCGAGTTCCATCGCTTCTTGTCCACTCGATTTGCAGAAAGGTGTGAATCATGAATAAGACGCAGGTCAAGTACATCGTCGGCATCTATTCTGCCGCGATGTGCATAATGGGGATGCTCGTTCCCGTTCCCATCTTGTCTTCGATCGCGAAGAGTTTTCCGGACGCGAACATCGCGGCGGTCCAGATGTGCATCGGCATCATCCCGCTGTGTATGGCGCTCTCGGCCATGTTCGTCTCGTCCGTGCTCGCGACGCGCGTGCAGAAGCGCCACACCGCGCTTGCGTGCCACGTGCTGATCATGGTCGCGGGCCTCTCCGTCGTGGCGTTCCATGCGGAGCTCTGGCAGGTGCTCACGGCCTCCGTGTTCATCGGAATCGGCATCGGCGGCATCCAGAACGGGACCGACGCCCTGATTGCGGACTACTTCGAGGGACAGCAGCGCGGTAGCATCATGGGCGTGTACTCCACGTTCGTCGCGCTGGGCGGCATCCTCTGGACCACGCTTTCCGGCATCCTCGGCGCACGCGAGTGGTATATGGCCTACGCCGCATACGCCGCCGAGCTGCCGTTCATCATCATCGAGGCGATCTGTCTCCCCATGGGTCACCTCGAGCCCAAGCGCAAGAGCAACGTCTTCAAGAACATGCCCAAGGAAGTCGCGCTCATCACGCTAATCAGCTTCGTATTCGTGCTGTGCTTCCAGCTCTTCTCGACAAACGTGTCCCTGATTGTGGCCGAGCGCGGCTTTGGCGGAACGGGCGAGAGCGCCATGGCGTCCACCATCATGACGGTGGCGGGCATCTTCGCGGGACTCCTAGTGGGACCGCTGTTCAAGCGTTTCAAGAACCGCGCGATGCCGCTTGCTTGGTGCGTGACGATCGTGGGCCTCGCACTCGCGCTCGTGGCGCCGTCGCTTGTCGTTCTGTGCGCCGCCGGCTTCGTCACCTCGCTCGGCAAGGAGACGTATGTGCCTCTGCAGGGCAACTTTGCAGCCGGCAATAGCACGAACGAGGGTCGCGCCTTCAACCTTGCCATCGGCATGGCCGGAACCAACTTTGGCATGGCGCTGTCGCCGCTGTTCTTCGAGGCGGCCACCGCACCGTTCGGTGCGCAGATTGGCCAGAAGTTCGTCCTGGGCATCGCGATCATCGTGGTGCTGGTGGTGTTTGGCATGATTCATTATGCGAAGCTGACGCCCGCCCAGGAGGCGGAGGAGGCCGTGCAGGCAGTCGCGCGCGAGGCTGCCGCAAAGTAGCGAGTCGCTCGATGTGGCACGGCGCGCCCATCGCGCATGATAGATTGTTGTAATTCACGCTAGGCGGGAGGGTGCGGGCATGTCCCGACCCTCCCGCCGGCGGACGTTCGCGAACGGAGGACGGGGATGGAGGAGCGCATGCCGGCATGTGACAACGCGGGCGAGAAGCGCAAGGCCCCTCGACCGGGAGACGAGTGCTGGCAGGAGGATGCCGGCAAGCAGATGATCAACGCGCTCTTCTCGGACATGGGACTTCAGCACATCGTGGACGTGGCCGCGCGGGTGCTGGGAAACCCCGTTGCCGTGATCGACGCGAACTATCGCTACGTGGCGCGCAAGATGGATGTGGCGCCGGACGACGACTCCGAGTTCGCCCGCGTGATGCGCGACGAGCTGCGCAGCGGCTTCGTGAGCGAGGAGGGCATCGCCTACATCCACGAGCGCGGGTTGGACGAGCACCTTGCGAAGAGCGTGTGCCCATGCGTGCACTTCAACGACCGGATGCAGGCAAACACCCTGGTGGGCGCGGCCATGGTGCACGGCATCTGCATAGCGCACGTGCTGCTGGTGGAGCGCGGGCGCACCGTCACGCCCGAGGACGAGCGCGGCTTTGACCTGCTGGTTGGCATCGTGGCGCAGGAGCTGCAGAAGAACCCCGTGTACCTGAGCACGCGCGGCCAGATGGGGTCGTACTTCCTGGCGTCGCTTCTTGAGAACGACCACCCGGACGCCACCTCGCTCGAGCGCCGCGCCGCCGCCATCAACTTCAGGCGGTCCGATCGCATGCGCGTGGTGGTGGCCGTGCCCAGGAACCCCTTCGCGCAGGTGGGAAACATGCAGAACGTCGCGGGCCAGCTGCAGCCGCTCCTGACGCACGGACTGTACGCGCTGCACAAGAACCAGCTGGTCATGCTGGTGTGCAAGGACGAGGGGCAGGACCTGACGGAGTTCGAGCTTGGCCGCATGCGCGACGTGGGCGACCTGAACGACCTCCTGTTTGGCATATCGAACCGGTTCGAGTCGCTCACGGGCGTGCACAGCGGCTACGAGCAGGCGCACGACGCCATCCGCTTTGGGCAGACGGTCTCGAACGCGCTCGAGGTGGGACGCGTCATGCGCTACGACTACCTGAGCTACGTGAAGCTGCTTGAGCGCACGAACCAGACGGACGACCTGCTGGACATCTGCCCGCCGACGCTGGTGGCCCTCATGGAGCACGACCGCATCCACGACTCCGACCTCATGAACACGCTCTTTGGCTACCTGCAGAACGGCCAGTCGACCGCTCGCGCCTCCGCGCAGCTGAGCCTGCACAAGAACACGCTGCTGTACCGCCTGGGCACCATCCGCAAGATCCTGGGCTGCGACCTGTCGAGCGGGGAGGACGTGTTCCAGATGCAGGTGGGATTTCGCGTCCTCATGTACCTGGGGCTGTTCTGCCCGCGCTTTCGCCACACCCGCGAGCAGCTGCGCGAGCACCCGCGCGATTAGGTGCCGCGCGGGTAGTCGCCGCACGAGCGTCGGGGGTGCTGACGGCCCCGCTTGTGCGGGCCCCAGCGCGCCCCCGGCAAACCCTGTTCGTTCGCACAAAGCTGCAGGCGAAGCCCGCAAGAGCGTTGTGCGCGCACGCATGGCGCCGCCGCGGGCGAAGGCGCATGCTCTTCTCAGCAAACGGCGCAAGGGGCGCCTGTTGAGAGGAGCAAGCTATGGCAGAAGAGGCTGCACGCAAGCACAAGGTCATGGGCATCTGCGCGGGCATGCACAACGGCAACGGCGAGATCGCTCTGAAGGCGGCGCTCGCCCGCCTGCAGGAGAAGGGCGCGGACGTCGAGCTCGTCAACCTGTTTGACTACAACATCCTGCCGTGCACGGGCTGCGAGGGCTGCACCATGCAGATGGGCGCCATCGCGCAGGACCCAACGAAGGAGTACAAGGGCTGCGTCCTGAAGGAGAAGGACGACGTGGACAGGCTCGTGGCCGAGATGCACACCTGCAACGGCGTGCTCATTGCGGTGCCGAGCTACGACCTGCAGCCCAGCTCGCTGTACACCCGCTTTGCGCAGCGCTTCCTGGCGTACGAGCTCAGCTTCCTGCTGTCCATCGGCGTGGTGAAGGAGAACCCGCACACGGTCGCGGGCCTCATCGCGGTGGGCGGCTCCAAGCACGACTGGCAGACCCTGACGCTCGAGAGCCTGCAGGCCACGATGTTCACCATGTCGCTTACGGTCGTGGACCGCTTCATGATACAGCGCTCCGCACGTCCGGGCTCCGTGCTCACCTACCCGGAGCAGATGGAGCGCGTGGTGAAGATGGCCGACAACGTGTGGCAGGCCATGGAGACGCCGGTCGAGGAGCGCACGTGGCTGGGCGATGAGGACGACGGCGTGTGCCCCAACTGCCACTCCAGCCTGGTGTACCCCGGCGACCCGCACTGGGACGGCGTCGAGTTCCCGTGGGAGTGCGCGGTGTGCGGCGCCGGCGGCGACCTGGTGACCGACGAGAACGGCAAGCCCCGCCTGAAGATTGCCGCAAATGGCCTCATCCGCGACCGCAACGACGACAAGGCGCGCGCCGAGCACCTGAACGAGATCATCAAGACCCGCATCGAGTTCATGCAGAAGCGCGACTCCATCCAGGACGAGTACAAGCGCTACTGCGAGATGGAGTTCCCCACGGTGTAGCCCAGGCGCCGCGGCACGCGACGCGGCGTGCCGAGAAGGGCGGCGGTACTTCTCGGCACTTGCACTGGTGCACAAACGGGCGCGTGCCCGCGGCCACAGTTTTGAACCCGATGCCATGTTGCGCGGGGGCGGAGTTGGCGAGACTCGTTCATGACGGAATACACGTTTGAAAGGGGTTCGTCATGGACGAGGATCGTCAGGAAGTGTGGAACGCGCTCACCACGCGCGCAAGCCAGCTGTTTGGCAAGGACGCCTCCGAGTTTGAGGAGGGCACGAAGTTCGCGGACCTGGGCATCAAGAGCGTCCAGGTGTCGCAGCTGACCACCTACCTCGAGGACGAGCTTGACATCGAGGTGCCGTTCATGAAGTTCCGCCGCTGCGAGACGTTTGGCGAGGCGACGGACTTCGTGTGCGAGCTGTTGGACGAGTAGGGGGTGCGAGGATGTTCCTGGAGCCCAAGATTCCGGCCGAATGGGTGCCGGTAAAGGACAAGAAGCTGCACGACCTGATCCAGATGAGCGGCGAGTGCGCGAGCTTTGACGAGGACGCGTGCCCCATCTATTGGGACCCGGACACGGAGGGCTACATCTTCCTGCACCGCGAGCAGTTTGGCGAGGACGAGGTGATGGCCGCGTACCGCGTGGCGAGGCAGCCGAACGATAACCAGGCCGAGGTTGACCTCTCCGCGTCCGACGACCCGATGGCGCGCATGGGTCAGGGCTTCTGCCCGCCGTTCAACCCGCACACGTACGAGGCGGCGGACGGCGTCATCTGCATGCAGGACCAGGAGGTCGTCCTGCGCGACGGCACGAAGATCTACTGCGACATCTACCGTCCGAAGGACGTCGAGAAGGTCCCGACCATCGTGTCGTGGTCTTGGTTTGGCAAGCGCCCGGGCGACGGCATGAGCGAGTGGCAGATCATGGGCGTGCCGCCGATGACGGTGTCCAAGTGCGCCAAGTTCGAGAGCCCGGACCCGCTGTACTGGTGCTACCAGGGCTACGCCGTCGCGAACGTGGACGTGCGTGGCGCGGGCCACTCCGAGGGCTCCGTGCACATGTTCATGCACCAGGACCGCGAGGACGGCTACGACTTCGTGGAGTGGGTCGCGGCGCAGCCGTGGTCTAACGGCAAGGTCGGCATGAGCGGAAACTCCGGCGTCGCCATGCACCAGTGGGGCATCGCCGCAGAGCAGCCGCCCCACCTGGCGTGCATCGCGCCGTGGGAGTGCACGACCGATCTGTACCGCGAGAGCTTCTTCGAGGGCGGCGTGCCCGCGCTTTCGTTCAACAAGTTCATCGCCGCGCAGGTGACGGGCCCGAACGGCGTGGACGACCAGGTCGCCATGGCGAAGATGTACCCGGACATGAACGCGTACTGGAACGACAAGCGCGCCGACTTCCGCAAGGTGAAGGTCCCCGTGTACCAGACGGGCGGATGGTCGCACTTCCACCTGCCGGGATCGATTAACGCGTGGCGCCGCTGCCGCAGCCACCAGAAGTGGCTGCGCATCCACCGCGACTTCGAGTGGCCCGACACGTACAACCCGTACAACCTGGATGAGCTGCGCCGCTACTACGACCGCTACCTGAAGGGCATCCACAACGGCTGGGAGATGATGCCGCGCGTACGCCTGGACGTGATGGACGGATACGACATCGACTACCAGGAGAAGCGCCCCGAGAAGGCGTGGCCCATCAAGCGCACCGTGTACAAGAAGCTGTATCTGGACGCGTCGGCACCCAAGGACTGCGTCGAGCTTGACCATCCCGCCAAGTGCTACGAGCTTGCGACCGAGGCTCCTGCGACCGAGGGCAAGGCTTCCTACGATCCGTCGACCGAGGAGGTCGACTTCGACCTCACCGTCCCGGAGGACGTCGAGATCACGGGCTACATGAGCCTGCACCTGTTTGTGAGCTGCGACGGCTACGACGACATGGACCTCTTCGTGAACATCCAGAAGGCGTCCGAGGACGGCACGTGGGTGCCGTGGCTCACGCTCGACGAGCCGCACCCCGGCGCATGGGGCAAGTGCCGCGTCTCTCGCGCGACCGTCGATGCCGGCCTTACGAAGAAGCACACGCCCGTCTACACCATGACGGACACGCACAAGCTGGAGGACGGCGAGGTGCGCGCCGTGGACATCGCGATCGTGCCGACGTCGCGCGTGTACCACAAGGGCGAGCGCTTCCGCGTCCAGATCTCCGGCCGCTACATCCGCGATGGCTGGTTCGAGCCGCTGTCGTGGGACACGGACAACCGTGGCACCCACAACGTCCACACGGGAGGAGAGCACGCCTCCTGGATCGAGGTGCCTGTGGTTCCACCGCGCTACCAGGCGGGGAGCTACATCCACCGATAGCACGTGGCGGGGTCTCCCGCCGGCCCCTTGGGGCGGCGAGGTGCGCGAAAGCTCGCTTGCGCACCTCGCACTTTCTGGCCATTAGGCCGTGTAACAGGCAATATGCACGAGCCTTGCGCTTGTGCAGGTAAGCGGGAAGCTTAGCATTTAGAGAGAGGAAATATCATGCCCATGAAGACATCCACGAGGTTCGTCAAGGCCGCGGTCCTGAACCTCTTTACCGCACTGGTACTGTGCGTGCTGTGCGAGTGGCTGGCGCTCTACGTGTTCCACACGGCCACGCTGCCTGCCGGCCAGTCCTGGATCTGGCCCATGTTCTTCATTAACTTCGTGTTCGCCTGGTGCATCGCGACGGTCATCGGCATGATTCCCTCCCTTCCCGAGAAGAGCGTGAAGTGGGCCACGAAGCACGCGAAGCCGTCCGACGGCCTGAAGTTTGGCCTGCTGGTGAACCTGCCCATCAACACCGTATACGCGATCATCCTGTGTTACCTGGTGGGAACGCTGGACGCGTGCGTGCTGGGCGGTGCGCCGCTCATCGCGTCGGTGTTTGGCTTCCTGCAGAACATCATCCCCGTGTGGGTGGTCTGCTACATCGTGACGTTCTTCCTGCAGGGTCCGATCGAGAACCTTGCGCGCAAGGCGACGAACGACCCCGCGCCGCAGATGGCGTAGGCGGCGGGACTGGCTGCAGGTATTGCCGGCCGCAAACGTTTGAAAGAGAGCGCGCACCGCATAGCGTTGCGGGTGCGCGGCAGGGGGCGGTCGCGCGCACGTGCGACCGCCCCCTGCGCGAGTGGCGCCCGGAGGCGCCGACGAGGAGGGACATGGAAGCGAGGATCGAGTCTGCCCAGGTGAGGCCGCATGTATGGAGGCTTGCCGACATAGCGGGAAACCGCTGCTACCTGATTGTGGGAGATGAGCGCGCGGCGCTGGTGGACACGATGGAGGGCGTGGGTGACCTGCGGGCCGAGGTGGAGCGCATCACGAGCCTGCCCGTCACCGTACTGCTGACGCACCATCACCACGACCACGTGGGTGGCGCGTACTCGTTCGAGAAGGTCGGCATCAGCGCCGTCGACGACGGCTTCTGGGAGACCGAGGAGGACGCGGAGGCGCGCATTCGCGAGCAGCTGAGGGAGAGGTTCGAGCTTCCCGAGGGCACGTTCTTCTCGACCGCGGAGGGGGCGAGGCCGCGGACGTGGCACGTCGCGGAGGGCTACGAGCTGGACCTGGGCGGAGAGACGGTGCGCGCGGTGGCGCTGCCGGGGCATACGCGCGGGTCGATGGGCTACGTGGTCGAAGGCGAGCGCGTGCTGCTTTCCGGGGACGCCGTCACGCCGTGCATGACGCTGTTCTACGACGACTCGACGAGCGTGGACGAGTGGGTGCAAACGCTGGGCAAGATGGAGGGGCTTGACGTGGACTCCATCATGACCGGCCACTACGACCACGAGTTCGTGCCGGCCGACCTTGCCGGGTGGCGCGAGCTGGCGCTGTGGGCGAAGGACGACCGCGGCATGCGCTGGCAGAACATCAGCCTGCCCGAGCTGCGCGGGTGCCTGCACGTGATGAGCGAGGACGGGGTGGACCCGGACTCGCCGGAGTTCAGGGCGCTGATCGAGAGGCCGAAGCCGCGCGTGAGGTCTGGTCGCAGGCGTCGCGGGAGCGCGAAGGCCGATGGCGCGGCGGAAGGTCGCGCGTAGGAGCAGGATCAGGCGGAGGGGCGTGCGTCCCGGTCATCCAACGAGGCCGTGCGATTCCTATGCGCAGGCAGCGTGCACAAGAAGGCGGCGGGTCCAAAGGGACTCGCCGCCTTTTGCGATGCTTATGTGGCCGGGCACGAACCTGCGCTATGCCTCCGCCTTGTGCGCGATGGCAAACAGCGCGGATGCCAGGCAGATCGCCATGCAGACGATGCCGAGCACGAACATGAGGGGGAACCCGCCCGCGGAGTCGATCACCAGGCTCCAGAACACCGCGGCCACGGCGCTCATGAGCGAGCCTGCCATCGAAACGCGCGAGTAGATCGCGGGGTAGTCCGCCGAGCCAAACGCGTAGCGCACCAGAAGCGGGGTCTGCACCACGGTCTGGGCGTACACGATGCCAAACAGGAACGCGCCCGCAAGCAGCAGCGCAAGCGTGGACGGCAGCAGCCACATCACGAGGACGCCCGCAACGCCGCAGCCCATGCCCACGAAGACGCCGGCGCGCAGCGACCGGTCGTTCACGATGCCCAGAAGGACCTTGCCGATCGCCTGGCCGGCCATCGCGGCGGACGCGACGACGCCGGACGCGGCCGCGACCTGGGGAAGGCTGGACGAGAAGGACAGGGCGTAGCTGGGCAGGAACTGGTAGATGGTCTGGTTCAGGGTGATGATGCCGCAGAACACCACGAGCGCCCAGAACGCCGGCATGTGCATGGCCTTCGCGGCGATCACGCCACCGGACTCCGCCGCGGGCCTAGACGTGTCGGTCGCCTCGCCCGCGCCCAGGGGCAGCAGACCCTTGTCCTTGGGCTTGGAGCGCACCACGAACAGCGTGAACGGCAGCGTTCCCACGAGCGTGATGATGCCGAAGACGGTGTACGCCAGGCGCCAGCCCTCGTCTCCGGACTGGATGAGGGCGGTGCCCACCGGGTTGAAGATGACGCCGCCGATACCGGTGAACGCCATGCAGAGCCCCACGAAGAAGCCGACGCGCTTTACGCACCACGCGTTGATGAGCGTGGGCACGGCCAGGTAGATGAGCGGCGCCACGCCGACGCCCATGACGGCGCCGCACAGGTAGAACTGCCACAGGGCGCTGCAGCGCCCCATAAGCAGAAGGCCTGCGCCCGTGAGGGCTACGCCCGCGGAAAGAACGACCCTCAGGTCGGACTTGCCCATGAGCTTGCCGGCGACGGGCAGCGTGAGCATCATCGCGATGTTGAGTATCGAGAAGTACAGGGTGAACTGGGCGCGAGCCACTCCCAGGTACTCGCTCACCGGGGTGAAGAAGATGCCGGCGCAGCTGAGCGCGAGCGCGCACGGCAGGCACGTGATCATGATGCACGACAGCACGATAAGGTAGGCGTAGTGGAAGCCCCCGGACTTGCCACCTTGTGCTTTGGCGGTTTCCGTCATCTACTCCTCCACATCCCTCGGTGCCCCGGAGAGCTTGAAGCCGTCCCATGACGGCTCGCCGGTGTAGGTCATGACGGACTCGGTGCCGTCGAGCGCGCGGACGGCACCCGCGGCGGCGCCCTCCATCTCGAAGTCTCCGGCGTACACGGCGACGGGCGCGATCCACTGCACGCGGCGGCGCACGGCGTTCACGAAGATCGGGTCGTGCGACACGCCGCCCGTGAGCACGATGCCGTCCACCGCGCCCTCCAGCGCGGCCGCGAACCCGCCAATGGCCTTTGCGGTCTGGTAGGCCATGGCGTCGTACACCACGGTCGCCCATGGGTCGCCGCCCGCGATCATCTGGTCGATCGCGCGGGCGTCATCCGTGCCAAGAAGCCCCTTCAGTCCGCCGGTCTTGCCAATGCGCGCCATGGCCTCGGCCTTGGACTCGGCGCCGTCCGCCACGAGCGCCACGACGGGCTTCAGCGGCACGTCGCCGGAGCGGTTCGGCGCAAACGGTCCGGAGCCCTCCAGTACGTCGTTCGTGTCGACCATCCAGCCGTGGCGGTGCGCCGCGACGGAAAGCCCGCCGCCCACGTGGGCCACGATCACGTTCACCTCGTCGTATGCCTTGCCTATGCTCTGGGCAAAGCGGATGGCGCACTCTTTCTGGTTCAGGCAGTGCACGTGGCTCTTGCGATACACGCCGGGATATCCCGTGATGCGCGCGACGTCGTCCAGCTCGTCGGTGTCCGGCTGGTTCACGGCAAACGCCGGCTTGCCCGTGTCCTGCGCAAACCTGTACAGGATGGGCGCGCCCAGGATGGCGGGGTGGTTCATGCCGCAGTTCAGAACGTGGTCGCACACGGTCTGGTCGATCGCGAAGATGCCGCCGCGCGTGGGGCCCATGCCGCCGCAGTAGCCGCTGAACGCGTCCATGTCGCTGGGCGAGAAGTGCGCCTTCGCAAGCTCGTCGAGCACGGTCTGGACGCGGTAGTCAAGCTGGTCGACGGCCCTCTCGAAGCGGGCGAGCTCCTCTGCCGGATGCGTCACGTTCGCCCTCATGAGGCACTTCTCGCCCTCGAAGACCGCCACCTTCGTGGAGGTCGAGCCGGGGGAGAGCGTAAGGATGCGATATGCCATGGTGTTTCCTCCCTTTGCTACTCTGCCGCCGCAAGCACGAGCATCGCTATGTCGCCCACCATCTCCTCGACGGAGGCGCCGCGCGAGCTGTCCGCCACGGGACGGCGGAAGCCGCTGAGCGTGTGGCCGTAGCCCTTGCCGCCCGCGAAGAGCTGGATGGTCTTGATCATGGTGTTCGCGCAGTTGAGGTCGGGCAGCACCAGCACGTTCGCGCGGCCGGCGACGGCGCTCTCGCGCCTCACCTTCTTCGCGGCCACGGCCGGCACGATGGCGGCGTCCAGCTGGAACTCGCCGTCCATGCACAGGTCGGCGCGGCGCGCGCGGGCTACGTCGACTGCCTTGCGCACGCGCTCGATGGACGGGCTCTCCCCGGAGCCGTCCGTGGAGTACGACACGAAGGCGCAGCGCGGCTCCCAGCCCATGATCGACCTCACGTTGTCGCATGCGGCGATCGCGATGGAGGCAAGCTCCTCGGCCGTGGGCTCCGGGTTCAGGCCGCAGTCCGTGAGGGCGATGACGTCGCCCTCCGGGCCGGCAAAGCCCGGCACCTGCGCCAGCGCGAGGATGGACGGCACGTCGACGCCGTCCGCGAGGCCGATCATCATCTGCGCGGCCATCAGCACGTCGCCCGTGGTGTTCACGTGGCCGCAGAACGTGCAGTCCACGTCGCCCAGGTCCTCGAGCACCATGGCGTAGTACAGCGGCTTCTTCACCTTGCGGCGCGCGCCCTTCGAAGACACGAGCCTCTCGCGACCGGCGGCCATGTAGCGCTTTGCGAGCGCGTCCGCCGCCGCCTCGTCGGAGGTGTCCACAAGCTCCATGCCCCCAAGGTCGACGCCGGCCTGCGCGGCCGCGGCGCGCACCTCGTCTGCCGGGCCTACGAGCACGGGGTGGGCGATGCCCTCGTCCAGGACGGTGCGGGCGGTGCGGAGCGTGTCCGCGTCCGTTGCCTCGGGCAGCGCCACACGGCGCGGCGCCCCCTTCGCCTTTGCGATGAGCTCGTCAATCAGTCGTGCCATGCGCTTCTCCAATCCCTCGCGGGGCGCGATGCAGGAGCGCCCCATTAAATCCGTAGCAAAGCGTATGTTGCGGGCATGGCAAAACCCATGGCAGCAGCCCCAAAATGTGCGGAGCGGGCGCGTGTTAGACTTGTGCACGCGTACAACGGCGAGAAGGACGGGGCGCATGAAGCTGAGAACGGTGCTGAGCGAGCTGCCCATACGGGGCTTTGACGTGGCGGACGACGCTCAACTGGGATGGGACATGGTCGTTTCCCCCGAGTGGGGCGCAGGCGAGCGCGCGGAGGGCGTCATCCGCCTGGGGTCCCGCGCGGACCTGGCCCAGGAGGGTGCGCCGGGCCATGACGAGGGCCTTCTCCTTGTGTACGCGCAGGGCGAGGAAGGGGACGCCGTGGGCGAGGATGCGGCCGCGGCGCGCGAGCCGGGCGTCGTGTACTGCTGGGGCGACCTTGCGCCGATCGAGTTCCGCGGCGCGTTTCTGGGCCTCGTGCAGCGCAGCGGCGAGCTGGGCGCGCGGCGCAACCAGCTGTTCGACTGCTTCCTGGAGTCCTACGACATACGGCAGTTTGCCCAGAGGGCGGCCGCGGTGCTCGAGAACCCGGTCAACATATCGAACACGGAGCACAAGATCCTGGCGACGGCGGGCACGCTGCCCACCTCGGACGACGTGCGTTCCGTGCTGGAGGCGGGCTACATCACGCCCGAGGTGGAGCGCCGCCTGCGCGACGACGGCGTCATCAGCTCCGTGCGCAGCGCGCGCCACTCCGTGCTGTCCGAGCGCGCGGGCGAGAAGGACCGCGCCGTGACGTCCATAATCTACCACCACCGGCTCGAGATGGGCCGCTTCGACGTGTTCGAGGTGACGCACGCCATGACGGGGCTCGACCTGGAGCTCGTCGACTTCGCGAGCGACCTCGCGGGCATCATGATAGAGCGCCTGGGCGCCGCGGGCGGACGCCTTGGCAAGGGCTCGTCCATCCTGAAGGACGTGCTGGAGGGCGCGTTCGTGAGCGAGGATGCGCTTCAGGCGCACCTGGACCTTTTGGGGCTTGCCGCGGACGACACGTACGTGCTCTTGAACGTGTGCGGCCCCGCGGACGCGAACGAGGAGTACTACGCGCGCGCCGGCGCCATCGTGCAGAGGAGCATGCCGGGCGTCGTCTGGTGCGTCACGGGCGGCGCGCTCGTGCTGCTGGTGGCGGTGGGGCCGGCCAAAGACGTGGGCTTCGACGCGTACGAGCGCTGCGAGCGCAGGGTATCGCGCGACCGCGGCCTGACGCAGATGCTCACGAACAACGACATGCGCGCGTACTCGAGCGAGCCGTTTGGCGACCTGCTTGCCATGCGGCGCGCGCTGCGCGAGAGCCGCGAGCTGCGCGCCGCCGTCCGGCCGCACGCCGGCACCAGGGTCGTGTACCTGTGGCGGCACCGCTTCGAGGTCATCGCGCACAACGCGGAGCTCGCGGGCGCCCAGGGCATGCTGCTGGACAAGCGCGTCGTGGCAATGGACGCCTACGACCGCGTCCACGGCACCGCGTACCTGCAGACGGCCGTGGCGTCCGTCCGGTTCCCGGGGAGCCCCGCAGACGCGGCGGAGGCGCTGTCGGTGCATCGCAACACGTACTTCTACCGCGTGAACAAGATCGACGAGCTGTTCCACCTCGACCTGAAGGACGGGGACGACCGCCTTGCTGTGAGCTTTGCCGCGGCGATCATGGAGGGGCTCTCCGACATGCCGTAGCGCCGTCCGTCCGCTCTGGTACGTAGCACCAAAGCTGGGTGGTTGCCACTTTAATCTTTGGTGCCATAGCACAACGCCTGCCAACCTACGCTATCCGCATAGGGTAGGGGCCGCCGGGGGCGGCCCCGCGTCGTGGGAAGGACCGACATGGCAAAGGTACTTGGCATCTCGTTTGGCACCAAGAACGGCAACAACGACTCCATCTGCAAGGAGGCGCTCATGGGCGCGGTGGAGGAGGGCTGCGACGTGGAGTTCATCCGCGCGCAGGACCTGGACATCCGCCACTGCACCGGCTGCATCGCGTGCGTGAAGTCGCTCATGGGCGGCCGCGGCAACCGCTGCATCCACAAGGACGACTTCGACTGGCTGTTCTTCAAGATGGCCGAGGCCGACGGCATCGTCATGTGCGACCCCATCTTCGAGACGGGCGCGTCCGGACTCTTCCACACGATCATGGACCGCTTCGGGCCCCGCATGGACACGGGCAACAACGTGCTGTCCACCCGGATCGCGCAGGGGCTCGCCGCCGAGGGCAAGCCGTCCAAGGAGCCGGACCCGCGTGTGATCTGCCCGGGCAAGCCCGTGAGCTACATCGCGATCGGCGGCTCCGACTGGGGCACGCACGCCCAGTCCGACCACGCGATCCAGTCCATGACGCCCACGTGGAAGATCATCGACAACGAGTGGGTGCCCTGGAGCAAGCGCGCCCTGATGGACGACGCCGTCGTGTCCCGCGCCCACCAGATCGGCATTAACCTCGCCCGTGCGGCCAAGGACCCCGAGCACGCCCAGTACCAGGGCGAGAAGGGCGTCTGCCCCCACTGCAACGCCAACGACTTCTATCTGGTCCCCGGCACCGACAAGGCCATCTGCTCCGTGTGCGGCCTCGAGGGTCATGTGCATGTGAACGAAGGCAAGGTCGAGGTCGAGTACCGCGACGAGGAGTGCTACGACGAGCGCGGCCTGTTCCGCGCGCACGACACCGCCGAGGGCAAGCAGATCCACGGCGAGGACATCGCGCGCATGGAGGGCGAGCTCGCAAAGCTGCAGCGTGGCGACGAGTACAAGCAGCGCGTCGCTCGCTACAAGGAGTTCATCCAGCCGACGATGCCCGAGCGCTAGGAGGGCGAAGGCCCCCGACGCAAGGCGTCCTACGCGGGCGAGAAGGACGCGTCCTTCTCGCCCGCAAGCGTGTTCTGACTCCACGCACGCACAGTGCGGGACGCCGCGGTGGGCCAAAAGTTGTTCAGCTGCACATATGCGAGGCAGGGCCTTGCGAACAGAATAAACATGAAAGTTGCCGCGCCAGAGCGCGGGAAGAGCAGGGTTTATCCGAGGAGGAATCCCATGGCACAAGAGCTCGAGACAGACGTCGTCGTAGTGGCCGCCGGCCTTTCTGGCCTGGCAGCATCCATTGCCGCAGCGGAGGGAGGCGCGCGCGTCATCACGCTCGAGAAGGCGTCCAACACCGGCGGCGCCGCCAACATGGGCATGGGCCCCTGCGCGGCAGGCTCCCCCGTGCAGCGCGCCTCGATGATCGAGGTCACGCCCGGCGAGCTGTTCCGTCGCCACATGTTCTACACCCACTACCAGGTCGACCCGCGCCTGGTCCGCGCGTACTACTTCAAGAGCGGCGACACCATCAAGTGGCTGCAGGACATGGGCGTCGTGTTCAACTCCGTGCGCCCGGCGTTCCGCGCCCGCGAGCGCACCCGCGCCTATGCCGACGGCGAGTACACCTGGCACGTGGTGCAGCCCGAGGACGGCTCCGAGCCGGGTCCCCGCGCCGCTACCACGATGATTAAGCGCATGACCGAGCGCGCGACCGACCTGGGCGTCGAGTTCATGTTCGAGTGCCCGGGCAAGAAGCTGCTCACCAACGACGAGGGCGCCGTGTGCGGCGTCGTCGCCACGAACAAGGACGGCGAGGAGGTCACCATCTCCTGCCAGGAGGTCATCGTGGCCACCGGCGGCTTCGGCAACAACGCGAAGATGATCCACGACAAGATCGGCCTTGACTGGGGCAAGAACCTGTACTCCTTCGCCGTTCCCGGCATGGACGGCGACGGCTACAACATGTGCCACGAGGTCGGCGCCGGCCACACCCCCGTCAGCATGGAGATGATGTACCAGCTGCCCGACAACATGAACCACTTCTACGTGGAGGGCGCGTTCCGCCAGCCGTGCTACTGGTGCGACAAGACCGGCGAGCGCTTCATGCCCGAGGACGACATCTTCAACACCACCTTCGTCGGCAATGCCATCAACCACCTGCCCGGCAAGGTCGCGTTCTCGATCTTCGACTCCAAGATGCTGCGCCACTGGAAGAAGGACGGACCCGACATCGTGAGCCACGTCCACCCGCACGACCTCTACCAGGGCTTCGACGAGCAGTGGCAGCGCGACCTGGACACGTACGTGGACGGCGCCGGCAACCACGTCATCGCGCAGGCCGACACCCTGGAGGAGCTGGCCGAGAAGATCGGCATCGACCCCGAGGGCCTCATGAAGAACGTCGAGCAGTACAACGAGATGTGCGCCGAGGGCTACGACGAGCTCTTCGAGAAGGAGCGCGAGTTCATGATGCCGCTCGAGGAGGGTCCGTTCTACGTCTGCCGCCAGTACGTGGGCGCCTACGGCACCCTGGGCGGAGTGCTCATCAACCACAACATGGAGGTCATGACCGACGACTACGAGGTCATCGACGGCCTGTACTGCGTGGGCACGGACGCCTGCACCATCTACGGCGACTCCTACAACTACTCCATCCCCGGCAACACCATGGGCTTCTGCCTGAACTCCGGCCGCATCGCCGGCGAGAATGCCGCCGAGCGCGTAGCGGAGTCCGCAGGTGACGAGGACTGGGACTAGTGCCTAAGCTCTAGAACACTGACTGCCGCGGGGCCTTCGTGCGAAGGTCCCGCGGTCGTATGAGGGACGGGCGCACGCGCGCCCCGGCGAGAGGAACACACGTGAAGCTAACGATTGACGGTACGGAGGTCGAGGCCCGCGAGGGGGCGTCGGTGCTTGACGCCGCGCTCGACGCGGGCGTCTTCATCCCGCACATCTGCAAGCACCCCGACCTTGAGGCCGTGGGCGGCTGCAGGCTCTGCTCCATCGTGGTCGACGGCGAGGGCCCCGCGGTCCCCGCGTGCAAGACCCCGGTGCGCGAGGGCATGGTGGTCGACTCCCACGCGAAGGCGGCGGAGGACGTGCGCCGCATGGCCATGGAGCTCATACTGGCGACGCACCCGTCCGACTGCACGGGCTGCCCGAAGTACGGCGTGTGCGAGCTGCAGAGCATGTACCAGTACCTGGGCGTATCGCCCGCGCGCTGGCGCTGCCGCGCCCGCACCGTCGCGACGGACGACACGAACCCGCTCATCACGCACATGTTCACGCGCTGCATCCGCTGCGGCCGCTGCGTGCGCGCCTGCCGCGAGCTGCGCGGCGTGGGCGTCCTCGACTACCAGCGCACGCCGGAGGGCATCCGCATCGGCATCGACGGCGGCGTCTCGCTCGAGGAGGCCGGCTGCCGCTTCTGCGGCGCCTGCGTCGAGGTGTGCCCCACGGGCTCGATCGTCGACACGCTCGGCCTCGCGAAGGAGGGCCGCTCCCGCGAGGACAACGTGGTCCCCTGCAGGTCCGGCTGCCCCGCGCACATCGACATCCCGCGCTACCTGCGCCACGTCAAGAACGGCGAGTGGGAAAAGGCCACGGCCGTCGTCCGCGAGCGCGTGCCGTTCCCCGAGACGCTGGGCTCCATCTGCACGCACAACTGTCAGGGCGAGTGCAAGCGCAACCACCTGGAGGGCCCGCTGTCCATCTGCCGCCTGAAGCGTGCGGCCGCCGTGCGCGACACCGGCGAGTGGCGCCGGCGCACGCGCCACGACGCGCTGACCGGCAAGAGGGTCGCCATCCTGGGCGCCGGCCCCGCGGGCCTCACCGCGGCCTACTATCTGGCCGAGAAGGGCCACCACGTCGTCGTGTTCGAGGCGGAGCAGAAGGCCGGCGGCCAGCTGCGTTACGGCATCCCCGCGTACCGCCTTCCCGACGAGGTGCTCGACCGCGAGATCCAGACGATTCTGGACGTGACGCAGGGCGACGACGCGGAGCCGCGCGTCGAGATCCGCTGCGGCGAGCGCGTGCGCGACCCGAAGGCGCTCAAGTCCGAGTTCGACGCGGTCCTGGTGTCCGTGGGCACGTTCGACGGAACCGTGCTTCCCACTCCGGGCCACGACCTTGAGGGCGTCATCCGCAACACCGACTTCCTGAAGGCGGCCCGCAAGGGCGAGCCCATGGATGTGCGCGGCCGCGTCGTCGTGCTTGGCGGCGGCAACGTCGCCTACGACTGCGCCCGCACGGCCGTCCGCCTGGGCGCAACGAGCGTCGACGTGTGCTGCCTCGAGGCCGAGGCGGTCATGACCTCCACGCCGGAGGAGCGCGAGGAGGCCGCGGAGGAGGGCGTCACGCTTCACGACGCCTACGCGTTCACCTCCATCGACGAGAGTGCGGAGAGGCCCGGCCACGTCGGCGCCATGACCGTGCACAAGATTGCGAAGTTCTACTTCGACGAGCAGCATCGTCCCGTGACGGAGCTCGTCGAGGGCGGCGAGCTCACGATCCCGGCGGACTACGTGATCTTCGCCGTGGGCCAGAAGCCAGAGGACACGCGCGACATGGGCCTGGAGCTCACGCACGGCCCGTACGTGGTGGCGGACGCCGAGCACCGCACGAGCGAGGACGGCGTGTTCGCGGCCGGCGACGCCGTGACGGGCACGAAGTCCGTCATCGGCGCGATCGAGGGCGGACGCGAGTCTGCCGAGGCGATCGACCGCTTCCTGGGCGGCGACGGCGACATCTCCGAGGTTCTTCTCGACGCGGAGGTGCCGGTACAGCGCATCGGCAAGGTGCCCGCCGGCTTCTACGACGAGCCGACTGAGCCCAAGATGGAGCCCGCGCAGGAGCGCAAGGCGGACTTCCGCCCGTACGAGTGCCCGTTCTCGGAGTCCGAGGCCGAGCACGAGGCGTCGCGCTGCCTGCAGTGCGACCTCAGGCTGACCCTGACGCGCCCGCGCCTGTGGAACGAGTACTAGGAGGGACCCCCATGGCACTGACTATAAACTTCATGCCCGCGTACGCGCAGGCGCCCGCGGCGCTCGTGGCCCTCAAGGCCGACGTGGACGCGGCCGTCCGGAAGGCGGCGGCCGAGGGGGCCCGCGTGGTCCTTCCGGCGGACGAGCCCGAGCTCTGCGACGCGTTCGAGGCGGCGGGCGTCGCCGTCGCACGCGCCGACGCTTCGTTTGGCTACGTGTACGGCAACGACACCGCCGCCGCCCGCCTGTTTGCGGGCGAGAAGCCCATACCCTCGGCCGTGACCGGCTCTGCCTCAGACACCCTGGTGGGCGGCGAGGCGTGGCTGCGCGGCGAGGGCGCGCCGAAGCTCGTGTACGTGAACGGCGCGACCGAGCCGGTGGAGCTGCCGGCGCAGGTGAGCGTGGCGGAACTGGCCAAGGCGGCCGGCGTGGAGGACGCAAAGGCCGTGTACCTGGGATTTCCGCAGGGCGACATGGTCGCGGCCTCAGGCGAGGGCGACGTTCTTCTCGCCAGCGACGTGGTGCGCGTGTTTGGCGCGGACTGCTGCATGGCCGACGAGCTGTTGAGGATCTGCCGCGAGTACCGCCACGAGACGTGCGGGCACTGTGTGTTCGGCCACGAGGGCTCGTACCAGATGGCCACGATTCTGGAGGACGTCTGCCACAAGCGCGGCAAGTCCGGCGACCTGGAGCTTCTGCAGGATCTTGCTCCCATGATGGAGGGGCAGTCGCTGTGCGAGGTGGGTCGCGTGCTCGCGAAGACCGTGCGCCAGACGTGTGCGCTGTTTGGCGACGAGATCTCTGCCCACTACGCGCGCAAGGTGTGTCCGGCCGGCGCGTGCGACGCGTACAAGACCTTCCATATCCTGGTGTCCCGCTGCACCGGCTGCGGCGACTGCCTGGACGCGTGCGAGGACGGCGCCATCATGGGCAAGGCGAACTTTGTGCACGTGATCGACCAGCGCAAGTGCACGCAGTGCGGACGCTGCCTGGACGCGTGCGGCGAGGGCGCCGTGGTGAAGGCCGGCGCGAAGAAGCCGAAGACGCCGCCGAGGCCCATTCCCGTGCGCAGGAAGAAGTAGGCGCCGCGGCTGAGCGATGGCAACGGTCTAGCTTGAAGATGGGGGAGAGGGAGCGGTCCTTCTCCTCCGTCTTTTTGCGTAGGTCACGCGGGATGCGGGTACACACCCGAGCCCGGTTCGCGCGGTTTCGTAACGTCGCCCCGGGTGCGTGCCCGCCGCCGCACACACTTGGGGCGAGTTTGCGAGACCTTACAAGATCGCTTTGGGTGTGTTGCGCAGACAGGGGCCCGTCGTCACGAAGTCGTGGGTGTGTTGCGCGTGATGCGAGAATGCCCTGGGTGTGCTGCATACGCTTTTGGTTCAATAAGAAATGATTGCAGGTAGAGTGTTCAAGCTATAAGTACTCAAATCATGTATCGGGTACGCACCCGAGGGTTTCCGCCACGGGGCCTCTTTTGGCGCAACACACCCGCACCGAGTTCGCGGAAGCCTGCAAGGTTGGCAATGGTGTGTGCTGCAGTCAAAAGCGCTGGTACACACCTGGCCCGACTTGGCAAGACCCAGCGCGGCCTTGGGGTGGTGCGCGCAGTCGCATCTTGGCCGCGGGTACACACCAGACATCGGTTTACAGGATTTCGTAAGCCCGTGGCGGGTGCGTACCAAACCTTTAGGTGTTGCCGTGCACGCCTGCGGCGGGGCGTGCGCCGGATTCAATTAGCGAAAAGTTCGCAAATTGGGTTTACAAAGTTAACCAAAGTGTACTATTGTGCACACTGTGAGTTTGATATGGTTAACAATTTGACTGCATGGGAGAGCGATGGAAGGCGTCATGGGGTATCAGCACGCCGGCGGTGGCCGTGTTGCCGCGTCGGGGCTAAGGTCTGGTTTCCAGCTGCCGCTTGCGATGGCGAGCGAGGGGCAGACGGTGACGGTCGCGCGCGTGCGCGGCCCGCAGGACCTGCGACAGCGCATGGCCGAGATGGGATTTGTGCAGGGGGCCAAGGTGAAGGTGGTCTCGCGCGTTAACGGCGACGTGGTCGCGAGCGTCAAGGGCGCGACGCTCGCCCTGAACCGCGACATGGCGATGAGGGTCGTGACCTGCTGAAGAAGGTCGACGAGGGCGGCCTGCCAGGGGTGACGCGCCGGACGACACGTGTACAAGCCGAAGGCGCCGTGGCTTGCGGCGTCACTTTGGAAACGATATGGAGGGCAAACACATGACAACGCTGAGGGACGTGAAGGTGGGGCAGACGTGCACCGTCGAGAGGCTCACCGGCACGGGCGCGGTCAAGCGCCGCATCATGGACATGGGCGTGACGAAGAAGACCCAGGTTCTGGTGCACAAGGTGGCTCCGCTGGGAGATCCCATCGAGGTCACGGTCCGCGGGTACGAGCTGACGCTTCGCAAGGACGAGGCGCAGTGCATCGAGGTCACGGACATCGTCCGGGCGTAGCGGCGCCTCTTTTTTTCAGCACGAAGTTAAGTACGGCTAACAATAGCGACGGGGCGGCGGGGCCGCAGAGGGAACCACGACGCATCCGCGCGAACGACGGCAGGGAAGGCACATGGCAGACACGACGTACATAGCGCTTGCAGGTAACCCCAACTGCGGCAAGACGACGCTCTTCAACGAGCTTACGGGGTCGAACGGCTACGTGGGCAACTGGCCCGGCGTCACGGTCGAGAAGAAGCAGGCCCCGTGGAAGAAGGAGCGAGACGTTGAGCTCGTGGACCTGCCGGGCATCTACTCGCTCTCCCCGTACTCGCCGGAGGAGGTCGTGTCACGCGACTTCCTCGTGAACGACAGGCCCGACGCCGTGGTCGACCTCATCGACGTCACGAACCTCGAGCGCAACCTCTACCTCACCACGCAGGTGCTGGAGGCCGGGCGTCCCGTGGTCGTGGGACTCAACATGTGCGACCTGCTTAAGGAGCGCGGCGACGTCATCGATGCGAAGAAGCTCTCCTCCATGCTCGGCGCGCCCGTCGTGGAGGTATCCGCGCTGCGAAACAGGAACCTGGACAAGCTCATGCGGCAGGCCGTTGACGCGGCCGGGGGCGGCGTTGCGACCAAGGGCGTCAGGTGCTTCTCGCCCGAGGTTGAGTCTGCCCTGCAGAAGGTGCAGGCCATCGTGGGCGACGCCGCGCCCGCGGAGCTCGCCCGCTGGTACGCGATCAAGGTGTTCGAGCGCGACGCGGAGGCCATCGAGCCCCTGGGCCTCTCGAGGGAGCAGCTCGACCAGGCGGAGGAGGTCATCGCCGCGGTCGAGAAGAGCCGTGACGACGATGCCGAGTCCAT
Source organism: Parafannyhessea umbonata (assembly GCF_900105025.1). Lineage (GTDB taxonomy): Bacteria > Actinomycetota > Coriobacteriia > Coriobacteriales > Atopobiaceae > Parafannyhessea > Parafannyhessea umbonata. The sequence goes on along the minus strand of NZ_LT629759.1, from coordinate 1,418,850 downwards.
CGTCACGGGCGAGCGCTACGACTGGATCGCGACCGTGATGGATGCGTGCGTGAAGAAGGCCCCCAAGAGGCTCACCACCTCGCAGAGGATCGACCGCGTCGTGACGAACCGCGTGCTGGGCCTTCCCATCTTCACGGCAGTGATGATCGCCGTGTACTGGGTGGCGCTCGTGGCGGTGGGCACGCCCGCGACGGACTGGGTGAACGACAACCTGTTCTCGGACGGCTTCTTCGTGAACTCCGCCTCGCAGCAGAGGTACGACGCGGACACCGCCGCCTACGCGGACGGCCACTACGCGGACAAGATCGACGGCTTCTTGGCCGCGGCGGGCGAGAAGGGCGTGGACACCTCGGCCGTGAGCAAGGCCCTGGCCGCGGACAGCCTGAGCGCCGCGGACGAGCGAGCCATCAAGGCGTTCGAGTCGAAGGCGAAAGGCGTCGTTGCGCGTGACGTGCCGCAGCATGACGGCGACGGCAACCTCACGCACGACGGAGGCGAGGTCGTGACGAAGCTCGACTCCAAGGGCAACGCGGTCCTCTCGTCCGGGCAGAAGCTCGACGTGGTCAAGACCGTCACCCTGGCGGACTTCAAGAAGGCCGTCAACGCGCAGGAGCCTGACCCGCACGACTACGACGGCTTCGTGGACTCCGTGCCGACTGCCGTCTCCGGCTGGCTGCAGAACGCCGGCGCGTCCGACGCGGTCGTCTCGCTCGTGGTCGACGGCGTCATCGGCGGCGTCGGCTCCGTGCTCGGCTTCATCCCGCAGATCTTCGTGCTGTTCGTCCTGCTGTGCTTCCTGGAGGACTGCGGCTACATGAGCCGCGTCGCCTTCGTGATGGACCGCGTGTTCCGCCGCTTCGGCCTCTCCGGCAAGTCGTTCATCCCCATGATCGTCTCCTCCGGCTGCGGCGTCCCCGGCGTGCTTGCCACCAAGACGATCGAGAACGAGCGCGACCGCCGCATGACGGCCATGCTCACCACCATGATCCCGTGCTCCGCGAAGCTGCCGATCATCTCGCTCGTGATGGGCGTCCTCATCGGCGCGGACAACGGCGCGTGGTGGGTCGCTCCCATGTTCTACTTCCTCGGCATCGTCGCGATCGTCGTCTCCGCCGTCATGCTCAAGAAGACCAAGCCGTTCCAGGGCGAGCCCATGCCGTTCGTGATGGAGCTTCCCGACTACCACTTCCCCGGCATCCGCTCCTGGGCGCTGCACGTGTGGGAGCGCGTCGCCTCCTACGTCAGGAAGGCCGGCACCATCATCTTCGCGGCCGCGGTCGCCATCTGGTTCCTCTCCAACTTCGGCATCGCTGGCTGGAAGGGCGGCGACGGCTCCTTCGGCTTCCTGCAGGGCATGGCCGCAGCGCCTGACACCTACATGGACTACTCCATCCTCGCCGGCGTCGGCGGCGCCCTGAGCTTCATCTTCGCACCGCTCGGCTTCGGCAACTGGCAGGCGACGGCCTCCACGATCTCCGCGCTCATCGCGAAGGAGAACCTCGTCTCCACGTTCGGCGTCCTGTACGGCCTCAGCGGCGCCACGGAGAACTCCGTCTCCATGTGGCAGGGATTTGCCGACATGTTCACCGTTGCCGGCACGCTCCACGTGGGCGCCATGTGCGCGTTCGTCGCGTTCAACATGCTGTGCGCTCCGTGCTTCGCCGCCATGGGCACCATTCGCAGGCAGATGGACGACCCCAAGTGGTTCTGGTTCGCCATCGGCTACGAGTGCGGCTTCGGCTGGGTCGTGGGGCTCCTCATCAACCAGCTGTACGAGCTCTTCGCCTTCGGCAGCTTCGGGTTCTGGACCGTCGTGGCGTTCGCGCTGCTCGCGGCCATCCTCTTCCAACTCTTCCGTCCCATGCCAACGTGGGACGAGAAGGACGGCCACATCCTCCAGAGCCTCTCGGAGGAGCCGGTCGCATAGCAGGGTTCGACCCCCGCGGCCCGCAGGCGGTCTCGCCCCGACCCCCAACGGGGCGGGACCGCAGGGTCGCCCGGCAACGGACGCAGGCTCTTCTCACCATCGAAAGGGGTGATCACATGGATGTTGGTTCGATGGCCGCCGCCGTACTCCTCTCCGCGGCCGTGGCCGGATCCTGCGTCGAGGTGCGGCACGCGTGCAGGGGGAAGTAGCGATAGTGCGACCGAGGTCGTGCTTGCAGAGCCGGGTGGCTACCTCGCCGCCTGGCTCTTTTTCTGGCACGCGGGGCAGACGCCCGCAAACACCGTGCTCGTGCGGACGCCGGCGTAGCCCCACGCGCGCTCCATCTCGCGCCGCGCGTCCTCCACGTCCGGCGCCGGCACGTCCTTCACGCTGCCGCACTCCGTGCACACCAGGTGCGCGTGGTTGTCGCTCCTGCGGTCGAAGCGCTCGCCGCCGGAAACCTTCACAGAGACGATGTCGCCGGACTCCACCAGGACGTGGAGGTTGCGGTACACCGTGCCGCGGCTCACGTGCTCGTCCTTCTCGCGCACGCGAAGGTACGCCTCGTCGGCGGTGGGGTGGTCGTCCAGATCCCGCACGGCGTCGAGCACCAGCTGGCGCTGGCGCGTGTTGCGTCTCTCCATTGCTTCCTCCCGGCAGGGGCGTCCTCATCGTGCGGCGCTCGCCCCGTCAGGCGCCACGCACGTTCCTGCGCTGATTCTACCCCATATTATTAGGACCATATATTATTAACAATCACAGTCTCTCGAGCATCGAGGCCGTCGCAACATATAGACTGAGGTCCAACGCCATCGCGCCTGGTGCACGCCACCGGGCCAACGCCAGAGGAGGGACCCCTTGGACGCATCCGTCACACGCACGATCATAGGCCTCGCGATACCGCTTGCCGGCACCACGGCCGGCGCCGCCATGGTCTTCCTCATGCGCGGCCGCCTCAACCACACCGTCGACCGCGCGCTCACGGGCTTTGCCGCCGGCGTCATGGTCGCGGCCTCCGTCTGGAGCCTCATCGTGCCTGCGATAGAGGAGTCCTCCGGCATGGGACGTTTGGCCTGGGTTCCGGCGTTCGTGGGCTTCTGGCTGGGAATCCTCTTCCTCCTGCTGCTTGACAGCCTGCTGCCCCACCTCCACCTGGGCGAGAAGGACGACCGTCCGGAGGGCCTGAAGTCAAACCTCCAGCGCAAGACGCTCATGCTCCTGGCCGTGACCATCCACAACATCCCCGAGGGCATGGCCGTAGGCGTGGTGTACGCGGGCCTGCTTTCCGGTGGCACGGGCCTTACGGCGGCCGGTGCCCTCGCGCTCTCCGTCGGCATCGCGATCCAGAACTTCCCAGAGGGCGCGATCATATCCATGCCGCTCCACGCAGAGGGGTCAAGCCGTACGCGCGCGTTTCTCGGCGGATTCCTTTCCGGCGTGGTGGAGCCAGCCGGCGCCCTCCTCACCATCCTGGCGGCGCGCCAGCTGGTGCCGCTCATGCCGTACCTGCTGAGCTTTGCCGCCGGTGCCATGGTCTACGTGGTGGTTGAGGAGCTCATCCCCGAGATGAGCGAGGGCGAGCACTCCAACGTGGGCGTGCTTGCGTTCGCGCTCGGCTTCACGCTCATGATGGCGCTCGACGTGGGCCTGGGCTAGGTCCTCCGCGCGCGAGATCGAGGTCGCACAACAAAGGCCCCGCGTGCACCTGGGTGCGACGCGGGGCCTCCTCATGCCGTGCGAGCGTGGCTACTTCTTGGCCTTGCCCTGGTTGGCGACGGCGTTGATCTTCTTCTCGATCGTCTCGGGGTCGCCGATGTAGTGCTTGTCGATGATGTTCCAGTCCTTGTCGAAGGTGTAGGAGCAGGGGACGCCGGTGGGGATGTTGACCTTCAGGATCTCCTCCGGGGTAAGGTGCTCAAGCTGCATCACCAGGGCGCGCAGGCTGTTGCCGTGTGCGGCTATGAGCACGCGCTTGCCGGCCTCCATCTGCGGCTTGATTTCCTGCTCGAAGTACGGCCACGCGCGGGCGATCGTGTCCTTCAGGCACTCGGTGTAGGGGAGGTCCTCCTGCGGCACGTCGCGGAACTGGTCCTGGATGTGCGGGTCGCGGGGGTCGCCGGGCTTCAGCGCGGGCGGCTGGACGTCGAAGGAGCGACGCCAGATGAGGACCTGCTCCTCGCCGTGCTCGGCGGCGGCGTCGGCCTTGTTCAGGCCCTGCAGCGCGCCGTAGTGACGCTCGTTCAGGCGCCACGTCTTGTGGACGGGCAGCCACGCGCGGTCCATCTGGTCCAGAACGATGTTCAGGGTGTGGATGGCGCGCTTCAGGAGCGACGTGTAGCAGACGTCGAAGTCATAGCCCTGCTCCTTGAGGGCCTTGCCGCCCGCGGCGGCCTCCGCGCGGCCGGTGTCCGTCAGGTCGACGTCGGTCCAACCGGTGAAGAGGTTCTTCAGGTTCCACTCGGACTCACCGTGACGGATGATGACGAGCTTCATCGTGTCTTCTGCCATGCCAGTTCCTTTCCGTAGAAACGCCTGCATACCACACAAACAAACTGACTCTATTCTACGGCAGGTGCGTGCGCCGCATATGGAGGAACTTGCCCGTGCGCCCGCTTGCGCCAACTTGACGGCGAATCGTGGGCAATTCGCGCCGCTTCGCACCGCGCCGCAGCGCACCACCGCCCGCGCCGGCGGCGTGCGCCGGGCGAGAAGAGCGTGCCGCCCTAGTCCGCGGCGTCCACGTCCAGCGCGACGTTCACCTTGTAGTCGGGGTAGGCCGCCTGGACCTCGCTCACGATCTGGCGGTAGGTGGCCTGGCGGTCGGGGAGGGCGAAGTCCAGGATCACGTCGAAGTCGAGCAGGCGGTTCTTCTCGTCCACGTGGAAGCCGTGCATCTGGATCACGCCGTCGTGCGCCATGACCATGCGCGTGACCTTGGAGCGCATGCGCACGGCCACGTCGTCGGAGGTGTTGCGCGAGTAGATACCCACGGCGGCCAGGATGACCCTGCCGTTGGTGCCTGCGTACACGGCGTGCTGGATGCGGCGGGTCATCTCGTCGATGCGGTCCGCGCGCATGGTGTCGGCGACCTCCGTGTGGACGGAGCCGACGAGCTGTTCGGGGCCGTAGGAGTGAAGCACGAGGTCGTACGCGCCGTTTGCGTCCGGGTCCGCCGAGACGATGCGGCGCACCTCCTGCGCGAGCTCCGCGTCCGCGCGTTCGCCCAGGATCTGGCTCAGCGTCTCGCGCAGCATGTCTAGGCCGCTCTTCACGATCACGACGCTGATGGCGGCGCCCACCCACGCCTCGATGGCAAACCCGGTCGCGATGAACACGGCCGCGGCCGCGAGGGTCGAGGCGGAGAGCACCGCGTCGAACAGGGCGTCCGCGCCGGAGGCCACGAGGGAGTCCGACCCCACGCGCTCGCCCGTCGCCTTCACGTGGCGGCCCAACACGAGCTTCACGACGACGGCCGCGGCGATGATTACGAGCGACGTGGGCGTGTAGCTGGGCGTCTGCGGGGCCACGATGCCCTTGACGGACTCGATGAGCGAAGAGACGCCCGCGTACAGCACGATGATGGAGATGATGGTGGCCGAGAGGTACTCCACGCGGCCGTAGCCGAGCGGGTGTTTCTTGTCCGGCGCCTTGCCGGCGAGCTTCGTGCCCACGATGGTGATGACGGAGCTCATGGCGTCGGACAGGTTGTTCACGGCGTCCATCGTGACGGCGATGGAGTGGGTCAGCATGCCTACGACCGCCTTGAAGGCGGCGAGAAGGACGTTCGCCCCGATGCCGAGGACGCTCGTCCTCACGATGGTGGCCTCGCGGCCGCGGGTGCTGGGGTCTGCGCCCGGCGTCGCGGCCACGGTTGCCGCGTCCCTCTCGCCCATGGGCGCCTGCTGGCGTGCCTGCGTCTGCTTATCGTCGTCGCGTGTTGACATGATATCCGATCCCTCTTCCATGCTCTGGGTACCTGCGACAAAGGCGTGCCGGCAGGCGCGGTCTTCCGCATCCTGCCGGCACGTGCGTAAATGCATTGTGGCCCTTCCGGGGCGGCGCCGCAACGTGCGGCGGCCGGGCTACAGCTGCTGGGCCACGGCCTTCTCGACCTCGGCCATGTCGACGGTGGGCTCGAAGCGCGCCACGAGCTTGCCCTCGCGGTCAACCAGGAACTTAGTGAAGTTCCACATGATGTAGGCCTTGTCGCCGTACTTCTTGTTGTTTGCGTCTGCAAACTTCTTGAGGGCGAGCGCCTTCACCGTGCGCCCGAAGCCCTGGAACGGCTTCTCGGTCGCGAGGGCGACAAACAGCGGGTCGGCGGAGTCGCCGTTCACGTCGATCTTCTTGAACTGCGGGAACTCGGTGCCAAACTTCATGGTGCAGAAGCTGTGGATCTCTTCGTCGGAGTCGGGCGCCTGGCCGGCAAACTGGTTGCACGGGAAGTCGAGCACCTCGAAGCCCTGGTCGCGGTACTTCTTGTAGATGGCCTCCAGGTCATCGTACTGGGGCGTGAAGCCGCAGCCGGTGGCGGTGTTCACGATCAGGAGTACCTTGCCGGCATACTGCCTGAGGTCCGTGGTGCTGCCATCCCTGTTGGTGACGGTGTAGTCAAAGTAGCTCATGGCCTGTCCTTTCCACGTGGCGCGGAGGGGTCCGCGCCTTCCTGTCAAGTAATATAGTAGACAACATAATTGCGCACGATTAAAAATACACGCGAGAAACACGTTCCGTTCCGGCTTTGCCGCGTTCGGATGCAGGGCAATGCCATCGCTTTCGGTGCGTCCGTGGGCGTGGTGTGTAGACGCCGCCGTAAGGGGTACGAATGAAGTTAGCCATAGGTTACATTTATGATGTGCGATATGACATGGAGGTACATCATGCTTGACTTCATCATCGTGGCGGCCATTGCCGTCGCGTTTGCGCTTTGCGTCCGCAGCCTACGGAAGGGCTCCGGCGGATGCTCCGGGTGCGCCCAGGAGGGAACGTGCGCCGCCCATGCCACCGGCAAGGGGAAGTGCCCCGTTGCGCAGGACATGGTCGCGAAGGCAAACGAGGCACTTGGAGACTCATCAAGACGCGGGTAGGGCGTCCATCCCGTGCGGGGGGAGTGCCCGCGGAGCCAGACGCGCATCGCCTATTGCGCGACCCGCATATATATGTGTGGTGCTGGCGGCGCGCCCGCGGCCGATGTATTAGTATTCTAACGGCTTACGACACTCTCGACCGCTTGCGAGCGCAAGGCGGCGACTCGGCGGGCGCTGCCGCTTCGGAAACAGTCGCGTAACCTTGGTATGCCACAGTAAGACCGATATGTGCGCAGGTACACCGCCTTGCATCGCGATGGAAGGATCTGACATGGGTGATAGGAATGTCGACTTTGTCCTAAGGACGGTAGAGAAGCGCGACATCCGCTTCGTGCGTCTCTGGTTTACGGACGTCATGGGCAAGCTCAAGAGCTTCTCGATCTCCTCCGAGGACCTGGAGGAGGCGTTCGAGGAGGGCGTCGGCTTCGACGGCTCGTCCGTGGAGGGCTTCGTCTCGTCCGAGGAGTCGGACATGCTCGCCTTCCCAGACCCCACCACCTTCCAGATCCTGCCGTGGAGACCGGAGCAGAAGGGCGTCGCCCGCGTGTTCTGCGACATCAAGACCCCCTCCCGCAAGCCGTTCGAGGGTGACTCGCGCTACTGCCTCGAGCGCGTCTTCCGCGAGGCGGACGCTAAGGGCTACGTGCTGAACGTCGGTCCCCGCATCGAGTACTTCTACTTCGACAACGACCTCAACCCCATCCCGCAGGACAAGGGCGGCTACTTCGATCTCACGACGTCAGACGTCGCGACGGACCTCCGCCGCTCCACCACGCTCATGCTCGAGCGCATGTCGATTCCCGTCACGTACTCCTTCCACTCTTCGTCCCCGTCTCAGAACGCGGTCGAGCTGCGCTACACGGAGGCCAGGAGCTGCGCGGACAACATCATGACCGCGCGCGTGGTGATCAGGCAAGAGGCGTACCAGAACGGCCTGTTCGCGTCGTTCATGCCCAAGCCCATCAGCGGCTGCCTCGGGTCGGGCATGTTCCTGTACGAGTCCCTCTTCGACCACGAGGGCAACAACCTGTTCTGGGCTCCCAAGACCCAGAACGAGGCGCACCTGAGCGAGCTTGCGCAGCACTACATGGCCGGCGTCCTGAAGTACGCGCCTGAGACGTCCCTCGTCTCTAACCCAACGGTGAACTCCTACAAGCGGCTCGTCGAGAACGGCGAGGTCCCCATATACACCACGTGGGGACGCAAGAACCGCTCCACGCTCGTGCGCGTTCCCACGCACAAGCCCGGCAAGCACCAGGCCACCCGCATCGAGCTGCGCAACCCCGACCCCACGGCCAACCCGTACCTCACGATCGCCCTCACCCTTGCCGCCGGCATCCGCGGCATCGAGGAGGGGCTCACGCTCCCGCCGGAGGCGACGGTCGACCCCGCGACCCTCTCCGAGGCGGAGCGCGAGGCAAATGGTATCGAGCGCCTTCCGCGCAACCTCGGCGAGGCCATTGAGCTCTTCGAGTCGAGCTCGTTCGTGCGTGACGTGCTCGGCGAGCACATCACGGACTTCTATGCGCAGGAGAAGCGCAAGGAGTGGGACGAGTACTGCTCTACCGTGACCGATTGGGAGCGTGCGAAGTACTACGCTGGCGTCTAGCTTCGACTCGCTCCGGTAATATGGCATAAACGTGCCTGCAATATCAGTGCGAGACACTGTTTGCGCGCACAAAGCGACCGCTTGCGTAATGCGACGGTCGCTTTTGTACGTCTTGGGGCATTTCTTAGGTAGAGTGTTGCTCCTATCAGGCAGAAATTTGACAATTATATTTCCATATTCGAAATTACGATATATATAACTTTCATATTTGCAAATCAACTTTAATATTGGTAACAATCTCCATGTGGCCTCGACCGACGGGTCTGTGGGGTGGGTGCGTGCGTGCATCGCGACAGCGGCACGGGCCGCGCCCGAGGACTTCAGCGGAAGCTTGAAGGGGAGATAGGAATGAAGAAGAACAACTGCGTCCGATTGCGTAGGCTGCCGGTCATGCTGGTGGCATCCCTCGCGTTCGTGCTGGCGCTCGGTATCTCCGGATGCGGTACGACGACGAGTGACGGCTCCGCCAAGAAGGCGGAGTCCCAGAAGATGACCCTCGTCCACAAGGGCAAGCTCACGGTCGTCTCCGACCTCGCGAACCCGCCGTTCGACTACATGGAAGGCCAGACGAAGAAGGGCTTCGAGGTCGAGCTCATGCAGGAGCTCGCCAAGAAGATGGGGCTGGAGTGCGAGTACCTCAACCCCATGAAGTTCGACTCCATCATCCCCGCCATCAAGCAGGGCGGCAAGGCCGACGTGGGCGCCTCCAACTTCACCATCACGGAGGAGCGCCAGAAGGAGATCGACTTCACCAACGCGTACATCGACTCCAACCAGGGGCTCGTCACCGCAAGGGGCGCGGCCGACCAGATCGGTGCCAACACCAAGACGCTTGACAACGCAAGCTCCACCATCGCCGTCCAGGCGGGCACCACGGGTGAGTCCTGGGTGAAGGAGAACCTGCCCAACGCCACGGTCGTCGCGCTCGACGACCCGATCGCCGCACTCTCCGGCGTATCGACGGGCCTGTACAAGGCCGCCGTCGCCGACCTGCCCGTCATGCAGTACGAGTGCAAGGGCTCCTACACGGACCTTGCGGTCGCGAAGGAGATCCCCACCGGCGAGCAGTACGGCATCGTCGTGAGCAAGAAAAACCCCGCGCTCACGAAGGCCCTGAACAAGGCGCTGAAGCAATGCCGCAAGGATGGCACCCTCTCTAAGCTCGAGCTGAAGTGGTTCGGCGTCGACTACGAGGAGAAGAGCGCGAGCACCTCGACCGCGAGCGCGTCCTCGCTTTCCGGCGACGCCGGCTCCGTCGCCGTGAGCAAGGCGACCGCGCGCCCGAACGAGGACGGCGGTGACAAGGTCATCGGCGGCATCAACACCCGTCTCACCTGGGAGGCGACCACCAAGGTGAAGGACGGCGTCTCGTCCGTCACCCTGAAGCTCCCCAAGGGTGCGAGCTTCGACGGCTCCACGACGAAGGTCACCGTGCTTGAGGGCCTGAAGCGCGTCAGCATCGACGGATCCGCGAAGGCGAGCGGCAACGCCATCACCATCAAGTTCGAGACCCCGATCCCCACCGGCTCGCTCCTGCGCCTCGAGATCACGGACATGAAGTTCCCGAGCGAGGGCGGCAAGAGCAAGGTCACCGGCAGCTACACCACCGCGGCCGGCGTCAAGGGCACCCTGCCCGCATCACCGTCCATCAAGACCAGCGCGAACACCCCCGTCCAGCAGATCGTCATGTGGCTCGACGGCCAGGCATGGGTGAGCGCGTGGAACTCCGTTCCGTTCCTCAACATGTTCCTCAAGCCTCAGCTCCTCGTGACCTCGTTCGTCTCGCTGTTCGGTGGCTGGCTCCTCTGCCTGCTCATCGTGGTCGTGGCGTACCCGTTCGCCATCGTGCTCGGCCTGCTGTTCGCCATGATGAGGATCTCCAAGTTCAGGGTGCTCAGGGGCATCGCCTCGGTCTACATCAACATCCTGCGCGGCACGCCGCTCTTCCTGCAGATCTACATCATGTTCTTCGGCCTGCCCATGGTCGGCATCAACATCGACAACAACATACTGGGCGTCATCGTGATGGCCATTAACTCCTCCGCCTACCAGGCCGAGATCTACCGCGCCGGCATCCAGTCCATCCCGAGGGGCCAGTACGAGGCAGCCGCCTCCCTCGGCATGAACGGCGGGCAGACCATGTTCACGGTCATCCTGCCCCAGATGGTGCGCCGCGTCATGCCCACCGTCACGAGCGACTTCATCACCTCCTACAAGGACACGTCGCTCCTGTCCTCCGTCGGCGTCATGGAGCTCATGATGTTCTCGAAGAACCTCACCACCGTCTCCGGCAACATCACCCCGTACATGGCCGCGGCCATCTACTACCTCATCGTCACGCTGCCGCTCATCAAGGTCGTCGGCATCGTCGAGAAGCGTCTCGCCGACGCGGAGAACGGCGGAGGACCCAGGCCCGGCGGCAAAAGGGCCGCGACGTCCGCGGAGGGTGCCGAGGAGGGCGAGAAGAGCCTCTCGCCAGACGGCAAGCCGGCCTCTGGGCAGAGCTTCAGCGCGCTTGACGCGCTTACCGCCCCGTTCAGATCCCATGCAGGTCAGGAGGCATAGCCGATGTTTGGAAAGAACGGACACAAGATCGAAGCCGTCGAGGTGCCTCCCGCGATGGACGCAGGAGAGGCCGCGCGCGTGGCCTACGAGCGCGACAAGAGCCTGACGAGGCACCACTTCGAGGAGGGCGAGCACCCCATCGTCCGCATCGAGCACCTTAACAAGACGTTCACGGACACGCCGGTTTTGCGCGACGTGAACCTGGACGTGTGGAACGGCGAGATCGTCGTGGTACTGGGGCCGTCCGGCTCCGGCAAGTCCACGATGCTGCGCTGCATCAACCTGCTCGAGACGCCGACCGCCGGCCACATCCTCATCGAAGACAAGGAGATCACCGGTACCAAGAAGACCGACGTGAACATGCTGCGCCGCGACCTTGGTATGGTGTTCCAGGGCTTCAACCTCTTCCCGCACATGACCGCGCTCGAGAACGTTATGGTGGGTCAGGTGAAGGTCCTGAAGAAGCCCAAGGACGAGGCTCGCGCCGAGGCCATGAAGCAGCTGGAGGCCGTGGGCCTTGCGGACCGCGCGGACTACAAGCCGCCCCAGCTTTCCGGCGGCCAGCAGCAGCGCGTCGCCATCGCGCGCGCCGTCGCCATGCACCCGAAGGTCATCCTGTTCGATGAGCCGACCTCCGCGCTCGACCCGGAGCTGGTGCGCGACGTCCTGAACGTCATGAGGGACCTCGCGCTGCATAGCGGCATGACCATGATCGTCGTCACGCACGAGATGGGCTTCGCCCGCGACGTCGCGGACCGCGTCGTGTTCATGGAAGGTGGCGTCGTGGTGGAGCAGGGCCTGCCCGAGGAGGTGTTCGACCACCCGAAGACGCAGCGCACGAAGGAGTTCCTAGGCAACATCAGATAGGATATTGCGGATCTTTAGGCTCTCGTAGCTCCTGATGGGCGTTACGTACGGCAAGATGCAGTTTTTTGCTTCAGCGCGCGAGAGTTTACATCGCAACTTGTAATGTATGATAATGTAGGCCGAGAGCACCTTAGGGTGCCCTCGGTTTTTGCGTGGCGAGCATTGTGGGTTGGGGGGCCGCGGATGCACCATAAGAACATCCTGTTAGTCGCAAAGACCTCTCGGTACATCGAGCGTATGCGAGAGCTGAAACATGCCCTGGACGTGTCGATCCTACCGACGACGCCGGAGACCTTCTCGCAGGCGATTTCCTCTGGTCACGACTTTGACCTGGTGGTGCTCGACTCCAACGGGCTCGAGCAGGACACGATCAACGCAGTGGATTCGTACGTCTCTGACAACGGGTTCATCCCCACGCTCGTCATCCAGGACGAGTCGAAGCTCGGTTCGCTCCACCTTCCCGCGCAGGGCAGGAACGACTTCATCACCTCCACGGCAAGCGAGGCGGAGTTCGAGGTGCGCTGCGCGCTGCTGTTGTGGCCCGGCGAGGAGAGCGCCCCGGCGGACATCGTCACCGTGGACAACATGACCATCAACCTCGCGACGTATCAGGTCTACATCGACGAGAAGCCCGTCGACCTGACGCTCATGGAATACTCGCTCCTCTCGTTTCTGGCGACGCACCCCTCGCGCGCGTACTCGCGCGAGACGCTGCTGCACCGCGTGTGGGGCTTCGAGTACTGCGGCGGGACCCGCACGGTCGACGTGCACATCAGGCGCGTCCGCTCGAAGGTGGGCCCACAGGTGGCATCGCACATCGTGACGGTACGCGGTGTTGGCTGCCTGTTCAAAATCTAGGAACATCATAAATTTGCAGACCGAGTCCCCAGCGGCTCGGTTTTTTTGTTGCCTGGGTTTTCAGCTAACCAAAAGCGTTGTTCTGCTGACGTGTCAAGGGCGAGAAGAGCGTCTGCCCCGGCATGCGACGGGTACAGTGTGGGTGTACGCAAAGGACAGACGGGCGCGTGGCGCCCGACGGAAAAGGGGTCATCATGAGCGAGAACGACAACGGCCGTCCACCCGTCCCGGGCATGGACCAGACGGCCGCTCAGCCCACGGTCAGCACAAGTCCGGCTCAGCCTGGTGCGCAGGGTGCCCAGAGTGCCCAGGGCCAGACGGGCGCGAGCGGCACGGGGGCGCCGGATGCAGGCAAGGAGTCGGATGGCGGCAGGCGCCACGGCGGCCACACGCTCAGGAACGCGCTGGTGGGGCTGTGCGGTGGCGTCGTCGGTGCACTGCTCGTGACGCTTGCGCTGTTTGGCACGGGCAACCTGGGCGGTGCGAGCACGTCGTCTTCCGCCACCACCTCGCAGTCCACTGCCGGCAAGACCATCAAGATAGACAACACCGACGAGGCGACGACGGCACAGGCCGCCGCGGCGAAGTCGCTTCCGTCCGTCGTGGTGGTGAACGTCACGACGAACGAGGGCTCGGGCCTGGGCTCTGGCGTCGTGTACGACAAGAAGGGCGACATCATCACGAACTACCATGTGATCGACGGCGCCACCTCCATATCCGTCACCATCAACAACAAGAGCTACGACGCGAAGGTCGTGGGGTCTGACGCCTCGAGCGACATAGCGGTCATCAAGGCGAACATCGGCGACGACGAGGTGACGCCGATCGAAGTGGGCAACTCCGACAAGCTCGTGGTGGGCGACTGGGTCATGTCCGTGGGTAGCCCGTTTGGCCTGGACCAGTCTGTCTCGGCCGGCGTCGTGAGCTCGCTTGCGCGCAACCAGACGATGCAGTCGTCCTCCGGGGAGACCATCTACACGAACCTCATCCAGACGGACGCGGCCATCAACCCGGGCAACTCCGGTGGTGCCCTCGTGAACTCGAAGGGCCAGCTCGTTGGCATCTGCACGCTCTTCTCGTCTGACACGGAGTCCTTCGCGGGCATAGGCTTCGCGATTCCGGGCAACTATGCCACGAAGATCGCGGACACCATCATCGCGGGCAAGACGGTGACGCACGCCTACATCGGCCTGACGATGCAGACGGTGAACGCCCAGAACGCCACAGCGAACGGGCTTTCCGTGAACCAGGGCGCCTACGTGGCCGATGTCACGAGCGGCAGCCCCGCCGACAAGGCCGGCATCAAGAAGGGCGACATCATCGTGGCGGTGGACGGCGACGAGATCACGTCCGCGGACGGCATGATCCTTGCGGTGCGCTCGCACGACATCGGCGACACGGTCAAGGTGACGCTCATGCGCGGTGACTCCAAGAAGACCGTCGAGGTGACGCTGGGCGACGACGCTGAGCTCCAGAAGCAGCTGAAGGAGCAGAACCAGCTGAACTCGCAGAACACGCAGCAGAACAACGGCCTGGGCAACGGCTATGGCAACGGCAACGGGTCTGGCAACGGGACGTCCCAGGAGGACCTGATGCAGGAGATCTACGACTACCTCAACCAGAACCACGGCGGCTCGTACTCGGACGGCACGTCTGGGAGCTCGAACCAGAGCTAGGGCCCGTGGGGCCGCATGGTGCGGCTTCCGCGCGTGGGATACAATCCAAAGACAGGCTCTTCTCGCCCGCGCTGGCCTTACGGCTTGGCGCGGGCGAGCTCGCGTAGACGCCGTGCATGGCTGTGCAAACGGTGTCCCATGCGACGTATTTTTGTTTGAAGACCTATGTGCGCCAATCGGGCGCGGGAGGGATGTGCGCATGGAATACGCGAGCGACCCGGCGTTCTGCCACGTGTGCGGGACGAGGCTCGTGCTAAGGGAGCAGCCGGAGGACGGACCGGAGCCGTGGTGCCCTACCTGCGGCGCGTGGCGCTACCCCGGCTTCAGCGTGGGGTGCAGCATGATCGTGTACCATCCGGACGGCAAGCGCATCCTGACCATCGACCAGTACGGAAAGCACGGAATCCTGGTGGCAGGCTACGTCGCGCGCGGGGAGGACCTGGAGTCGACCGTGCGGCGCGAGGTGCTGGAGGAGACGGGGCTTGAGCTGGACTCCGTGGAGTTCAACGCGAGCAGGTTCTACGAGCCCTCGAACACGCTGATGGCGAACTTCGTGTGCCGCGCGACGGGAGCGGAGGCCCGCGCGAACCCCGGCGAGGTGGACCGCCTGAGGTGGGTACCCGTCGCGGACGTGCTGGGGCGCATGCCGGACGGCTCTCTTGCGCAATGGTTCGTGCGGCATCACCTGGAGTCCGTGGGCCTGGCATAGGGGCGGCGCGCACGGGCGCGTGCCGCTTTTGCGGCTTTCCGCCCCGGCGGCGCGTGCCGTGAGATAATCTCTTGTCTTGTGGCGACGTGGGGAGGAAGCGCATGACGGACCGGGACGCAAGGGAGATGGCGGCGGCGGGTACGCAGTTCTCGCTGTTTGGGCAGGACCAGGCCCCGGAGGTGCCGGGGGGAGGCGCTGGCGCGTCCGCGCCGGCCACGCGCGCGGCGGAGCTGAACCGCATCCTTTCACATGCGGCGTACGCGTACTACGCACTGGACAACCCGGAGATGACGGACGCGCAGTTTGACCGCTACCTGGTGGAGCTGCAAGAGATCGAGGCCGCGCATCCCGAGCTGGTGACGCCGGACTCCTACACCCAGCGCGTCGGTGGCTACGTGAGCGAGCAGTTTGCGCCCGTACGCCACGCGCAGCGCATGTACTCCATAGACGACGCGATGGACCTGGACGAGCTGGACGAGTGGCTCGCCCGCACCGAGGAGGCGCTTGCCGCGGCGGGGGAGGGGCCCGTCGCCTACACCTGCGAGCTGAAGATCGACGGGCTTGGCATCGCGCTGACGTACCGCGACGGGCGGCTGGTGCGTGCGGCGACGCGCGGCGACGGCACGACGGGCGAGGACGTGACGCAGAATGCGCTCACGATCAAGGACATTCCCACGACGCTGGGGAAGGCCGGCCTGGCGCGCGTGGCCGACGGAGGGTTTGGCCACTCCGTGGAGGTGCGTGGCGAGGTCTACATGCCGAAGCACTCCTTCGTGCGGCTGAACGAGGAGAACGACGCGGCCGGCAGGGCGCCGTTCGCGAACCCGCGAAACGCCGCCGCGGGGTCGCTGCGCCAGAAGGACCCGAAGGTGACGGCTGCCCGCGACCTGGAGACGTTCATATACGCCGTGGCGGACGAGGGCCCGCTGGACGTTTCGACCCAGAGCGACTTTCTGGACTGGCTGCGCGACTGCGGCTTTAGCGTGAACCCGCACGCCCGCCGCGTGGCGACGGCCGCCGAGGTGCACGCGTACTGCGCGGACGCGCTTGCGCACCGCGAGGACCTGGACTACGACATCGACGGCGTTGTGGTGAAGGTGGACTCGTTTGCCGCGCAGGCGAGCCTTGGCTTCACGGCGCGCGCGCCGCGCTGGTCCATCGCGTTCAAGTTTCCCCCGGAGGAGAAGAGCACCGTCCTGCGCGAGATCCGCGTGCAGGTGGGACGCACGGGCGTGCTGACGCCGGTGGCGGAGTTCGATCCCGTGGTGGTTGCGGGCTCCACGATCGCGCGCGCGACGCTGCACAACATAGACGAGGTGCGCCGCAAGGACGTGCGCGTGGGCGACACCATCGTGGTGCACAAGGCGGGCGACGTCATCCCGGAGGTGGTGGGCCCACTCGACCGCGAGGACGAGGAGCATCTTGCCCGCCCGCTGTGGGAGATGCCCGCGACCTGCCCCAGCTGCGGCAGCCCCGTCGTGCGCGAGGAGGGCGAGGTGGCATACCGCTGCGTGTCCATCGACTGCCCCGCGCAGGCGACGGAGCGCCTGATCCACTGGGGCAGCCGCAACGCCATGGACATAGACGGCCTGGGCGACGAGATCGTGGGCCGCATGGTGGAGCAGGGGCTGCTCTTGGACGTGGCGGACTTCTATACGCTCACGACCGACGAGCTTGCGGCCGTCGACACCGGCAGGGTGTACGAGACGAGCACGAAGGACCACCTCGAGGGCGACGGCATCGTGGTGGGGCCGACCATCGCGGGCAAGATCATGGGCCAGATAGAGGAGTCGAAGGGCCGCGGCCTTGCACGCGTGCTGTTTGGCCTGGGCATCCGCCACGTGGGTGCGAACGTGGCCGCGCTGCTGGCGAACACCTTCGGGTCGATGGAGCGCCTCATGCTCGCACAGGAGGCCGACATATCCGCAATCGATGGCATTGGGCCGAAGATCGCGGCAAGCGTGCGCGAGTTCTTCTCGATAGAGAAGAACGTCGCCGTCATCGAGCGCCTGCGCGAGAGCGGAGTGAGCCTGGAGCAGGAGGGCTTTGGCGAGGCGCCAAAGAAGCCGCAGACGCTTGCGGGGCTCACGTTCGTGCTGACGGGGACGCTGCAGGGGCACACCCGCACGGAGGCGGGGAACCTGCTGAAGGCGATGGGCGCGAAGGTGTCGGGCTCCGTCTCGAAGCGCACGAGCTACGTCGTTGCGGGCGAGGCGGCTGGATCTAAGCTGACGAAGGCGCAGCAGCTTGGAGTGCCCGTGCTGGACGAGGCGGCGTTGGACGAGATCCTTGCGACGGGCGCGGTGCCTGCGGTCGAGGGGTAGCACGACGCGGGCTCTGCGCGCTGGCGGTCGCGAAAGGTCCACCCCCATTCGCTTCGCGGGATTGCAAGAAGTGCAGTCTAAAATGCATAAAATTACGGATTTGCTACAAAAGGGCATCAATTCGGTTCACAGTAAATTCATGGCGAGCCCAAGCTGTCCCGCCATCCCTACAATCGTGGCGTACGCAGTCAAGAGGGCAAGGGGTGATTCGCTATGGAGGAATCCGAGAAGCGTTTCGGTCGTGTCTTGGCATGGTTGGACGACGACGAGAAGACCGTTGAGTTCAGGCGCGAGAGGCCGCACACGTGGCTCGAGGAGCTCGGCGAGCTGAACGAGGAGGGCAAGCTCGAGTCCGTCTCCAGGACCCTGAGGTTCCCGCGTCCGAAGGAGGAAGAGCACGAGAGCGACGACGCCGCCTGGCTATAGGTCCGGCGCCCGCCACGTTACCGTTTGGGTGCCGTCGTCTGTGGGTTTGCCAGAGTTTCGTCGCGACGTCCGGCCTGGCGCTATCCTTCCAGAATGAAATTGGAGCCGTGGCCCCTTGCGCTTGCGCGAGGGGCCTTCCTGTGGGGAGTCCCGTCGTGGCGGAAATCTACTACTCTCTTGTGACCATCCTCCTGGTGACCGTGGCGTCGCCGTTCGTGGCGAGCCTCGTCCCGGGCCGCGCGGTGCCCGAGGTCGTGTTCCTCGTGTTCGGCGGCGCCATCTGCGGAAAGTTCGGGCTGGCCGGCATAAACCCCGACCTCGATCCGGTGAAGCTCATCGCCGACCTCGGCATGGGCTTCCTCTTCCTGAAGGCCGGCTACGAGATCGACACCCGCGACCTGCTGGGACGCACGGGCGCCCATGCCGCCGGCTCGTGGCTGGTGTCGCTCGGCCTGGGATTCGCCGTCGTGGCGCTCGTCTTCTCGAGGCTCGGGTTCGGCCAGTCGTCGTGGGTGGCGCTCGCCATCTGCATGACGACCACCGCGTACGGCACGCTTGCGCCCATCATGCACGACCGTCGCCTCCAGGGCACGCGCGTGGGCAAGGCCGTCGACGTCTACGGATCGCTGGGCGAGATTCTGCCCGTCCTCGCCATGGCGTTCCTCCTGTCCTCGCGCTCGCTTGCGCGCACCGGGGCGCTGCTCTTGGCCTTCGTGCTCGTGTGCCTGGCCGTCTACCTGCTGTCCTCGAAGGTGCGCGACGGCGGCCGCCGCTTCCGCCGCTTCCTGGTGGAAAACGCCGGCAGCTCCAGCCAGCCCCTCATGAGGCTCGTCGTCCTTCTTCTGGTGTTCCTGCTGTTCGCGACGACGGTGTTCCAGTTCGATGCGGCGCTCGGCGCCTTCGCGGCCGGCTTCATCCTGAGGGCGCTCTTCCCCAACGGCAGCGAGCCCCTGGAGCAGAAGATCGACGTCATATCCAACAGCTTCTTCCAGCCGGTGTTCTTCGTCGTCTCCGGCGCAAGCCTCGACCTCGCCGCCGCGACGCGAGACCTGCCGCTGCTCCTGGGGTTCATCCTCGCGCTCGTCGTCGTCCGCGGGTTCGTGGTCGCGGCGTCGCTCAAGGCGGACCCGTCCACCCGCGACATGGACTGGCACGAGGTCTTCTCGACGTCGGCGTACTGCACCATGGCGCTTCCGCTCATCGTGGCCATCACGTCGCTCGCGCGCGACGGCGGTCTGCTCTCCGCCACGGCCGCGTCCGTCCTCGTCACGTCGGCGGCGCTTACCGTGCTCATCGTTCCCACGATCACGTCGTTCGTCCGCGTGGTCGAGGAGGTGGCGCCGGCGAGCGCCGCCCACCAGATCGCGCGCCACGAGGCCCCGCTCGAGCAGGTTCTGCACGACCACCTCGACACGTTCCACGAGCGCCAGCAGGCGTTCCACGACGTCAGGCGGAGCGTCCATCGCGAGGGCCGGCGCTTCTCGTCCGCCGAGTATTTCGCCCACCCGCACGAGCACGGGCTCCACCATCCCCACGGGGAGCACCGTCCCCAGGACGCATGCCGCGCCTGCGTCCCGCGTGACGAGCGCGCCGCGGGCGAGAAGGACGCGGCAGACCGGGGCGAGGCCCGCTCCTAGGTCCGGCTCCGAGGCGCGTCCGGGTCCTGGGCTAGTCCTGGGTCGGCATGCCGTTGTAGTTGCGGTTTCCCACCGCGGCGCGCAGCAGCTGCTCGTCGCCGCGCACGTAGGTCTGCGCGACGTCCGCCCACTGGTCCAGGGCGCCAAAGAACAGGTCGGGGAAGCTCTCGTCGCGGACCTCGCCGGTCGCAGGGTCGCTCCACGGGAGGTGCCGGAGGTTCGCGGACGCGCAGTCGTCCGAGGTGCTCACGCGGTGCGCCATGGACTCCGCCATGCCGTACGAGCTGAACAGGTGCTCGATTGCGACGACGGCCGCGCTCTTCCTGGATCCCACGGGCTCGATGGCGCGATACAGCGTCGCGTAGTCGCGTGTCGCGCCGGCGTACTGTTCCGGGTTGAGCTTGATGTCGAACGTCTGGAGCGCCAGCTGCGAGAAGAGCGCCCCCGCCACGCGGTCGATCCGCTCCGTGCGCGTCAGGAGGCTTGCCGTGGGCGTGTCGCGCACCGTCTGGTGGCGCATGCTCCACAGCATCCACGTGTCGATGTCGCTCTCGATGATGGCGTGGACCTCGCTGCCCCTGTGCTCCAGCCCTACGCCCGCGCCGCAGATCGCGTACTGCTGGGCGTATATGAACGGATGGGCCCTGCTGTCGAGCAGGTAGTGTCCAAGCAGGCCCAGCGTGAAGCTGCGGCCGATCCCCTTGTCCGCCTCGGGCAGGTGCGCCACGCCGTCGCGCAGCGCCATGAGCGCGCCGACGACCTTGCGCTCGTGCATGAGGTGTGCCAGCCGGTGGCAGGCGGAGGCGTTCTCGGGTGTGGTCGAGAAGCGCGTGAAGAACGGGTCCGGACCCTGGTTGCCAAGGATGAAGGCCAGGAGCTCCTCCTGGTTGCGGATGATGCCCTCGGGCAGGAGGGCCGCGGACTTCTCGCCAAAGAGGTGATGGGTTATCAGAGCAGGCATGGGCGCTCCCGAAAACGCGGATCTTGTAGTCAACGTGTTTAGATTACACGATTTTGCCACCATCGGCACTAACTTGGCCACATGGGCGCCGAGGTTGTGTACAGTAGACGTTTTGCAGACGAACTGCCTGAACGCGTCTTTCCCGACTGGAGGTCGCCCGTGAGCCCCATCGAAGTTGTGGTCATCGGCCTTGCGCTTTCCGCCGACGCCTTCGCCGTCACCATATCGAACACGTTCGTCTATTGCGACGAGAGGCGCTCGCGACTGCTGCTCCAGCCGCTGTTCTTTGGCGCGTTCCAGGGGCTGATGCCGCTTCTGGGCTACTTCCTGGGAGGCCTTGCCGCCAGCCTGATAGAGGCGTACGCGGGCATCGTCACCCTCGTGATCCTGGGCGTGATCGGCGGCAACATGGTGCGCGAGGGCGCGCTCGCGCTTCGGCACCCGGACGAGGTCGAGGCGCACGACGCGTGCGTCAGGGGCAAGCGCCTCACGCTGGCGCAGCTTTTGTTCCAGTCCGTCGCCACGGCCATAGACGCGTTCGCCGTGGGCGTGAGCCTGCGCGCCCACGGCGTGAACCTGGCGTTTGCGGCGGGGACGATCGCCCTCACGACCGCGCTCTGCTGCCTGGCGGCGCTCGCCATCGGCCGCAGGCTCGGCCACCTGCTGGGCGACCGCGCGGAGGTCGCAGGCGGGCTCGTGCTCATCGCAATCGGCGTGAAGGCGCTTCTGGGCTAGCGGGCGCGGGCGCGCGTGGCGCCACCCGTCGCTGCCGCGTGTCGGGCCTTCGTGCGGTCGCGCTCCCGGCGCCATTGGCGTCCGGTCGTGCGGCTACAATCGATACGAACCACAACCGGCAAGGAGACCCCATGGCAGATACTTTGGCCGCAACGCAGGACCACCCCAGAAGGACCATCGCCGTCATCGACGGAAACTCGCTCATGCACCGCGCGTTCCACGCGATCCGCCAACCCATGACGGCGCCGGACGGCCGCGCCACCAACGCCCTCTTCGGCTTCTTCAACATGTTCATCAAGCTTGTGGAGTCCTTCTCGCCCGATGGCGTGATCTGCGCGTTCGACAAGGGAAAGCCGCAGGTCAGGATTGATATGCTGCCGCAGTACAAAGCGCAGCGTCCGCCGATGGACCCTTCGCTCCACGAGCAGTTTCCCATGGTCAAGGACCTGCTGCGCGCGCTGGACGTGCCCGTGGTGGAGCTTGAGGGCTGGGAGGGCGACGACATCCTGGGCACCCTCGCGCACCGCGGCGAGGCAGAGGGCTACGACATGCTGCTCTTCACGGGCGACCGCGACATGTACCAGCTCGCGACGGACCACGTGCGGATCGTCGCCACGAAGAAGGGCGTCTCCGACGTGTCGATCATGACGCCGGAGAGCGTGGACGACCTCTATCACGGCGTCACGCCAAAGCTCGTGCCGGACTTCTATGGGCTTAAGGGCGACACGTCCGACAACATCCCCGGCGTACCCGGCATCGGCCCCAAGAAGGCGGCGGCCCTCATCGTGCAGTATGGAAGCCTGGACAACGTGATCGCGCACGCGGACGAGGTCAAGGGCAAGATGGGCGAGAACCTGCGCGCACACGTGGATGACGCGCTGCTGAGCCGCAAGGTCGCGACGATCCGCACGGACGCGCCTCTTGACGTGAGCCTCGCGGACGCGAAGTTCCCCACGTTCGACCCCGCCGAGGTCGCGAAGGCGTTTTCCGCCCTGGGCTTCACGGGCATGACGCAGCGCCTCGTGCGCCTGGGCGGCTACGACGTGCCGCAGGAGCAGGCCGCGCCCTCGCTTGCGCTTCCGGAGCCGCTTTCCGGCGACGCCGCCGAGAAGTGCCTGGACGCCGCGGTCGCGGACGGTTCGTGGGTCGCGGCGGCGCTCGAGCGCCCGGATGCGAAGAGGGGCCAGCAGACGGCGCTCTTTGACGAAACGCCAACCGTGCTGTGGGTCGCGACGGCGGAGGACCTCCTGAGGTTCGCGGGCGACGCGGCGACGTCCGCCCTCGCAAGGCTCGCGCGCGAGGGGCGCCTGGCCGCGGGCGACGTGAAGGCCCTTCTCCACGAGGTGTGCCCCATGGATTCGGCGGAGGAGGCGCTCGTCGCGCCAAAGGACATGGACGCCGCGGGGCTGTTTGACTGCGGCGTTGCCGGATACCTGCTCGACTCGGACAGCGGGCACTTCTCGGTAGAGGAGCTGTACCAGAACCCGAGGGTGCTGGGCGGCACGCTGCCGGAGGCTACGGACGACGCGCCCGCAGCCGCGATCGAGGCCGTGGCGGCGCTTGCGCTGATGCCGCGCCTGGCGGAGCTTTTGGAGAAGGACGGCTCGGACGGGCTGTTCCGCAAGGTGGAGATGCCGCTGCTTCTGGTGCTGCTTGAGATGGAGCGCACGGGTCTGCATGCGGACCCGGAGCGTCTGCGCGAGCAGTCCGACGCCCTTGGCGCGGAGATCGGCCGCATGGTGGCGGAGATCCACGCAGCGGCGGGGGAGGACTTCAACATCGACTCGCCGCAGCAGCTGAGCCATGTGCTGTTTGACGTGTGGGGACTGCCGACGCAGGGCCTGAAGAAGACGCGCAAGGGGTTCTACTCCACGAACGCGAAGGTGATCGAGGGCTTTGCGGAAGGCGGCTACGAGGCGAGCAAGTACGTGCGCGAGGTGCTGGACTACCGCGAGCGCGCGAAGATCAAGAACACGTACCTGGACGCGCTGCCGCAGCTCATCCGAAGGGACGGGCGCATCCACACCACGCTGAACCAGACGGTCGCCGCGACGGGCAGGCTCTCGAGCTCCGACCCGAACCTCCAGAACATCCCGACCCGCTCCGAGCTGGGCCACCGCGTGAGGACGGCGTTCACCGTGCCGGAGGACTGCGTGTTTCTGGCCTGCGACTACTCGCAGATCGAGCTGAGGCTGCTTGCGCACCTCTCGGGCGACGAGCACCTGGTCGCAGCGTTCAACGAGGGTGCGGACTTCCACCGCGCCACGGCGGCGCGCGTGTTTGGCGTGCCGGTTGAGGAGGTGACCCCGCAGCTGAGGAGCCGTGCGAAGGCCGTGAACTTTGGCATCGTGTATGGCCAGCAGGCATACGGCCTGGCGTCCTCGCTCAAGATTCCCAGGGCCGAGGCCCAGGAGATGATCGACCGCTACTTCGAGGCGTACCCCGGGGTCCGTGCGTACCTTGACCAGAGCATCGCCTTCGCGCGCAAGAACGGCTATGCCATCACCATGTACGGTCGCAAGCGCCACATCAAGGACATCAACAGCAGGAACTTCCAGCTTCGCTCGTTCGCGGAGCGCACGGCCATGAACCACCCCATGCAGGGCACGGCGGCGGACATCATCAAGATCGCCATGACCCGCGTTCCGTCGCGCCTGCGCGAGGAGGGGCTTAAGAGCAAGCTCGTGCTGCAGATCCACGACGAGCTTGACTTCGAGGTGCCAAAGGACGAGATCGACGCGCTTTCCGAGCTGGTGCGCGACACCATGCAGGGCGTGGCGAAGCTGCGCGTGCCGCTGCTGGCGGACGTGAGCTACGGCAAGAACTGGGCGGAGGCGAAGTAGTGGCGAGCTTTGACGACTTCGTGAGGCAGAACCCGGGTGCCGTGAGGAAGGCACCTGCGAGGCAGATGCGGGTTGTGGTGTGGACGGACGGCTCGAGCAGGGGAAACCCCGGACCCGGCGGCTACGGAGCCGTACTTCTGTACACGGACCCCGCGGGTGCGGAGCACAGGCTGGAGCTGAGCCAGGGATACCGCAAGACCACGAACAACCGCATGGAGCTCATGGGCGTGATAGCGGCGCTCGAGGCGCTCAAGCGGCCATGCTCCGTGGAGGTGCACTCTGACTCGCAGTACGTGGTGAACGCGTTCAACAAGAACTGGGTGGCGGGCTGGCAGAAGCGCGGCTGGAAGAACGCCTCGAAGCAGCCGGTGAAGAACCCCGACCTGTGGAAGCGCCTGCTGAAGGCGAAGGGGCCGCACGACGTCACGTTCGTGTGGGTGAAGGGGCATGCCGGCACCGAGCTGAACGAGCGCTGCGACGAGCTCGCGACGACTGCGGCGGATGACCGCGCGCACCTGATAGAGGACGAGGGCTTCTAGCTCTTGCGCCCCCCACGCTTGCACCGGCTCGTCTGGACGCTATAGTTAGTAATGGTTAACTTAGGCGTCTGGAGGACAAGATGGCAAACATAGTGATAGTGGCGGTCGTGGCCGTGGGATTTGTACTTGCGGCGCGCCATGCCCTGCAGGTGTTCACGGGAAGGCGGGACTGCTGCGGGGGCGGCGCATGCGAGAAGGGCGCGCGTCCGCGGCCTAGGCGCGTTGAGGACATGGACGAGTCCCATTACCCGTATCACATGGACCTGCGGATAGCCGGCATGCGCTGCGAGGGATGCCGCCAGAGCGTCGAGGGGGCGCTTGACTCGCTCCCTGGCACGTGGGCGAGGGTGGACCTGAAGAAGGGGACCGCGCGCGTGATGAGCAAGACGCCCGCCGACGCGGACGCGTATGCGGCGGCGGTACGCAAGGCAGGATACAGGGTCGTGGAGTAGCCCCGTGCGTAAGGGCGAGGGGGACGCGGGCTACGACCTCTTGCGCCTGCGACGCCTGTCGGCAGCGATGCTGTCCAGGCACTTCTCGCTCTTCTCGTACTGGTCTTCTGACAGGGGCGTCACGTGGAGGCCCGCGGCCCAGTTACCGCTCTCGCCGCGTCTGAGGCTGAGGTAGCCGACGATGGAGAACGCGAGCGCGCCGACGAAGTTGACGAGAAGATCCTTCATGGTGTCGATGAGGCCGATGTCGAGGTATCCGGAGAAGGTGGTCGTGGCACCGCCGGCCGTCGTGACCGTCGTGCGCACGATGCGGTCGATCGCGACGCGTCGCCCCTGGTTTGTGGGGTCGAGCGCGACGGACGAGATGGCCGTGACGAAGCTGTCCTTCTGCATGTCGAGGCCGAAGAAGGTGTCAAAGCCAAACTCGATGAACTCCCACAGAACGCCGACGGTCATCGAGAAGCAGAACGCGACGATCGCTACGTAGAGCGGGGAGAGGCTGATGGGCCTGCTCGAGCGGTTGAGCAGGTCGACGAGGGAGAAGCCGATCGCGGCGCACAGGAAGCCGTTCATGGTGTGCAGTACCGTGTCCCACCCGGGAACGAGCACATAGTAGTGGTCGATCTCGCCCAGGATCTCTGCCGCGAATATGAACGAGAAGATGATGGCCTGGAACAGCCCCGGGATCTGTACGTGGGCGAGGTCCTCCACGAACGCGGGAACGAGGAACAGCACGAGCGACAGCGCACTGAGCGCGACGCCCTCCCACCTGCCCGTGAGGACGCAGCGGACGAGGACGACGAGCACGAGTGCGCGGAGCACGGAGTAGAGCACGAACGCCCGCCGGTTGAGCGCGATGCGGTCCTTCAGGCGCCGAACGAACGCCCTTGCTTTGATGGCGGGCATGTGCCGTGCCTCCCTCCCGCGGCGCAGGCGCCCGCTAGGCGTCCACGTCCGTCTTGCCGATCATGATGTTGAGGATCTCGACGTCCGTGGGGTGCATGCCCACGCGGCCGACGTAGCCCATGGAGCGGATGGTCTCCTCCGCGTTCTGGCCGACGAGGCCGTCGCCCGCGAGAAAGTTGTCGTCCGAGAGCGCCATGTCGCAGCCCAGGATCGCGGCGTCCACGGCCGCGCAGATCTTCGCGGCGCAGCTGGGCTTCGCGCCGTCGCACACGATGCCGCCCACGTTGGCGAGGGTGTTCACGATAGTGGCCTCGAACTGGGCGAACGAGCCGCCGCGCAGCATGCAGATGCCGGCGCCCGCGCCGCAGCTTGCGGAGACGGCGCCGCAGAACGCGGACAGCTCGCCGATGAAGTACTTGACGTGGACGGCAGTGAGGTCCGAGAGCACGACGGCACGCACGAGCTCCTCGTGCGAGCTCCACAGGTCGTGGGCGTACTCGAGCACGGGCTGCGAGCAGGTGATTCCCTGGTTTCCGCTGCCGCAGTTGATCACGACGGGCATGGCGCATCCGCTCATGCGTGCGTCGGAGCCGGCCGCTGCCGCCGCGCGCGCCTTGCAGCTGATGTCGTTGGGACGGCTGCGCAGGAGGGTGCGGCCGATGTTGGCGCCCCAGCGGTTCGTGAGGCCCTCGCGCGAGATCGCCTGGTTCGTCTCTATCTGGCGCGAGATGAGCTCGTCCACGTCCTCGAGCCGCACCTCGTGCGCGAAGTCCCAGATCGACTGGAGCGTGAGGGCCGAGCGATCCGCCCCGCCCGGGACGTCTGCGTCCTTCTCGCCCGTGGCGGCCCTTCCCGCAACCGCCGTGGGCTCGCCGTCGAGCGTGAGCTCGCACACGTTGGTGTGGCGCTCCTCGATGCAGGCGACGGCGACGTGGCCTGCGCCCGTTGCCGTGACGCGCACGTAGAGGTTCGGAACGTCCTCGGCGAGCTCCACGTCGCAGAAGCCTGCGGAGACGAGCGACTTCGTGCGCTCAATGTCCTCGGGATGGACGGACTGGAGCACCTCGAGGTCGCGCGAGGGGTCGCCGCCGATGGCGCCGAGCGTGGCCGCCGCCTCGATGCCGCGCATGCCGCCGGAATTGGGCACGGTGACGCTCTTGACGTTCTTGATGATGTTTCCACTGCATGCGACGGTCAGATGCTCGGGGCGTGTGCGGAGCGCGCCCCTCGCGAGCGCGGCCGCGAGCGCGACGGCGATGGGCTCCGTGCATCCCAGCGCGCAGACGAGCTCCTCTTCAAGTATCGCGACATGGTTTGCGTAGGCGTTCTGATCCATGGGTTCCTCCTGTGGGGTCGTTTGCAATGGGGGAGCTACGACCTGCGTCAGCGCAGGTCCTGACGGGAGTCCAAAAGATCGACGATCTCGGGAAGGCGCGCCCCCAGGGCCTCTATGGGACCACGGAACACGGCCTTACGCGGCCAGCCGTGGCCGACGTACGCGGTGCTCATGCCTATGTCCGGCCGCGGGAAGTCTCGCGCCGCGTCGTTTCCCACCATGAGGCACTCCTGCGGAGCAAGGCCAAGCTGAGCGGCGAACTCCTGGTAGTAGCGGGCGCACGGCTTCGTGCGGGTCGAGTTCGCGATGTGGCTCACCAGCGCGAAGTCGATGTCGTCCACGCCCGCCCAGCGCATGCGCACGCGGTCGACGTCCATGCTGAGGGTTGGGTTGGTGGCAAGGGCGACCGTCAGCCCCATCGACATGGCCTTCTCGACCGTCTGGCGCGCCCCTATCTTTGGCGCCGCCATCACGATGCCGCCCTTGAGGGGCTCGAGGCACTCGCGCTCGTAGAAGCCGATGGCGTCCGCGATGGCCGGGTCGTCCAAGGGAATGGAGGTGAGCGAGAAGAACGTCTCGTTCAGGAGCTGCTCGTTCGTCATCTGGTCGTCGCGGGTCTGGTCGTTCACGCGCATGTAGCTGCGCGCGAGCCTCTCCATCACGATGGGGTAGGGGATGCCGGAGGCCTTCGCGAGTATCCGGGCCTTGCCAGACGCCCAGCGCGCCACGAACGCCGTGAGGTTTATGTCAAGCAGGGTATCGTCAAGATCGAAAAGCACTGCCCTGATCACGACACGTCCTCTCATAGGTATGAACAACAGAAAACTCTACTCTTGTGCCCGGTAGTTTTGCACGCGAAATGAAATTCCTGAAATCCACAGGTAGTGCTTGAAATCTCGGGTCGAATAAAGGTACTCTATCCCACGCATGGGTAAATTGCCCATGCAAACGTATCTGTAGGCCCCGAGAGCATGTAAGTTTCCATCTGCGCAAACGCACCTTCGCTGAGCGCCCGGCAGCGATCATGTTGATCGGGGCCCCGTTTTCGAAAGGGGTCCACCTTTGAGTGAGATTCAGAACTCGTCCATCTTCTCCCTGGATGACATGTCCGACGAGGAGATGAACAGCCTCATCGACGGTACGATTACCGACTTTGATGAGGGCGATCTTGTGACGGGCACCGTCGTCAAGATTGAGCACGATGAGGTTCTGCTGGACATCGGCTTCAAGTCCGAGGGCGTCATCCCCGCCCGCGAGCTTTCCATCCGCAAGGATGTCAACCCCGAGGACGTCGTCTCCCTGGGCGACACCATCGAGGCCCTCGTTCTCCAGAAGGAGGACAAGGAGGGTCGTCTGATCCTCTCCAAGAAGCGCGCGGAGTACGAGCGTGCCTGGAACCGCGTCGAGGAGAAGTTCAACGCTGGCGAGAACGTCGAGGGCGAGGTCATCGAGGTCGTCAAGGGCGGCCTTATCCTCGACATCGGCCTGCGCGGCTTCCTGCCCGCCTCCCTCGTCGACCTTCGTCGCGTCAAGGACCTCAACGCCTACCTCGGCACCCGCATCGAGGCTCGCGTCATCGAGATGGACCGCAACCGCAACAACGTCGTCCTCTCCCGTCGCGTCGTCCTCGAGGAGGCCCGCAAGGCCGAGCGCTCGGAGATCCTCTCCAAGCTCAAGCCTGGCATGCGCCTTCGTGGCACCGTGTCCTCGATCGTCGACTTCGGCGCGTTCGTCGACCTCGGCGGCATCGACGGCCTCATCCACATCTCCGAGCTCTCCTGGAACCACGTCAACCACCCCTCCGAGGTCGTCAAGGTCGGCCAGGAGGTCGAGGTTCAGGTTCTCGACGTGGACCTCAACCGCGAGCGCATCTCCCTTGGCCTGAAGCAGACCACCGAGGATCCCTGGAGGACCCTGGTCAAGAAGTACCCCGTCGGCGCCATCGTCGAGGGCACTGTCACCAAGCTCGTCACCTTCGGCGTCTTCGTCGACCTCGGTGACGGCGTCGAGGGCCTCGTGCACATCTCCGAGATGGCCAAGCAGCACGTGGACCAGCCGTCCCAGGTCTGCTCCGTGGGCGACAAGGTCCAGGTCAAGGTCATGGAGATCGACCTCGACCGTCGTCGCATCTCCCTGTCCATGAAGGCCGCTGCCGAGACGCTGGGCGTCGAGGTCGAGGTCAAGCCTCTGGACAAGCCCGAGGAGGACGAGAAGCCCGTCGAGGAGTAGCTTCGAGCCACGCCTTTAGGTGCATCTTCGCGAGGGGTCGCTGCGGCGGCCCCTCGTTCTTCTCTTAAGGGTCCGTGCCTTTGCCCACGGACTAGAAACTGCCATAATGGGCACCATGCAATGTAGGTAACTTCGGGCGCGCATGGGCGCACGGGAACGAGGGGTCTGGTCAATGGCTGACTTCAAGAACAAGGTCGAGGACTTCATGCGGGGTCGCAACGGTGCCGACGAGCTGGGAATCGCTGCGCTCGAGCTTGCGGTCATCCTGGCAATCGTGAACATCTTCGCGAACAACACCGTCATCTACGTGCTGATTCTGCTCCTTATTGCCTATGCCGTGTTCAGGATGGTGTCAAAGGACGTCAACCGCCGCCGCAAGGAGAGCATGGCGTTCGCATCCAAGCTGGGGCCTGCACGACCGTGGATCACGAACCCGGCGGCCGCGCTGCAGAACGCACGAACCTACAAGCACGCGACGTGCCCCAACTGCCACCAGCGCGTCCGCGTCCCCAGGGGCAAGGGTCACATCCGCGTGACCTGCCCGCGCTGCAAGCAGAAGTTTGACATCCACTCGTAGACCCCACAGGGGAGCCAAGGGTGAAGAGGGGACGGTCGTGCCTTGCGCGCGGCCGTCCCCATGCGTTAGGTGCGGGGTGCCCAGTCTGTTGGTTTTTGGGATGGCCGTCCCGGGTGTCCCAGGCGTGAGATGATAGTGTGCCGTCGCGTTCCTTGCGCGCGGAAGAGCGAAGGGTGGGCAGCATGTACATCGTGTTCCTTGCGGGCGGCATCGCATCTGGCAAGTCGACCGTGGCTCGCGAGTTCGAGCGCCTAGGCGCGTGGCGCA
The DNA here is from genome assembly GCF_900105025.1 of Parafannyhessea umbonata. Taxonomy (GTDB): domain Bacteria; phylum Actinomycetota; class Coriobacteriia; order Coriobacteriales; family Atopobiaceae; genus Parafannyhessea; species Parafannyhessea umbonata. The sequence continues at coordinate 1,388,320 of NZ_LT629759.1, read as the reverse complement.
TAGACCTGGACCGCATCTCGCGCGACGTCCTGGAGCCTGAAAGCGAGTGCACGCTCGCGATCGCGGACGCCTTCGGGCAGGACGTGCTCGACCCCAACACGGGGGCGCTGCGTAGGGGCCTGCTCGCGAAGCGCGCCTTTGCCTCCGAGGACGCGGCGCGCCTGTTGGAGAAGATCGAGCTTCCCTACATCAGGCAGGGCCTCGAGCAGGCGCTCTCGCAGGATGCGTGCGCCTCGGCGGAGCCGCCGTGTGCCGTGGTAGAGATACCACTGCTCGACCGCATGGAGGACTCTCTTGCCATGGCGGACGAGGTCGTGTGCGTGACCTGCCCCCTCGCGGTCCGTCGCGAGCGCGCCATCGGGCGCGGGATGCGCGGCGAGGACTTCGACGCGCGGGCGGCGCGCCAGCCAACTGACGACTACCTGCGCTCGAAGAGCGACGTCGAGATCGCAAACGACGGGGACGAGAAGGACCTTGCGTCCAAGGTGCACACGTGGTGGGATGCCCACGAGCGCTTTGGCTGGAAGGCGAGCGGCGAGAGGGGCGTGATGCATGGCTGACACCAGATTCTGGCGGTGGTTCAGGACCATACCCATCGTGTGCATGCTGGCGGTGTGCATCGCTTCCGCGGGGGCGAGCCTCCTTCCCACGCAGGTCGTGAGGCGCGTGTTCTATCCCGTGGAGCACGCGGACGCGATAGAGCGGGCCTCCCAGCGCTACGGCGTGGACAAGTACCTGATCTGCGCGGTCATCAAGTGCGAGTCGAACTGGGACGAGCGGGCAGAGTCCTCGGCGGGCGCCGTCGGGCTCATGCAGCTCATGCCGTCCACGTCCGAGGCCGTGGCGAAGATGGGGCTCGTGGACTCGTCCACGTACCCGCCGGACAACCTCACCGACGCGGAGACAAACATCATGTATGGCACGGCGTACCTCTCGTACCTGCAGAAGAACCTCTCGTCGCGCGACCAGGTCATCGCGGCGTACAACGCGGGCCTTGGCTCGGTCTCGAAGTGGCTCGCGAACGGGGACGACATCTCGTCCCAGATCCAGTACTCCGAGACGGCCTCCTACCTCGTGAGGGTGAACGAGGCGTACGACCGCTACAGGCAGTTCTACCCAGAAGGAATCCAGTCGCAGGGGTAGACGTCTCCATGCATGGTTGGGTACACTTGTTCTAGTTTGGTTCTCTCGCCTTTGGAGGGTACATGGCTCAGGTGGTATCGGGTGACGCACGGGAGCTTCCGCGGGAAGACGCCTCCGCTGCGGAGGGGCGTTCGTTCGTGGACGAGAAGGGCGAGACCATCGAGTACGAGCCCCTTGCCGGGACGCGAGAGGCGAAGGAGCGCTACGGGGCGGAGCTCAAGCGCTTCGGCTTGGAGCACGGGGACGAGAGGCTCGAGGTGGTCTCGCCGTACCAGCCTGCCGGCGACCAGCCGAAGGCCATCGCAAGCCTGGCGAAGGGCGTAGAGGACGGTCTCCGCTACCAGACGCTTCTGGGCGTCACGGGTAGTGGCAAGACCTTCTCGATGGCCAAGACCATCGAGGCGGTGCAGAAGCCCACGCTCATCATGGAGCCCAACAAGACGCTCGCGGCGCAGGTTGCGAGCGAGATGCGCGAGCTCTTTCCCAACAACGCCGTCGTGTACTTCGTGAGCTACTACGACTACTACCAACCGGAGGCCTACGTACCGCAGACGGACACGTACATAGAGAAGGACGCCTCCATCAACGAGGAGGTCGAGAAGCTCCGTCACCAGGCCACGTCGAGCCTCCTCAGCAGGCGCGACGTCATCGTGGTCGCGTCCGTCAGCTGCATCTACGGCATCGGCAGCCCCCAGGACTATGCGGGACTCGCGCCGAACGTGGACAAGAGCGTCCCTCTGGAGCGCGACGACCTCGTGCACGAGCTCATCGACATCCAGTACGACAGGAACGACTACGACCTGCAGCGCGGCATGTTCCGCGTGCGCGGCGACACTGTGGACGTGTTCCCGCCCTATGCGGAGAACCCGCTGCGCATAAGCTTCTTCGGCGACGAGGTGGAGCTCATCGCGGAGATTGACGGCGTCACGGGCGAGATCGTCCGCGAGTACGACGCCATCCCCATCTGGCCGGCCTCCCACTACGTCACGGCGCGGCCGAAGATCAACCACGCCATCAAGACGATAGAGGAGGAGCTCGAGCACCGCGTCAAGGAGCTGAAGGACAACGACATGATCCTCGAGGCGCAGCGCCTGAGCCAGAGGACCGGCTACGACATCGAGATGCTCGAGACCATGGGCTATTGCTCCGGCATCGAGAACTATTCGAGGCACATGGACGGTCGCAGACCGGGCGAGCCCCCGTACACGCTGATCGACTACTTTCCGAGCGACATGCTCTGCATCATCGACGAGTCGCACGTGACGGTGCCGCAGATCAGGGGCATGTACGAGGGCGACCGGTCACGCAAGGTCACGCTCGTGGACCACGGCTTCCGCCTTCCGTCCGCGCTCGACAACAGGCCGCTGCGCTTCGACGAGTTCGAGCAGCGCATCCCCCAGTTCATCTATGTGTCTGCCACCCCCGGCGACTACGAGGAGCACGTGAGCCAGAACGAGGTGGAGCAGGTCATCAGGCCAACGGGCCTGCTCGATCCGGAGGTGGAGCTCAGGCCGGTGCGTGGCCAGATAGACGACCTTCTGGACGAGATTCGGGTCCGCATCGCACGCAAGGAGCGCGTACTTGTGACCACGCTCACGAAGCGCATGGCGGAGGACCTGACGGACCACCTCCTCGACGAGGGCATCCGCGTCAACTACATGCACTCCGACACGGCGACCCTCGACCGCATCGACATCATCCGCGACCTGAGGCTCGGCAGGATCGACGTGCTCGTGGGCATCAACCTGCTGCGCGAGGGCCTGGACATCCCCGAGGTCTCGCTCGTCGCGATCCTCGACGCGGACAAGGAGGGCTTCCTCCGCAACCGCCGCTCGCTCATCCAGACCATGGGCCGCGCCGCGCGTAACGCCCAGGGCAAGGTCATCATGTACGCGGACAGCGTGACGGACTCCATGCGCGAGGCCATGGACGAGACGGCGCGCCGTCGCCGCATCCAGATGGCCTTCAACGAGGAGCACGGCATCGTCCCGAAGACCATCAAGAAGTCGATCACGGACGTCACGAGCTTCATCGCGGAGGCGGACGAGACGCTTGGCACCAAGTCGCGCGTGGACGGCAAGTTCTTCACCGCGGCAGGCGGCGAGGGCGAGCGCCAGGGGGATGCCGAGGAGGAGCACGAGAGGACGATCCAGTCCGTGGCCGACGAGCTCCTTGCCCTGCCTAAGCAGGAGGTCGCCCAGGTCATGGGCTCGCTTCAGGACGAGATGCTCCAGGCGTCCGCGGACATGGACTTCGAGCGCGCCGCGCGCCTTCGCGACCAGATCGTGGAGCTGCAGGCGCGTCTTGAGGGAACGAGCGAGAAGGACGTGATGGACCGCCTGAAGGCCGGTGCGCGCAAGGGGTCTGCCCACGCCACCCGCAGGCACTATAAGAGGAAGAAGCACTAGGCAGACGCGTTGTCCCCTCTGGTGGCGCGCCTGTGCTCCCCGAGCGTGTGGACGAGGAGCCCAGAACCCGCGGCGTCGTCACGCACGATTCTTTCCAACGCCCTGCTCGCGCGCTCTTCCCTTGTGTCACCGCGTGCCCACTTTGGCATTCGGCTTCGGACGTCCTCCGTCGCGTGTCGCCACACGAGGGCGAGAACGTGTCGGACGAGCCCTGCGATGCCGGCGACTGCCACGAGTGCGCCACCGATGCCGAGCGCGGAGACGCCGTGCGAGAAGAGCGGAACCCAACAGACCTGGAGGGCGAGGCACACGAGCGCCTGGAACGGCCCGTCGTCCAGCTGCTCGTCGATGCACTCGTCACAGATGGCACGACGGTACGGCCTCCACTCGACGTCTCCTTCCGTACCGCCCTCGCGGCCCAGGTACACGGTGGCCACGACATCGGTATGCCTTCCGCAGAGCATGCAGCTCTTCTCGCCCGCGGCATCATTGCCGTGGGATGTCGCGCCGGTGGTGTACCAAGAGCTTCTGTTGTATCGAAGCCGTCCCATGGCGAGCCTTTCGATCGCGATATTAAAACGTAATAGAACGTTATCACATTGGGGTATACATATCACTTCCGGTACACCTGGGCACACGAACGCCGAAATTGGGCACGCTCGTCCGCGGGATGGGTGCGAAGTGCAGGGCCAAACCTTATATTTAGATAAGAGTTGTTATGACCGGGGGTTTCCGGGGGGCGTTGGCGTTTGGAGGGCTTGGCATGAAGCTTGAGGAAGGCGGTCTGACCCCGCTTTACCAGCAGGTGATGGAGGACCTCAAGGACGATATCGAGCGCGGCAAGTACCCCGCGGGCTGCCGCATTCCCTCCGAGGCGGAGCTCTCGCAGATGTATTCCGTAAGCCGGATCACCGTGAGGCGTGCCGTGTCCGAGCTTGCGGCGGAGGGCTATCTCAGCAAGAAGCAGGGCAAGGGCACCTTCGTGAACCGGCGCAAGCTCATTCGCAAGATTTGCCAGAAGAGCGAAATCCAGAGCTTCACGGAGACCTGCGCGGAGGACGGGCGCGTCGCGGGCGCGAAGGTGCTGGGCGTCGAGGTCGTGAAGGCGCGCGAGGGTGAGAGGGAGTTCCTTGGCCTTGGGGAGGGTGCCGAGCTCGTCCACGTGAAGCGCCTGCGCACGGCGGACGACGTGCCCATCATGCTCGAGAACAACTTCTATCCGCTCGAGGGCTTCGAGTTCCTGCTCGAGGCGGACCTTTCGGACACGTCGATCTTCGACTACGTGCAGAAGCGGACCGGACGCGTCCCCCGCGGCGACGACCTCTGCACGCTCGAGGTGGTGCGCGCGAGCCCCGAGGAGGCATCCGCCCTTAAGGTGGCCGTGGGGGAGCCCCTCTTTTACGAGAAGATCGACTTCACGGACCAGGACGGACGACCGTTCCTGATAGGCAAGCAGTACATCGTGTGCAGCCTGTACGTCTTCAACATCTGACTCCACATGGCCCGCTCCGTCCGCGGGCCATATCGTTACGTTCGGGAAAACGCTCAGGGCGGTGCCAGCTCGTGCGATTGCATCACGTACTATAACGTTATATAACAAGATATAACGTGCGTAGGTACGTGTCAGCAGTCGTCATGGGAGGTGCCGCATGTCAGGGGAGAGCACGAGTCGAAAGCGCAGGTCGTTCAGCCTGCCGCACGTGTACACCATCGTCTTCTTGCTCATGGTGGTGTTCGCAGTGCTCACGTGGGTCGTTCCGTCCGGTTCCTACGAGCGCAAGACCATTCAGACCGCCGCAGGCGAGAAGGAAGTCGCCGTGGCGGGAACCTACAAGCCGCAGGACAAGGTCTATACCGACTCCAAGACGGGCGAGAAGGTCGACCTCCGCTGCAGCGTGATGCAGCTGCTCGAGGCGCCGACCCAGGGCATCCAGGCGGCTGCCGACGTCGTGGCGTTCGTCCTTCTCATCGGAGGATCGTTCGCCATCATCACGAAGACGAACGCCATAAACGCGGGACTCAGCCACGTTATCGGCAAGTTCAAGGACCGCGACATCCTCATCATCCCCATAGTGATGGTCCTTCTGTCCGTCTGCGGCACCACGTTCGGCATGTCGGAGGAGGCGCTTCCGTTCTACGCCATCTTCATCCCCATCATGATGGCCTTGGGATACGACTCCATGACCGCGTTTCTCATCTGCTTCATGGGTCCGAACATCGGCTACATCGCCTCGACCGTGAACCCGTTCAACGTCCTCATCGCCCAGGGTATCGTCGGCATCGAGGGCAACCCCCAGCTGTGGCTGCGCGCCGTCGTCTGGGTCGTGTTCACCGCACTTGCGATCGTCTGGGTCATGCGCTACGCCCGCAAGGTGAAGAGGGACCCACAGAGCTCCATTACGTACAAGGACGACATCCAGAAGCGCGTGGAGTTCTCCGTGCAGGACGACGCCATCGAGCAGCCGTTCTCCGGCCGCCAGAAGGGCGTGCTCGTGGTGTTTGCGGTCGGTATGGGCATCATCATCTGGGGACTCGTCACGCAGCACTGGTACATGGACGAGATAAGCGCCGTGTTCTTTGGCATGGGCGTGCTGTCCGGCATCGTCGCGGGCATGAGCGAGCGCGAGATCGCGGAGGAGTTCGTCCACGGCATCGCTGACTTCGCCTATGCCGCCATCATCATCGGACTTGCCCGCTCCATCCTCGTGATCGCCGAAAACGGCATGATCATCGACACGATCCTGAACGCCATGGCCACGGCCCTTGCCGGCGTACCCGCGCCCGTGTACACCACGCTGCTCTACGTCGTGCTCGGCCTCCTGTCGCTGCTCGTGCCAAGCTCCTCCGGCCTCGCCGCGCTCACGATGCCGATCCTGGGGCCGCTCACGCAGCTCATGGGCGTTAACCCGGAGGCCGCGGTGACCGCGCTCTGCCTCGCGAACCAGACCATCAACTCCATCAGCCCCACGGCGGGCATGACGGTCGCGGGACTCTCCGTTTCCAAGATCAGCTTCGGGCAGTGGTGGAAGACGTGCTGGAAGTTCATCCTGCTCATCGCGGTGCTCGGCGTGGTCGTGACGGCGATTTCCGGCCTCCTGCCCGCATAGGTGGCTCCAGCGGCATCTCACGAACACAGAACCCTAAGACCATAGAATCTTAACCATCCCACGAAAGGGGAAGAACATGGAAGCAAAGGATTACGCAAGGCAGGCGCTGGGCGAGAAGGGCACCGTCTCACAGGTGTACTGGGTCGCCTGCGGAGGGTCGGTCATCGACCTGTACCCTGCGCACTGCCTTCTGAACGCAACGAGCAAGAGCATCGTGAGCGGCATCCACACGGCTGCGGAGTTCAGCGCGTTCCCGCCTGCGCAGCTTGGGGCCCACAGCATCGTCGTCACGTGCAGTCACAGCGGTGGCACGCCCGAGACCATCGCCGCGACGCGCCTTGCGAAGGAGCGCGGCGCCTACGTCCTGACCATGACCAATCGTGCCGGCTCCAAGATCGACAACGGCGAGTGGCCGTGCTGGGTGTACGAGTGGGAGGACGACACGCCGCAGGCGGCGCGACCGGCCGGGTTCTCGCTCGCGTTTGCGGCCGAGCTCATGGCAGCGCAGGACGGCTACGACGGCGGGGAGGCACTTGCTCGCGGGCTTGCGCAGCTTGACTCCACCATCGCGGCCGCAAAGTCCCGCGTGGCGGCAGACCTTGGCCCCCGCTTCGTCGAGCTGTGCCGACAGCACGACTTTCTCTACGTCCTGGGCTCCGGCCCCACGTTTTGCCAGACCTACGGCTTCGCCATCTGCTCGCTCATGGAGATGCAGTGGCAGAACTGCTCGTACGTGAACTCCGCGGAGTACTTCCACGGGCCGTTCGAGTGCACGGAGGACGGCGTGTTCTACTTCCTGCAGAAGGGCGCCGGCGCCAACCGCGCCATCGACGAGCGCGCCGAGCGCTTCCTGAGGACGCACACGAACGACCTCATGGTGCTGGACTCCGCGGCGTACGGCATGGCGGACGTGGACGAGTCCGTGCGCGCCTACCTCGACCCCATCTTCTTCTACGAGATGAACGTCACGCTGCGCGGCGAGCGCGGCAAGGCGTTCGACCACGACCCCGACGTCCGCCGCTACATGGGCGTCGTCGAGTACTAGACAGGCCGGAATTGGAAAGGGGGCCGTATATGCAGAGGCAGGACCTGGACGTTGCCGTGTGCGGCTTTGGCGACAACGTCGTGGACGTGTACGAGCACACAAGGACGATGTACCCCGGCGGCAACTGCGCCAACTTTGCGGTGTACGCGCGCAAGGCGGGTGTCAGGCGCGCGGCGTACATGGGCTACTTTGGGAGCGACGACCGTGCGGAGCACGTCATACGCAGCCTTCACGAGGAGGGCGTCGAGACCGTAAAGTGCCGGCAGCTTCTGGGCGAGAACGGCTACAGTTGCGTCTCCATCGCGCCGGACGGCGACCGCATCTGGGGCGACTACAACCAGGGCGGCATCAGGGGCGAGACGAGCTACGTCCTCGATCGCTTCGACATCGAGTACCTGCGCCAGTTCGACGTGGTGCACTCCGGCAACTACTGCTACACGGAGCGTCAGCTCCACAAGATCCATGATGCTGGCATCGCGCTCTCGTTCGACTTCTCGGACGACTCCACATGGGAGTACTTCCAGGAGGTTGCCCCAAACGTGACCTATGCGTTCTTCTCGGCGTCCGACCTCACCGTGGACGAGACGCGCGAGCGCCTGCGCAAGGTGCACGAGCTTGGTCCCCGCTGGGTTAGTGCCTCACGTGGGGTGGATGGTTGCTACGCCTTCGACGGCGAGCGTTACTACCGTCAGGAGTCAAAGCCCGTGGAGCACATGCGCGACGCCATGGGCGCGGGGGACTCGTTCCTCACGTCCTTCCTGGTGAAGGCCATTGACGGCCTGAAGCGCGGGGCACCGCGTGAGGAGGCGTACGCGTCGGGGCTTGCGTTTGCGGCGGAGTTCGCGTCCGACGTGTGCTGCGTGCAGGACGGAAGCTGGGGCCACGGGCTCAAGTACTAGTCGCCGCACCGTTGATGAGCCCAGATGTCCGGGCGAGTGGCGGAGGCGAGGTGACGGCCACAGGCCCTCGACAAGAAGGCACCCCGGGACTCCTAAGACGGCGCTTCGCGAAGCGCGCGTCGCCGTGGAGACCCGGGGTGCCAGCCGTTGGAGCCTGGCCCCGTCGCTACTTCGAGGCCTTGTCCTTCTCGCCCGAGAGCTTCGTGCGAACGATCTTGAACGAGCGCTTGGCCTGGTAGGGCAGGATGGCCTTCATCTTGTCCTCGGCCGTGTACATGGTCGAGGCCTCCGGCACGTCACGCGAGAGGTGGATCGCGTCGAACTCGCAGCGCGTGGTGCAGAGTCCGCAGCCGATGCACTTGTTGGTGTCGACGATGCTGGCGCCGCACTTAAGGCAGCGCGCGGTCTCCTTGCGAATCTGCTCCTCCGTGAACTGGCGGCGCGGGTCGTGCCAGTTGTGGTCGATGGAGGTCACCTTCTGGCACGCGGGGACCTGGCGGCCGGCGTGGTCGTAGTCGCCGGGCGCGAGCACCACGTCGTCCTTGTTGAGCTCGACGTAGTGGCGGGGGTTCCTGCCCAGTGTGAGCGAGGAGCCGGTCTGCACGAAGCGGTGCAGGCTGATCGCGGCCTCGTGGCCTGCGGCGATGGCGTCAATCACGAACTTGGGGCCGGTGTAGACGTCGCCGCCCACGAAGATGTCGGGCTCATCGGTCTGGTAGGTCTTGGGATCCGCGACGGCGCCGTTGCCGCGTCCGAGCTTGACCTTGCTGCCCTTGAGCAGGTCGCCCCACTCGATTGACTGGCCAATGGAGAGGACCACGTTCTTGCACGGCACGAAGGTGGTGTCGGACTCGTCGTAGGTGGGCGAGAAGTGCTTGGCCTCGTCGAAGACGCGCGTGCAGCGCTTGAAGGTGACGCCGCGCACGCGACCCGCCTCGTCGAGCTCGATCCGCGCGGGGCCCCAGCCGTTGTGGATGGTGACGTCGTCGTCCTCGGCCTCCTGGACCTCGAGCGGGAGGGCCGGCATCTCGTCCGGCTGCTCCAGGCACCACATGCTCACGTCGTCGGAGCCGCAGCGCCTGGACACACGAGCCGCGTCGATGGCCACGTTGCCGCCGCCGATGACGACGGTCGCGCCCTCGACCTTGTGCTGCGGGTCGTCAAGCGCGCAGCGCAGGAAGTCCACGGCCGTGCTGACGCCCGCCGCGTCCTCGCCGTCCACGCCGGCCTTGCGGCCGCCCTGGCAGCCGATGGCCACGTAGAACGCCTTGAAGCCCTGTTCGCGCAGCTGCTGGAGCGTGACGTCGCGACCGACCTCCACGCCGCAGCGGATCTCGACGCCCATCTGGCGCAGGATGTCGATCTCTGCGGCCACGACGTCCTTCTCCAGCTTGTAGCTGGGGATGCCGTAGACCATCATGCCGCCGGGAAGCGGGTTCTTCTCGAACACGACGGGGTTGTAGCCCATGTTGGCGAGGTAGTATGCGCAGCTGAGGCCGGCGGGTCCAGCGCCCACGACGGCGATCTTCTCGAGGTGACGCCCGCGGTTGGAGGATATCACCGGCTCCGGCACAAAGCGGTGCTCGGACTCCATGTCCTTGGCCGCGATGAAGGCCTTGACGTCGTCGATGGCCACGGCCTCGTCCACCAGGCCGCGCGTGCAGGCGGCCTCGCAGCGCTTGTTGCAGATGCGGCCGCACACCGCCGGGAACGGGTTCTCCTTCTTGATGAGCGCCAGCGCGTCGCGGTAGCGTCCCTGCGCGGCCATGCGCAGGTAGCCCTGGATGGCGATGTGCGCGGGGCACGCGACCTTGCAGGGAGAGGTGCCGGTCTCGTGGCACTCGATGCGGTTGTTGTTCTTGTAGTTGGGATCCCAGTCCTTCTCGCTCCAGGCGTGGTCATCGGGAAGCGGCTGCTTGGGGTACGTGACGCGGCCGTTCTTGGTCAGGAGCTTCTGGCCCAGCTGCACGGCGCCGGCGGGGCAGACCTCGACGCAGCCGCCGCAGGCCACGCACTTCTCCTCGTCGACGTGGGCGCGGTAGGCGGACGCGCTCATGTTGGGCGTGTTGAACAGCTGCGAGGTGCGCAGCGCGTAGCACACGTTCACGTCGCAGTTGCAGATGCCAAAGATCTTGCGCTCGCCGTCGATGTTGGTGATCTGGTGCACGTAGCCGTTCTTCTCGGCGTTCAGCAGGATGTCGATCACCTCGTCGTAGGTGATGTAGTGGCCCTTGCCGGTCTCGACGCTGTAGTCCGCCAGGTCGCCCACGCCGATGCACCAGTTCTGCGGGTCGCGGCCGGCGTTGTTGGTGCGGGCGCGCTCCGCGAGCGTGCACGAGCACGCGCCCACCGAGAAGTGGTCGTACTTCTTCAGCCAGTGCGAGAGGTGCTCCACGTCCGCGGACTGGTTCTCGTGTTTGATGGCGTGCTCCACGGGGATGACGTGCATGCCGACGCCGGCACCTCCGGGCGGGACCATCTTCGTGGCCATGGTGAGCGGCAGGTAGGTCATGCGCTCGAAGAACGAACCCAGCTCGGGGTGATCGTTCAGCTGCTGCTGGTTCATGACCGTGAACTCCGCGGCGCCGGGGACGAACATGGGCAGGACGTAGCGCTTCTCGCCCTTGGGGTTCTTGCCGTCGAGGTTCTCCCAGTTGTACTCAATGCAGCCCTTGACGGACATCGAGTCGAGAAGTTCCTGGGCCTTCTCCTTCGACACGCCCGCGCCTGCGGCAACCTGCTCCAGGGTCTCGGGGACTCGGCGCTTCATGTGGCGTGTGAGCGCGGCCTCCTCCTCCGTCATGACGGCCGCGAGGCCCCAGTAGTCGGGGTCATCGTAGTTGGTCTTGTGGAGCATACGGTCCGTCATCTTGGCGGCCTCGCGCAGGACGCCCGGCTTCGGGGCCTCGGACGACGCCGGGCCCGGCGCGTCTGCGGACGACGGCACGTAGTGCTTCGCGCCGTCGTTCTCCACGAAGGTCTCGCGCTCGTTGATGATGCGCAGGTCACGACCCTGCGGGTTCACGCGAGGGATGCCGTTCTCGTCGAGCTGCGGCTTGCGGTTGCGGACGGCGACGTCCTCGTCCGTCATGCCGCGACGCATCGCCTCCGCGCGCTCCTCGACGCTTGCCCCGCCGTAGTCCTCGGTCGGGCGGCCCGTCTTGGCGCCCTCCTCGTAGGTGGCGGTCCCTATGCGGATGACCGTGCTCTTCTCGTCCGCGTCTTCAACCATGTTGGTCTCCCATCAGGCCAGGTGCGTTCCAACGTCCTCTACACAATGCATCCAATTCTAGCAGTGCGGGGTGCGCATTTGCAGCGAACAACGCTTTTTGGGGCGGCAGCCGTCCGGCGTGCGTCGGACGGCTGCCGCGAGTCCCGTCTACACTGCGTTCCGTCCCGTTGCGGGCTCGACTGTGTAGATGTTGTGAATCGCATTTCTGGCGTTGCCCACGCGACGCGCCAAGGGCGAGAAAACACCCATCCCCAGCTGCGACGATACAAAAAGTGAAACTGCCGCAAGACTTCGACAAGACGCGTGAGAAGCAGCTGCAAGTGCCGTGGCGCACCCTCTTCATCCATCCCCGAGCGCACGGAGAGACCAGACGGGGCCCGTCGGGCAAAGGCAGTCGCCCGCCGGGCAAGGCACCGGACCATGACGGTCCATGAGATGGAGGACGCATGAGTGGGAACGCGAGGCAGGCGCGGTTTGCGGGACTTGGAAGGACCCTGGGGCGAGTGGCCCTCGTGGGTGGCGTTGCGGCTTCGATGGCGCTGGGGCAGCTGGCGCCCGTAGCGGCGCTTGCGGAGGGCGAGGCCCAGGACGCGACGAAGGGCTCGATTACCATCAACTCCAATAACTACAGGAAGGACGAGCTTTCCTACCGTGGCTACCAGGTGTTCAAGGCAGCCGTGGGAAAGGATGGGTCGGTCTCTGCCGTACAGTGGGCAAACGACGACGTGAAGGCCGCCGTCGAGGGGGTCATCAAGGCGGAAGACGCCTCGTACAAGGGCGCTACTGCCCAGGACGCCGCCGTGTGGATCCGCGCGCACGTGCAGAAGAACTCCTATTGGCTGAAGGCGACTGACCCGGTAGGCAAGATAGCGAAGGCGATCTCCGGCAAGACGAGCACCGTCACGGCGAAGCCTGGCGTTGCCGCGAGCGTTGACCAGGGGTATTGGCTCTTCGTGACCGACCCCGCCTCGACAAACGGCAAGGTCTATCTCGGCGGTACGTCGCCCCTGTTCGTGCTCGTTGGCGCGGACCCCGTGAGCGTGACCGAGAAGACCGACCTTCCCCACGTGGGAAAGACCGTGACGGACGATGCGGGCAGGCGTAGCATCGCCGCGGACTCGCAGATGGGCCAGGAGCTCTCGTACAAGCTGGAAGGCTCCCTGCCGATGAACTTCGACAGCTACGACAAGTACTACTACCAGTTCGAGGACACGCTTTCGAAAGGCCTCACGCTTGGTAGCGACGTCAAGGTGCAGGTGGAAGGCACGGACGAGAATGGCAACCCCGTTACTCGCGACGTCACCGGCATGTTCAAGGTGGAGCGAGTCTCGAACGCCGACGAGTCCACGACTCTGAGGCTTACCTGCGATGACGTGAAGGCCATCGACGGGCTCGGTGCGTCCTCGACGATCAGGGTCACCTACAAGGCGAAGATCAACGAGAAGGCCGTCATGGGCGGCAAGGGTAACAGGAACGACGCGAAGATAACGTACTCCAACAACCCCAACTCGGACAGCAAGGGAACGTCTCATGGTGGAGGTACGACGAACTACACGTTCCGTCTCGACATCTGCAAGGTCGATGCCGCGACGAAGCGCCCACTTGCGGGTGCCAAGTTCACTATCCGGGCGACCAAGCCAGACGACGAGGAATCGAAGAACAAGTACGTCCAGGAGGACGGATCCTTGGGAAACTCCCCCTTCGAGTTCACGACGGACGAGAAGGGCATGATCGATGCGCCGAGGATCGACGCTGGCACCTATACCATCCACGAGACGGAGGCTCCGAAGACGGACGACGGCACGTATGACAAGGTGCCGGACTTCGACGTGGAGATCACGCCCTCTTATGTGCTGCCGAACTCGCTTGGCTCGGATGACGGCGGCGCCTACAGGCTGACGGTGAGGACGCAGGGCGGCGACGACTACGTCACGGGCGGCATCGACGTGAACGGCGACGGTGTCATCGACGACAAGGACTCTAAGGAGAAGATCGCGGACGCCGCGACCGGAACCGCGCGCGTGACCGTGGGCGACCGCCTGCAGACGAGCCTGCCGGTCACCGGTCGAGGCGGCATAGCGATGGCCGTGGGCACGGGGCTCGTCATCGTGACGGCGTCTGTGATTGCGCTCAACCGCAGGCGTGGGGACGGCCAGGTGGATTAGGAAGCTGAGTAGGAGGGAGACGCTCGATGCGAGTGGGTGACGTTCTCGAGTCAGGCATGGGTCCCATGGGGAAGAGGCAGGCGCGCGGCGTGCCCGCTCGCATATGCGTCGTCCTTGCGGCGGCGATGACGGTGCTTGTCTTGCTCGCGGGGCACGCGCTGGCTGCTGAGCAGGCAGGGCAAGGCGGTGCCGTCACCGTCGTCGCTGCCGGCAAGGCACGTGTGTACGAGGCATACAGGATCTTCTCCGCCCACGTCGGCAAAGGAGGGAAGGTGTCCGGCGCGTCATGGGACGATTGCATGGGACCCGCATTCTACCAGGGACTCGGAACGTTCTCGAGCGCTCAGGATGCGCTGGTCGCGGTCGTGCGGGGAGCTCGTGGCGACGATGCGGCCGTCTACCTACAGAGGCTTGCGGACCTTGCCGAGGATGACGGTGAGTCAAAGCCCGTCAAGAGCGTTCGGTCGGGAAGGGCGACGCATCTTGGGGAAGGCGTCTGGCTCCTCGTCTGCAAGGAGTCGCAGCCAATCCTCCTTGCACTTGGGGGTGACGACGTGGTTGTGAATGAGAAGGGCGTCCGTCCGAGCGTGAAGAAGGAGATCTTGGTGCGCGGGGCCGACGGGACAGGGCTTCGTGCGAAGGAGACGAGCGCTTCTTCGGGAGACGTCGTGAGGTTCGTGCTGACGGGGACGCTTCCAAGCGACTATGGCGCATACCGTGCGTATAGATATGCGTTCGAGGACCGCGCGAGTGCCGCAATCAAGCTGGATGCCGACTCAGTCCGCGCTGCCGTGGTGCGCGCCGACGGTTCGAGGAAGGCCGTGGACGATGGATACGAGGTGCACGTGAAGGGAAACACGCTCACGGTCGAGTTCGCAGACCTGAAGAAGTCATGCCCGAAGCTTGCGTTCGGGGACAGGTTGGAGGTCTCGTACCAGGCGCACCTTCGCGCTGCCGAGGCAGGCATAGGCTTCGACGACGGGAACAAGAACGAGGCTGTGGTCAAGTTCACCGATTCCGCGACCAAGGGCGGGATGGGCGAGAGCGCTCCGGACAGTGCGACCGTCTATTCGTTCGCCGTCAGGGTGGTGAAGGCGGACGAGGATGGAAAGAGGATCCCTGGGGCTGCGTTTACCCTGCAACGGGAGGACGGCAGGTACCTATCGCCAGAGGGCAGATGGGTGGATGATGCGGCTGCGGCTACTCTCGATTGCGACGAGGAAGGAACGGCTGTGTTC
This sequence comes from Parafannyhessea umbonata, assembly GCF_900105025.1. Lineage (GTDB taxonomy): Bacteria > Actinomycetota > Coriobacteriia > Coriobacteriales > Atopobiaceae > Parafannyhessea > Parafannyhessea umbonata. The sequence goes on along the minus strand of NZ_LT629759.1, from coordinate 1,373,083 downwards.
CGCACGCTGGATGCGGGCTCGTATCGACTTCGCGAGGCGAGGCCGCCGAAGGGATTCCTCGGCCTTGCGAAGGACGCGACCATCGAAGTGAGGGCCGACCTAGGCCAAAGGAGGCTTGGCGCGACGTGCGAGGGCGAAGGTGCGCGTCTCGTAGCGGTCGATGCGGGGTCCGGCGCGGTCGAGGTGGAGGTTAGGAACGTCCGAGAGGCCAAGGCTGGCGTCGCCAGGCAAGGCGTGCCGAAGACCGGCGACGATGCGCCAAAACCTCTGGTTGCGGCATCCGCACTGGTAGCGGCGATGATGGCCCTGGGACTTGCGAGGAAGCTGGCTTCTGACGACAGGATTCTTGGTACGGGAGAAGTGCGAGAGCGGGAGGCGACTCGCGTTGCGGACCGCACCTCCTCTTAGCCCACGGTGCCAGAGTCGCAAGAGAAGGAGACGCCTCGGCAGAGCCCTTCCCGCGCTCGGGATGATGGTTGGCATCGCACTTCTTGCGGCACCCCTGGCAATGGATGTGGTTACGTCGGCATGGGCGGGACGCCAGGTGACGTCCATGAGCGACCGCTCAGACGGGATTGATCCGAGGGAGAGAAGGAGGTTGCTGTCACAGGCACGTTCCTACAATTGCGTGCTCGCGGGAGAGCGCACCGAGATCCCAACGAGCGAGATTTGGGACTACGAACGACAACTGGATGGCGAGGACGGCAAGGTCGTATCGGGCGTAGAGGTGCCAAGCATCGGAGTTCGCCTGCCCGTCCGCCTGGGGACTGGCGACGACGTCCTTTCTTCCGGCGTCGGCCATCTCGAGGGAAGCTCGCTCCCCGTGGGAGGAAGGTCGACCCATGCGGTGCTGATGGGGCACTCTGGCCTATACGGAAGCAGGATGTTCGACGACATCAGAAAGCTGAGGAGAGGAGACCGCTTCAGGCTCCACACGCTTGGGAAGACCCTCGAATACACGGTGGTGGAGACGAGGGTGGTCAAGCCCGAAGGAGTGCGGGACCTGAAGGTCTCCGTGGGCGAGGACCTGTGCACGCTCGTTACCTGCACACCGTATGGCGTAAACGACCACAGGCTTCTCGTGACGGGGAGAAGGACAAAGCCGAGCAAGATGGGCAAGGGGCATGGCTTGAATTGCGCAACGAACACTCGGGTGATACCGCTTGCCGCAGGGATGACGACAGCCGCATTTGGCTGCCTCGCGAACCGAATCCGGAGGAGGCGTCACGGTAGGAGGCGTGACGAGGAGAGTGTGCCAGCTCCCCGTCACATGGCCTCAGGAAAGGGAGTCGACAAGCGCCTGCGCGACGCGGAGGCCATCGGTTGCGGCGCTCATGATTCCCCCGGCATATCCCGCCCCCTCGCCGCATGGCCAAAGACCGGCGGTTGAGACGGACCTGCAATCTTTGCCACGTGTCACGCGCACGGGTGAGCTCGACCGCGTCTCCACACCGGTAAGAACGGCATCCGCCGTCTCGAAGCCATGCAACTGTCGGTTCATCTTCGGAATCGAGCCGCGCAGCGTCTCGGTGATGTAGGAGGGGAGGCACGTCGTGACGTCTCCCCAACGTACGCCGCGCGGATACGTCGGCACGACGTTTCCACCGGCAGTCGACGGCGTTCCCTGGAGGAAGTCTGCGACGAGCTGGGCGGGCGCGACATAGGACCCGCCACCGGCCTCGAAGGCGAGGCGTTCGCAGCGGCGTTGGAGTTCCACGCCGGCAAGGACGTCGTCTCCGGGGAGGTCCGTCGGGAACACGTTGGCGAGAAACCCAGAGTTGGCGTTCGTCCCAGCACGGTCGGAGAGACTCATGCCGTTCGTGACGACGCCACCGGGTTCGCTGGCGGCGGCAACGACGTAGCCGCCCGGGCACATGCAGAACGAGAAGGCGCTCCGGTCGTTGTCGAGGTGAGCGACAAGCCTGTAGGGAGCGGCGCCCAGAGTCGGGTGCCCTGCAAACGGGCCATATTGGGATCGGTCAACCATGGACTGGAGGTGCTCTATGCGGACGCCCATCGCGAACGTCTTCCGTTCGAGCGTGACGTCGCGATTTCGAAGCAGTTCGAACACGTCACGAGCGGAGTGTCCACACGCGATTACGAGGTTATCGACGGGGATCCTCTCCTCAACGAGAAGTCCCGATTCGCCGCGGTGCTCCAGCGTGACCGATGTGACGTGCGGCGAAGGGGACTGCGATACCCCCATGTCGGTCATGCGGCACCCGAGCCTCACCTCGCCGCCGAGTGACTCTATTCTCTGCAGGATGTGCGTCACGACACTTGGCAGGACGTCGCTGCCCACGTGCGGCTTGGCGTCCCAGAGAATCTCTTGCGATGCACCCGCGTCGGCAAGCGTCTGCAGTATGAATCTGTGCGCCGGGCTTTTCGTGCCGGTTGCGAGCTTGCCATCAGAGAAGGTTCCCGCTCCCCCGAGGCCGAATTGGATGTTTGACTCCGGGTCGAGCTCGCCGGTCTCGTTGAAGTGCTCGATGGCCTTCGTCCTGCGTGTCGCGTCCTGGCCGCGCTCCACGAGAAGCGGTTTCAGCCCTGCACTCGCGAGCGAAAGCGCGCAGAAGAGACCGGCGCATCCCGCCCCGATTACGACCGGCCTGCTCGCGACCGTGGTGCCAAAGTGGGCCGGAAGCCCGAACGGCTTGTCTGTAGACTGGCGCACGCCCTTCTCGGCACGACGCGCCCGAAGCTTTGCGAGAAGCGCCCTCTCGGCGTTGGCGCCTCCCCTCAGGGCAATGCGTGCCGTATACGTGAAATGGACGTCGCTCTTCTTGCGAGCGTCAATGGAGCGCTTGCGCGGCTCTACGGACAGCAGGTCGTCAGGTGCGATGCGAAGTCTATGCAGTATCGCCTTGCGGAGCGAAAGCTCCTCCGTTCGCAGCGTGCCGTCGAGCTGGTCGACGGGAATCCGTATGGCAGAGATGTCGAGCACGTTTTCTCCAGTCTATGCAGGCTTGTCCCCTCCCGGACGACCTCGGCGGCGTGGGAGGGGAGGCAACTATCTGGTTGCGGCGGCCGCACCCGCGACCATTCCACTCTTCCACGCCCACGAGAGGTTGAACCCGCCACATTCCCCGTCGACGTCGAGCGCCTCGCCCGTGGCGAAGAGACCGGGTATGGAGGTGCACTCGAGCGTTTCGGTCGAGAACTGGTTCGTGCAGATTCCGCCGCGCAGCACTTGGGCCTGCTCGTGACCGGTCGTGCCCGTTGCCCTCAACGGGTAGCTTTTCGCGAGGGCCATGAGCGCTTCCGAGTCGCTCGCGGGCTCGTCCCGTCCGGTGTCTTCGAGCGTCCAACGGCTGCGCGCAAGGCCTTCGAGTCTCGAGGCGACGTCTGGGTCGAGCACGCCGTCGAGACAACCGGCCTCGAACGAGCCGTGAGCGAACGGGTCAACCATCTGCTGCAGCTCGCTCTTGGTGAGGTCAGGAAGGAGGTCGAGCTCGATAAGGTCGCCCGTTTTGACCTGGCGAGACATGTTGAACACGACGATTCCGGATAGGCCGTAGCTCCTGAGGAGGACCTCGCCGCGTTCGCTCCATACGGGGAAGGCGGTGTGCGTGAGTTGCGCGCGCACATGCAGCCTGCGGCCGTCCAGATCGAGGATTGGGTTGGGCTCGCAGCCCACGGGGCAGAGGATGGGCTGTGCGGGCTTCGATTCGAGGCCAAGCGAGTCTGCCACGTCGAAGTCATGCGTGCTCTGCGTGCCGCCGGTCGACACGACGAGGCAATGCGACTGGACCGCCCGCTCCATATTGCCAGCGAACTCCTCACGGTACGTGACCGTGAAGCCCTCGTCCGAACGAGATGCGCCGATGACGCTTCTCGCACAGGCGATGGTCACGCCGGCGGACCCGGCACGGCGCAAAAGGACGCTCCTTACAGATGTCGCGCGCCGCGAGAGGGGGTAGAGCCTCTCCTCCTCCAGGCACCAGCGCATGTTGCACTGACGGAAGAAGGAGAGGATGTCCGCGAGCGGGTCGTCGCCGAAGACGGCCTGCACGAACGCGGGGTCGTTGTAGTACTTCGGCGCAAGCCCCACGTTGCTGAAGTTGCATCGCCCGTTTCCCGTGGCGAGCAAGGGTCGTCCGCACTCGGGAGAGGACTCCAGGAGCAGGACGTGCGCGCCCTTCTCGCCTGCGCAGATCGCGGCGACGAGGCCGGATGCCCCGCCGCCGACCACGACGACGTCGTATAGGGGGGCGACGTCAACCGCCGCCGCTGCCTGGAGTCTGCGCTCCTGCAGCTTTGTGCGGGAGACGCGCCTCTGCCTGCCGGTGCCGCCCCGTGACATGAGCTATGCCTCCACCGCGGAGACCGCCTCGGGGATGAGGCCCTCGGGGAGCTCGGACTCGAACGTGCCGGCATCGCAGCTTGCGGCGACCTTGGGGTCGATGGGGATGCGACCGAGGTCGGCAACCTTGAACTCGTCCACGATCTCTTGCAGGTGGGAGGGGCCGAAGGGCTCGAGCTTGTGGCCGCACTCGGGGCACTCCATGTAGCTCATGTTCTCGACCACGCCGAGGACGGGGACGTTCATCATGGCTGCCATCTTGACGGCCTTGCCGACTATGACCTGGACCAGGTCCTGCGGGGAGCTTACGATCACGACGCCCTCGATGGGCAGCGACTGGAAGACGGTGAGCGCGACGTCGCCAGTTCCCGGGGGCATGTCGACGAGCAGGTAGTCGATGTCGCCCCAGAGCGTATCCTCGTAGAACTGCTTGAGTGCACCCATGAGCATGGGGCCGCGCCAGAGCACGGGGTCGTTCTCATTTTCGAGGACGAGGTTGGTGCTCATGATCTTGATGCCACCCTTGGACTGGGCGGGGATGATCTTGTCGCCCTGCCCGAAGACGTGCAGGCCGGAAAGGCCGAACATCTTGGGGATGGACGGGCCGGTGATGTCGGCGTCCAGGATGCCGACCTTGTGGCCCTTGCGTGCGAGCTCGGTCGCGAGGATGCCGGTCACGAGCGACTTGCCGACGCCGCCCTTGCCGGAGATCACGCCAATCACGTGCTTGATGCTGGACTGGTCGTTCACCTGGTACAGCTCGGGCCCCTCGTGCTTGGGGCGGTTGCCGAAGATCTGGTCGACCTCGTCCTTGATGGCATCCCTGTCGATGTCGTTCTCTGCCATGTGTCACCTCTCCTGTGCGAATATCGACGGCCGCGCACGGGCGCCGTCGGGACTGGTTTCAGTTTAGAGCTTGCCCAACATGTACGGGCAATTATAGGCGCAGGCCGTCCGTCACCCAATATCCACCGCTCGGGGAGCGGGCCTATGGTGTGTTCGCGAGGGATGATGGCGGGGCCTCTCTGCAGGTAGAATGTACGTATCAGGTTTCCGTCCGGCATTGCGATTCCCGCTGGTGCGGGGGGGGTAGTGACATGAGAGGAAACGCTTCGGTCCAAAAGGCGACCGCAAGGAAAGATGGCGCAAGGTCGCGGAGCATCGCCGCGCTCGTGCTTGGGGCGCTGGTCGTCGTGCTCGCGAGGGCGAACCTGTACGGCGAGTTCGGAATGGGCTACGAGCTCTACGCGACCCTGACGTCCGCTGCGAGCGGGAGTGCGCTTGCGGCGGCGTTCTGGGTTGCGGTGGCGACGGTCGGGGCGACCTATGCCGTGGCGGGTGCGGTTGGCATTTTAGCGACGCTCGTGCGCGGCCACAGGGAGGATGCCGCTACCTTGTCGCCCGTGCCGCGGGGGCTGCGCGTTGCGGCGGCCGTGCTTGCGGCGGCGCCCATGGGCATGTTCGTGCTGTCGTTGCCGCCGGTCGAGGGTCTGAGGCAGACGTTCCTGCCCGCCCTGCTTTGCATGTACCAGACGGCCGCGCTCGCAGGCGTCGTGCCTCTGTACGCGCTTGTGGCCGGCGTCGTGCTTGGGGTGGCGCTCCTGTACGACGCCCGCTGAGCGCGGCCTGCCCGCCTACAGCGAGAGGAACAGTCGGTGCATCCTCGGGTCGACGTCGAGCTCCGGATGGAACGCGACGACGAGCCGGGCGCCCTGCCGCATGACCACGGGGCTTTGGACCACGCGGGCGAGAATATTGACCCCCTTGCCCACACGCGTGATCTTTGGCGCGTGGATGAACGTCATCGGCACGTCGCCGCCAACGCCGGCCACCTCTCCCGTAGTGTGGAAGCTCCCGAGCTGGCGCCCGTACGAGTTGCTCTCCACCGTCACGTCCAGCGTCTCGAGGCGCGGGGTGTGCCTGTCGTCATGCGCCTCGAGGCGTTTTTGCGAGCAGGATGAGCCCCGCGCACGTGCCCAGCACGGGCATGCCGTCGCGTATGCGCTCGCGGATGGGGTCGAGCATCCCCAGCTCGCAAAGGAGCTTGCCCTGCACGGTCGACTCGCCGCCCGGGAGCACCAGCCGGTCGGACGACCTCAGGAGGTCGTCCGCGTCCCTGAGCTCGAAGCTCTTCTCGCCCGGCGAACGCGCCCGAACGAATGCAAACATTTGTTCTATGAAATTGGTGCCAAGGCGTCTAGAGCCGTCCCCTATGGGGTAGGCTTGGCTACACTAATGAGCGAGAAGAACGTAACGGATGCGGTCGAAGAGGTTTCCATGGCATCAGACTCCATCGTCATCAAGGGCGCCCGCGAGCATAACCTGCGCGACATAGACGTGAACATCCCGCGTGACAAGCTGGTGGTCATCACGGGACTCTCGGGCTCCGGCAAGTCGAGCCTCGCCTTCGACACCATCTACGCGGAGGGCCAGCGCCGCTACGTCGAGTCCCTCAGCAGCTACGCGCGCATGTTCCTGGGACAGATGGACAAGCCGGACCTCGACTCCATCGACGGCCTGTCGCCCGCGGTCTCAATCGACCAGAAGACGACGAGCCGCAACCCGCGCTCCACGGTGGGCACGGTGACGGAGATATACGACTACCTGCGTCTTTTGTATGCGCGCATCGGCGTCCCGCACTGCCCGGAGTGCGGTAGGCCCATCAGCCGCCAGACGACTGACCAGATTGCGGACAAGGTGCTCGAGGCGGGCCAGGGCAGGCGCGCGTACGTGCTCGCGCCGGTCGTGCTCGGCCGCAAGGGCGAGTACCAGAAGCTGTTCGAGGACCTGCGCCACGAGGGCTTCAGCCGCGTGCGCGTCGACGGCGAGGTCCGCGAGCTGGACGAGGACATCAAGCTCGACAAGAAGTACAAGCACTCCATCGAGGTCGTGGTCGACCGCATCGTCATCCGCGAGAACTCGCTCGGCCGCATCGCGGAGGGCGTGGAGCAGGCGACGAAGCTCGCCTCCGGCCGCGTGAGCTTCTACCTGCTGCCCGGCCGTGACGAGCCCGAAGGCGCGCAGGGCGAGCTGCTGCAGTACTCGCTCGCGCTCGCATGCCCCGAGCACGGCCACTCCATCGACGACCTCCAACCTCGCGACTTCAGCTTCAACGCGCCGTATGGCGCCTGTCCGGACTGTGACGGCCTTGGCACAAGGCGCATCGTGGACGCGGAGGACCTCATCGAGGACCCGACGGTGCCGGTGGGCGAGGGCGTCTTTGGCGACCTGTTTGGCCGCTCCAACTACTATCCGCAGATCTTCGAGGCCGTGCTCAAGCACCTGGGCGAGGACCCCAAGACCCCGTGGCAGGACCTCAAGAAGAAGACGCGCACGGCCATCCTCGACGGACTTGGCTCCACGAAGATCCGCGTGGACTACCACACACGGGACGGCCGCGACACCTTCTGGTTCACGAAGTTCTCCGGCGTGCGGTCGATCCTGTTCGAGAAGTACCAGGAGACCACGTCCGAGACCACGCGCAACCACCTCGACAAGTACATCCGCGAGGTCCCGTGCCCCACGTGCCACGGCGCGAGGCTCAAGCCAGAGTACCTTGCGGTTACGGTGGGCGAGAAGAACATCCAGCAGGTCTGCGACATGTCCTGTCGTGAGTGCCTCTCGTTTTTCGAGGGCCTGCAGCTGACGGAGCGTCAGCACCTCATCGGAGCGCCCATCGTCAAGGAGATCGTTGCGCGCCTGAGGTTCATGGTGAATGTCGGCCTGGACTACCTCACGCTCAGCCGTGCCGCGGCGACGCTATCCGGTGGCGAGGCGCAGCGCATCCGCCTTGCGACGCAGATTGGCGCGGGTCTCATGGGTGTGCTGTACATCCTGGACGAGCCGTCCATTGGTCTGCACCAGCGCGACAACGACCGTCTGATCGCGACGCTCAAGAGCCTGCGCGACATGGGCAACACGGTAATCGTGGTCGAGCACGACGAGGACACCATTCGTGCGGCGGACTATGTGATTGACATGGGTCCTGGTGCTGGCGAGCTGGGTGGAGACGTGGTCGCCGCCGGCACGCCGGAGGAGATCATGGCGAACCCTGACTCGCTCACGGGGGCGTATCTTACCGGCAAGCGCATGATAGAGCTTCCGGAGAAGCGCAGGAACCCACGCCGCGGCGCCTTCAAGATCTTTGGTTGCACAGCAAACAACCTCAAGAGTGTGTCCGCAAAGGTGGAGTACGGCACGCTCACGGTGGTGACGGGGGTCTCGGGCTCAGGCAAGTCCTCGCTCGTGACGGATACCATCGCGCCGGTCCTCGCGAACCAGATCATGCACGCGAAGCGCGTGTGCGGACCTTACAAGCGCATCGACGGCCTCTTGGACGAGGACGGCAAGCCGCTCGTCGACAAGGTGATCGACATCGACCAGAGCCCCATCGGCCGCACGCCACGATCGAACCCCGCGACATACATCGGCCTCTGGGACGACCTGCGCGCGCTCTTCGCCTCCACTCCCGAGTCCCGTGCCCGCGGCTACTCTGCGGGTCGGTTCAGCTTCAACGTGCCCGGTGGCCGCTGCGAGGCGTGCAAGGGCGACGGCCAGATAAAGATCGAGATGAACTTCCTGCCGGACATCTACGTGCCGTGCGAGGTCTGTCACGGCAAGCGCTACAACAGGGAGACCCTCGAGGTCACCTACCACGGCAAGACGATAGCGGACGTTCTTGACATGACGGTGACCGAGGCGCTGACGTTCTTCACCAACATCCCGCGCATCAAGCGAAAGCTGCAGACGCTCTACGACGTAGGTCTGGGATACATACACCTGGGACAGCCTGCGACCACGCTCTCCGGTGGCGAGGCCCAGCGCGTCAAGCTGGCAAAGGAGCTACACCGCCAGCAGACGGGCAAGACGTTCTACATCCTGGACGAGCCGACCACCGGCCTTCACTTCGAGGACGTTCGCATGCTCATCGAGGTGCTTCAGAAGCTGGTTGATGCCGGCAACACCGTTCTCGTAATCGAGCATAACCTCGACGTGATTAAGGTTGCCGACCGTCTGATCGACCTTGGGCCCGAAGGCGGCTCGGGTGGCGGCACCATCGTCTGCTACGGCACGCCTGAGAAGGTATGCGCCTGCGAGGAGTCGTACACCGGCCGCTACCTCAAACCAATCGTGGAAAGAGACAGGGGGCGGATGGCTCTCCGCGACAAGAGGGCGGCTCGCTCTGCGGCAAAGTAGAAAACACGTTCTGGTGGGCAGATGCTGGCAAAATAGAGGGGCTTGATGCGATGTCCAAGAAGGATAAGGTCCAGAAGACAAACGCGATGCGCGAACTCGAGAGGGGCGGCATCGCATACGAGTGGCACGAGCAGGAAGAGGATGACATCTCCCGTGGCCTCGGCCTCCGTATGGCGCAGGAGGCGGGGGAGGATCCCGACAGCCAGTTTAAGACCCTTGTATGCGTGGCTCCCTCGGGCGACCACGTCGTGTGCTGCATTCCGGTCGCGGAGGAGCTGGACTTCAAGAAGGCGGCAGCCGTAGCTGGGGAGAAGTCCCTTGCCCTGATTGCCATCAAGGACCTCGAGCCGCTTACGGGCTACGTCAGGGGTGGGTGCACGCCCGTCGGCATGAAGAAGCAGTTCCCGACCCTCATCGACGAGACCGCACAGCTTTTCGACGAGATTGGCATCTCCGGTGGGCGCAGGGGCCTGTCGCTCACACTTAATCCGGTGAGTCTCGCAGAGTTCCTCGGGGCTACGTTCGCAGACATCACCCGCACTCCAGCGACGGCATAGCGGCCCTTTCGAGGTCCTCGCAGGCCGTTGGATCACTCTAACGCAATACGTTTCACGGGCGTTACCGTTTTCTTTGGCATCACCTAGGTTCACTTTAGTGTGATAAAGTACTCGCACTTCAAGTCAGGCATTCTATTTCTGCCATGCGGCACAGGCGTAGAGTCGGGCCGCGCGGGCGAGAGGAACGGGACGATGTCGGCAGTGACCCCACGTGGCTTTAGGGACATTCTACCTACGGAGGCGCTCGCGCGAGAGCGCATCACTGGTACGGTGCGCGAGTGCTTCTCGCGTCATGGGTACCTGCCGGTCGAGACGCCCCTTATAGAGGACAGGAACCTGCTCTCGCTTGGAGGCAAGCTCCAGGACTCTCCATTCCAGCTCTTCGATGGTGACGGCAGCCTCCTCATGGTGAGGCCTGACCTTACGCTTCCCATAGCTCGCATGGTTTCCGCCAGGACCAGCGCGGACGACCTTCCGCTCCGCCTGCGCTACGCTGCTCCGGTCGTGCGCGAGGAGTCGACGCTCAAGGGACAGCCGCGTCAGTTCACCCAGCTTGGCGTCGAGTATTTCGGCGCGGATGGTGGAGGCACCCTTCCCGAGACCGAGGTTGTCTCTCTGCTTGCCGAGACGCTCGATGCGCTGGAGGCGCCAGCCTGGCGCATCGTTTGCGGTTCCGTCTTGCCCCTGAAGGCGCTGCTTGCTCGTCGGTCCCCTTCGAGTGAGTTCGAGGATAGGGCGCTAAGGCTCGCTCACGAGTCCGATCTCGTGAGCCTGGACGAGCTCGTCGACTCGACCGAGCTCGACCCGTCCGTTCGAGAGGCGCTGAGGAGGATTCCCCGCCTTGCTGGCGATTCGAGCGTAATCGAGGAGGCCGACGTGCTTCTCGACGCAGCCGGCATACCAGTGGCCGACCGGGGAACGAGCGAGCTGCGTGCGCTCGTCTCGTCGCTTGCGGACCTCGTCGAAGAAGGGCGCCTCACCTTCGACTTCTCGATCGCGAACTCCTTCGACTACTATACGGGCATCATCTTCAAGGGCTACGCCGAGGGCATTACCGCCTCGATCGCTTCCGGTGGCCGCTATGATGCGGTGCTCGCGAACTTCGGCAGGCCGAACGTGGCATCCTGCGGCTTCGCCCTCTCCCTCGAGCGTCTGCAGGAGATTCTGGGTGAGCAGGGCGAGAGCGGCGTCGTAAGCTCGGATGTGAGCCTGTCGGAGAGGCCGTTGAGGATTGCCGTGCCGAAGGGCTCGCTCTTCAAGGACGCGGTGCGCGTGTTGGAGTCGGCTGGCCTGCCCACGGATAGCCTTCGCGACCTGGGGCGCAAGCTCATCGTTCGCGAAGGTGACTACGAGTACGTCATTGTCCGAGCGCAAGACGCGCCCGCCTTCGTGGCGCATGGTGGCGCCGATTGTGGCATCTGCGGCTATGACTCCATATTCGAGGCGAACCATGACCTCATCCAGCTCGTGGACCTGCGATGCGGTGGCTGCCGCTTCGTCGTGGCGGAGCCGAGGTCCAAGGCCGGTGCCGCGGAGGATGCGTACAGCTGGCGCGGCACGGTCCGCGTGGCTACGAAGTATCCCAGGATCACCCAGAGCTACTACGACCGCATCGGCCAGCAGGTCGATATCGTGCAGCTGCATGGCAACATCGAGCTTGGTCCTATCGTCGGCATGACCGACCGAATCGTGGACATCACGGCGACGGGAACAACTCTTGCCGAGAATGACCTCGTCATTGTGGACGAGGTTATGAACTGCACCGCGCGGTTCTTCTCGGGACCGGCGGCATATCGCTACGACACTCGCATCCGCGACCTCGCGGCAAGGCTCGCCCAGGTCGTTGCGGCAGACCACTAAGGAGAATGCCATGAGAAACGTAACGCTTTCCGGCGAGCAGAGGCTTCAGCAGAAAGATCTCATGCGTCAGGGCGCACTGCCAAAGGAGATCATGGACTCCGCCCAGCAGATTGTAGACGCAGTCCGGGAGGGGAAGGATGCTGCGGTCCGCGACTTCTGCTTGAAGTTCGATGGCGCATGCCCCAAGAGCTTCCGCGTCCCCGACGAGGTCGTTAAAGGCGCGCTTGACATGGTCGACCCCGAGTTCCTCGAGTCCCTCAAACGCGCCTATCGTCAGATTCGCGACTTCCACGAGCGTGAGCGCGAGCAGTCGTGGTTCACGACGAGGGAGGACGGCACCATCCTCGGCGTAAAGGTGACGCCGGTTCCCTCTGTCGCGGTGTACGTTCCCGGCGGCCGCGCGCAGTATCCGTCTACGGTGCTCATGGATACCGTGCCGGCAAAGGTTGCGGGCGTCCCGCGCGTGATCATGGTCACCCCGCCCCAGAGGGACGGTTCGCTTTCGGCGTACACGCTTGCGGCGGCGGCAGTCGCCGGCGTCGACGAGGTGTATGCCGTGGGAGGCGCACAGGCGATAGGCGCTGTTGCCTACGGCACCGAGTCCATCCCGAAGGTCGCTAAGATCGTGGGACCCGGCAACGCCTACGTTGCGGCGGCGAAGCGCTACGTCTCCGGCGACGTGGGTATCGACATGGTCGCAGGCCCCTCTGAGGTCTGCGTGCTCGCGGACGCAACCGCGGAACCGGCCGTCGTTGCGGCGGACCTCATGGCACAGGCGGAGCACGATCCTCTTGCCACGTGCTACCTGGTTACCGATGCCCCTTCGCTTGCGGAGGAGGTCGAGGCGGCCATTGACATCCTGGCAGGACAGAGCCCGCGCGAGAAGATCACGCGAGCCTCGCTCGAACACGGCCTCGTCGTCAGTACCGATAGCCTCGACGCGGCGATCGACGCGGTAAACCTGATTGCGCCGGAGCACCTGGAACTTCACTGCGCGCAGGCGTTCGACCTCCTCGGTCGCATCCAGAATGCGGGTGCGATATTCGTGGGACCCTGGTCGTCGGAGCCGCTGGGAGACTATGTCGCCGGGCCAAACCACACGCTTCCGACCGGCGGCACTGCGGTCTTCTCGAATCCCCTTGGTGTCTACGACTTCCAGAAGCGTTCGAGCGTCATCTCGTACACGCCCCAGGGACTTGCGGCGGATGGCCCGGCGGTGCAGGCGCTTGCCCAGGCGGAGGGCCTGTGGGCCCACGCCCTTTCCGTCGGAATGCGTCGTAAGTTGCTCGAAGAGAAAACGGAGCGTTTCTCTGACGTTACCGCCGCGTGTGCGGATGCGATGGCGACCGCGTGGCCGCGTAAGCTTGAGGAGCCGGGCGTCCCCAACCTTGAAGGCGGCAGGGACTAGGCTGCGAGGCGGCAGAAACATGGGACGTGAGGAGGAGCATCGTGCCCCAAGGCATCTCAGACAGGATTCGTGCCGTCATGAGGCCGTCGGCCGCGGCGCTTGAGCCGTATGATCCGGCGTTCTCTCAGGTGAGGATAAACCTCTCGGCGAACGAGAACACATACGGCATGCCGCCGGAGGTCAAGGCGGCCGTCGACAGGGGGCTATGCGACGCGGTGACGAACCGCTATCCGCAGCCCCTCTCGAACGAGCTCAGATCCGAGCTCGCCCGCTGGCATGGCGTCGGGGAAGATCACGTGATCGTTGGAAATGGCGGCGACGAGCTGCTGTTCAACCTCTTCCTCGCTTTTGGCGGGCGTGACCACGTGCTCGTGAGCTGCGAGCCCACGTTCTCGGTGTACCGCCTGTACGCGGAGCTCGTCGAGACGACGGTCGTGGACGTCCCGCGCAACCCCGACACGTTCGAGTGCGATGCGGACGCATTGGCGGAGGCGGCCTCCCGCGCGAGCATCGTTGTGGTGACGTCTCCGAACAACCCGACGGGAAACCTCTTTCCCATCGAGCAGACGCGAAGGTTGTGCGAGGCATGTCCTGGCATAGTCCTGTTGGACGAGGCATACATGGAGTTCGCGCCGGACGGGTCTTCGGCGGAGCCGCTCCTTGCGGAGTACGACAACCTTGCGGTCTTGCACACGCTGTCGAAGGCATTCTGCCTCGCGGGAGGGCGCATAGGCTACGTGCTGGCGAGCCCGTCCGTCGTGAATGCCCTTGCGGCGGTGAGGCAGCCATACTCCGTGAACGTGTTCTCTCAGGCCGCTGGGCTTGCCGCGGTGAAGAACCGCAAGTCATTCGGGCCGACGATTGCGAGCATTGCGTCGGAGCGCGATCGCCTGCTGGACGAGCTTGCCACCATGGAGGACCTTGGCGTGACGGTATGGCCGAGTGCGGCGAATTTCCTGCTCGTCAGGATGCCCGACGCCCATGTGGTGCGCAACCGCCTGCGCGACGAGTTCTCCATTCTCGTACGCGACTTCTCGTCCGCGCCAGGGCTAAGGGACTGCCTGCGCATCACCGTGGGGATGCCAGACGAGAACGACGCTCTTCTCGATGCGCTGCGACAACTTCTGAAGGGGGAATAGCATGGCAAGATCGGCCACCGTCACCCGCAAGACGGGGGAGACGGACATCACGGTGACGCTTGACCTGGACGGAACGGGTGCGTGCGACATCTCCACGGGAGTGGGCTTCTTTGACCACATGCTAAGCGCCCTCGGGAGGCATTCGCTCTGTGACCTCACGGTCCACGCGACCGGCGACACGTGGGTCGACGACCATCACACGGTCGAGGACGTGGGCATCGTGCTTGGTCAGGCCCTTGCCCAGGCGCTAGGCGACAAGAGCGGCATCACGCGCTTCTCGGACGTGACGGTCCCCATGGACGAGGCGCTGGTGCTTGCGGCGATAGACGTGAGCGGCCGCGGAGAGCTGTACTGGGACGTTCCCATAGCCGCGCAGAAGGTCGGCACGTTCGATACCGAGCTCGGCCACGAGTTCTTCCAGGGGTTCGCGCGCGATGCGGGCATCACCCTTCACGTGAGGGAGATTGCAGGCGAAAACGCGCATCACATCCTCGAGTGCGCGTTCAAGGCAGTTGCGCGCGCCATTCGCGCGGCCGTCGAGATCGACCCGCGCGTGCACGGCGTTCCGTCAACGAAGGGGAGCCTGTGATGATCACGGGAGACATTGTCGTCGTCGACTACCACAAGGGAAACCTCCAGAGCGTCGTCAGGGGGCTCGGTGCCGCGGGTGGGTCCGCGTACGTCTCGGACGACCCGTCCGACATCCGCGGGTCTCGCGGCATCATCCTGCCCGGCGTGGGCAGCTTCGAGGATGCGCTCGCGTACATGAGGAGTACGGGCCAGGCAGACGCGGTCGTAGCCGCCATTGGGAACGGGGTTCCGTTCCTTGGCATCTGTCTGGGCCTCCAGCTCCTGTTCGAGCGTGGGACGGAGCATGCCCAGAACTCGTCCTTCGGCGGCGAGTGGGTTCCGGGCCTCGGTGTGCTCGAAGGCTCGGTCACGCGTCTCGAGTCGACGAAGCTGAAGGTTCCGCACGTGGGATGGGACCAGGCATACCTCACCCAGAACGGCCGGGTCTGCCCGCTTCTGGTGGACGTTCCGGAGGGCGCGAACTTCTACTTCACGCATTCCTACGCGCTCGCGGACGACGTGGACGTGAGGGACGTCATCATGCGGACGCACTACACGCGTTCCTTCACGTCGGCAATCTGGAAGGACAACGTATTCGGCGTACAGTTCCATCCGGAGAAGTCCTCGCGTGCCGGCCTCAAGATCCTGCAGAACTTCGTCGACATCGTCAGGGGCTAGCGCATGATTCTCTTTCCTGCCATAGATCTCGTCGCGGGACAGGTCGTCCGTCTCCGGCGTGGTGACCGCTCGCAGATGGACGTGTACTCGACCGATCCGGTTGCGGTCGCAAGGGACTTTGCCGCGCGTGGAGCCAGATGGGTGCATGTCGTGGACCTCTCCTCGGCGTTTCGCGAGGACGCGGAGGCGGTCGAGAAGAACCATCGGGCCATCGCGGACATCTGCTCCCTGGGCGTGATAGACGTCGACACGGGCGGCGGCGTGCGCGACATGAATGCCGTGCGCAGACTAGTGGACGCCGGCGCGAGGCGCATCGCCATCGGTACGGCGCTCGTGCGCGACCCGGAGTTCGCGGGAGAGGCGGCGCGCCTGTTCCCCGAGCACGTGGTCGCGGACGTAGCGGCACGCGACGGCGAGGTCCGCGTGGACGGCTGGCGCGACGGGGAGGGAATCGCGGCGGACACGCTCGTCGCCCATCTCGCAGACCTCGGCTACCGGCACCTCGTATTCACGGACATATCTCGTGACGGCATGCAGACGGGGGTCGATGTCGACGCCTACAGGCACATCGCCAGGGTTGCGGGCTTTCCCGTCGTCGCGTCGGGCGGCATCGCGACCCTCGATGACATCCGCGCGCTTGCGGCCCTTGGCTCCGACGTGATAGAGGGCGCCATCACGGGTCGCGCCCTGTACGAGGGGAGCTTCACGCTCGAAGATGCGCTCGCCGCCGCTGGGCGTCGAGACTGAGAGGAGATTCGCACATGCTTACCAAGCGCGTCATCCCATGCCTGGACGTGAAGGACGGCCGTGTCGTCAAGGGTGTCAACTTCGTGAGCCTGCGCGACGCGGGCGACCCGGTCGAGCTCGCGAGCACCTACGACCTGGAGGGTGCGGACGAGGTCGTGTTTCTGGACATCACGGCCACGTCGGACGACAGGTCCACCACCGTCGAGCTTGCGTCTCGCGCCGCCGAGCAGCTCCGCATCCCCTACACGGTGGGCGGCGGCTTCCGTGACGTTGCGGGCATGAGGACGATGATATCCGCCGGTGCGGACAAGGTGTCCGTCAACTCGGCCGCAGTGCGCGACCCGGGGCTCATCACGGCCGCGGCGTCCGCCTTCGGAAGCCAGGCGGTCGTCGTGGCGATAGACGCCCGCCACGTCGAGGGCAAGGGCGACAAGTGGGAAGTGTACACCGCCGGGGGGCGCAAGCCCACGGGCATCGATGCCGTCGCGTGGGCGGAGGAGGCCGCGCGTCGCGGTGCCGGTGAGATTCTCCTCACCAGCATGGACCGCGACGGAACCAAGGACGGATTCGACATACCCCTCACGCGTGCCGTGGCTCGCGCGGTGCCCATTCCCGTGATCGCATCCGGCGGAGTCGGGAAGCTCGAGCACTTCGCCGAGGGCATCATCGACGGCGAGGCGGACGCCGTGCTTGCGGCAAGCGTGTTCCACTTCGGTACCTACACCATCCGTCAGGTGAAGGAGTACATGGCCAGCCAGGGCATCCCCGTGCGCCTGGACTTCTAGCGTGGCGTCGGTGCGCCAGAGGCCGCATATTCCATACGCCGTTTCTGGCGCAACACTTATGAAGCTACGGCGCATTTGCCGTCCCGTCGCCTGCCGCATCTTAAAATGGCTTGATGCAAGAAGTTTGGGCTGCAAGCGGCTGGAGAATGCATGCAAGCTAAGGAACTCACGTTTGACCAGCTCGTGGCCGAGGCAGACCGCCTTGGCATCGAGCTTCCCATAGAGCAGACCCCAGAGTGGGCGAGCTACGAGGAGACCGTCCCGGGGCGCACGTTCTGGGGCTGCGCCGCCATACAGGGCGACGAGGGAGAAACGCTGGGCGTCGTGGCCTTCACCGACTACGAGACGCACGGATACCACTACCTCCGCTCTCACCACGGGCCCGTCTGGGCGCGCGAGCTGACAGAGGAGGAAGAGCGCGAGGCCATGGTGGCCCTGCGCGACTTCGTCTCCGCCCGCGATCGCAAGATCGTGTTCGTGCGCCTTGCCATCGAGCACGAGCTCGACGTGAGCCACCCAACACTCTCCATGAAGCCGTACGACACGACCGTCGTGATTGACATCACGGGGTCCGAGGACGACATCCTCGCGCGCATGAAGGGCCGCGGCCGCAGGGACGTGCGCAAGGCGCTGCGCGAGACGCCCGCCACCTACGCGGACGAGACCGAGCTCGCCGCGAAGTCCTTCTCGGAGTACTACGACGTCATGGTCGAGACCAGCGAGCGCGACGGCTTCGTCCCCGCGCCGATCGACGACTACGAGAACACGATCCGTTGCCTTGGCCCCGAGCACTGCCGCGTCTTCGCGGGCAGGGTGGACGGCCGCGTCATCACGTGGACCATGGCCACCATATCCGGCCGTCACGCCGTGCGCTACTACGGCGCCAGCCGCTCGGGCAAGGAGCGCGCGCTCGCCACGGACGGGCTCATCTTCTTCGAGTGCTGCGCGCTCGGCAAGATGGGCTGCGTCGACTACGACCAGATGGGCATAGGCTCGGAGGAGTTCCCGGACCTCATGACCCTCAACACGTTCAAGACCAAGTTCAGCAAGGAGGTCAGGCACGTCTCGCCCGACCGCGACCTGCCCGTCAGGGCCACGTTCTACAAGTCGCTCCTTGCCGGCAAGAAGATTCTCAACAAGGTTCGCGGCTAGGGAGGCTCCATGTCCGCATCGCAGGAAGGCAACTGCCAGCACACGTACGCAGGCGAGAAGAGCGTGCTCGTCCCGCTCGGCGACGTCGCCGTGCGCTTCGACGAGCGCGGCCTCGTTCCCGCCGTCGTGCAGCAGCACGATACGGGCGAGGTCCTCATGGTCGCGTGGATGAGCGAGGAGTCGCTCGCCCTCACGCTCAAGACCGGGACGACGTGGTTCTGGTCGCGCAGCCGCCAGGAGCTGTGGAACAAGGGTGCGACCAGCGGAAACGTGCAGCAGGTCAAGCGGGTGCTCGTCGATTGCGACGCGGACACCCTGCTCGTCGAGGTGGACTCGCCGGGTCCCGCCTGCCACACGGGCCACAGGAGCTGCTTCTTCCGCGAGCTTTCCCCCGCGGAGGGCGCAGCAGAGTCCGATAGGTAGGCCCCGCATGGCTAAGCATCTTCGCACCAGCCAGGGCGACCCGCACGTGAGCACAGTCGGCTTCGCGGAGCCCGCCCGCCACATGCGTGGGGGCTCCGCCGCCGTCACGACGCGGCTCGAGCGCATCTCCGCCGCGGACCCGGTCGTCGCGGCGGACTCCGTCGTGGCCGTGGAGGATCCGGAGGAGCCTGGCACCGCGACCGCGCAGGACGAGGCCGCGACACAGGCCGCCGTCGGGCGCAGTGCCGCGCTCATGAGCGTGCTCGTCATCATCAGCCGCATCACGGGCTTCTTCCGCACGTGGGGCCAGGCGTACGCGCTGGGCGTCACGGCGCTCGCGAGCTGCTACACCGTGGCGAACAACCTGCCGAACCAGCTGTATGAGCTCGTCATGGGCGGCATGATCATGACGGCGTTCCTGCCGGTGTACATGTCCGTCAAGAAGCGGCTTGGCAGGCGCGGCGCGGACGAGTACGCGTCGAACCTCATTTCGATCGTCACGGTCATCCTGCTCGTGGTCACGGTCCTGTCGTGGATATTCGCGGGCTTCATCATATGGACGCAGTCCTTCTCGGCAAACGCCGACTTCGACGCGGACCTCTCCGCATACCTGTTCAGGTTCTTCGTGGTGGAGGTCGTGCTGTACGCACTGGATTCGCTGGTTTCCGGCGTGCTGAACGCGGAGCGAGACTACCTGTGGTCCAACGCGGCGCCCATCTTCAACAACATCGTGTGCACGGCGTCGTTTTTGATCTACGCGCTGCTCGTGCCTACCAACAAGTCGCTTGCGGTGCTCGCGCTCGCCATCGGCAACCCGCTCGGCGTGCTCGTGCAGGTGTTGGTGCAGCTGCCTTCCATCAGGCGGCACAACATCCACCTGCGCTTCCACATAGACCTGCACGATCCCGCACTTAAGGAGACGCTCTCCATCGGCGTGCCCACGCTCGTGCTCACCGTGGTGTCGTTCCCGACGGTCGCCGTGCAGACGTCGTCCGCACTGCAGATAACCGCGGCCGGCGCCTCCATCGCGTACTACGCGCGCCTGTGGTACATGCTCCCATACTCCGTGTTCGCCATCCCCATCACCATCGCGCTGTTCACGGAGCTTTCCGACTACGTGGCTGGCGGTGACATGGAGGCGTTCAAGAGCGCCGTGCGCTTTGGCACGGAGCGCATCGTGTTCATGCTGGTGCCGTTCGCCATGTTCCTCGTGGTGTTCGCGCCCGGCCTCATCACCATCCTCGCGGCCGGCAAGTTCGACTCCGCGGGCCTGAAGGACACGATCTTGTACCTCAGCTGGCTCGCCACGGCGCTGCCGTTCTACGGCATCAGCACGTACCTGCAGAAGATCTGCTCGTCGCTTCGCAAGATGATCTTCCTGACCATCGCGTCCATCGTGGCCGCCGTGGTGCAGATTGCGTTCTGCTTCGCGTTCACGGGCGTGCTGGGGCTTGCGGGCGTGGCCTTCTCGTCCACGCTGTTCTTCATCGCAATCGACGTGGTGACCTACCTCAACCTGCGCCGCACGCTCGGCCCGCTCGGGCTTCGCTCCATGTTCGCGTCGTTTTTACGTTCCATCGTCTTTGGGCTGGCGGGCTCGGCCGTGGCCGTTGTCCTTCTCGCCCTGCTGAACCGCTTCGCGGGTCCGTGGCTTGGCTCCATGTCCCGCAGCATCCTGTATTGCGTCTTCGCGGGCGTGCCCGCCGTGCTCGTGACGTATGGCCTCGCCGTCGCGCTGAAGGCGCCGGAGGCCGCCGCCGTCAACACCATCCTTGCGCGCTTTGGCCGCAAGCGTAAGTAGCTGGAGGATCTTATGCAGACTGGCCCCAATGCAACCCGCAGCGACATCGTCCCCGTCGTCATCGGCGGCGACATCGGCGCGTACGCGCTCTGCCGCGAGTTCCACCAGGCGTTTGGCGTGCGTACCATCGCGCTCAACACCGGCTTCATAGGCGCTATCGAGCACTCGCGCATAATCGATCCGCGCACGGTGGCAAGCCTCGAGCCAAAGGACGTGGTACCGGCCGTGAGCGCCATCGCGCAGGCAAGCGAGGGCAGGCGCGTGCTTCTGGTGGGCAACACCGACCAGCTGATCGAGCTTTTGGAGGACATCGCGGCCCAGCTGCCCAAGAACGTGACGTGCCTGTGCCCGCCGCGCGACGCGTTCGAGGCCGTGTGCGACAAGGCCACGTTCTCAAGGCTCTGCCGCGAGCACGGGCTGGACGTGCCGGCCATGGACGTCGTGCACCTGGCGGGGACGGATCTTATCGCGCCCACGCAGATCGCCTTCCCCGTGGTGGCGAAGCCCGCGGTCTCGGCCGACTACTACCACCTCATCGTGCAGGGTTTCAAGAAGGTCTACTACATGACGGAGCAGTCGCAGCTGGACGCGCTGTGGGCGGAGCTTCGCGCCGCCGGCTTCGCGGGCGACTTCCTGGTGCAGGAGCTCATCGGCGGGGACGACACCTACATGGACTCGCTCACCATCTACATCGGCCGCGACGGCAAGCCCCTCATGCTTGGCGGCGCGCAGGTTCTGCTTGAGGACCACGCGCCCGCGATGCTGGGCAACCCCGTCGCCATGATCACGCGCCAGAACCCGGAGCAGTGGCAGAAGGCGGCCGCGATGCTTTCCGACGCGGGATACCGCGGTTTCGCGAACTTCGACATCAAGCGCGACCCCAAGACCGGCCGCGAGCTGTTTTTGGACTGCAACCCCAGGATCGGCCGCAACTCGTTCTACAACCTCGCCGGCGGCGTGAACCCCATGGAGGTCGCCACGCTCGACCTGGTGGACGGCAGGGGAGAAGAGCCGCGCGTCGTGGCGGATACCATCCTCTACACGCTGGTCCCCATATCGCTTCTGCGTCGCTACGTGCGCGACGAGACACTGCTGGCCGAGGTGAACTCGCTCGTGGCTGCCGGCAAGGTGTTCGACCCGCAGCGCTACGACGCTGACTGGGGCCTGCGTCGCCGCCTGGACGTGGAGCTTACCGAGAAGAACCAGATCCGCAAGTTCGCGAAGTACTATCCCGAGCCCACGGACACCTCGTTCTAGCGTGGTGCGCCCATGTCTGTGAAGGACCCCGCGCCGCACATGCCCGACCTTGGGGGAGCGTCCCCGCGCCCGGAGGCGCTGGGGCTTCCCTCCATAGCGGAGCAGGTGAGCCAGGTGCCCACGAGTCCGGGCTGCTACCTGTGGAAGGACGGCAAGGGCGAGGTCATCTACGTCGGCAAGGCGAAGAACCTGCGCAGCCGCATGCTGCAGTACGTGAACCTGACGGACGACCGCGCGAAGATCCCCCTCATGATGCAGGTGGTGCGCAGCTTCGACTACGTGGTCCTCGGCTCGGAGCACGAGGCGCTCGTGCTGGAGCGAAACCTCATCGAGCAGTACCACCCGTACTTCAACGTCGACTTCAAGGACGACAAGAGCTATCCGTACATCGCGATCACGGAGTCCGATGCGTTTCCGGCCATCAAGTACACGCGCGAGCGCCACCGCAAGGGCACGCGCTACTTTGGCCCGTACACGGACGCCCGCGCCGCGCGCGAGACGATCGACACGCTGCGCAAGGCGGTGCCCATCTGCATATCCACGTGTGCGGAGTGGAAGCGCTGCCGCCGCTATCTGCAAAGCCACCCGGACGACGTCGCCGTGGCCAACATGGTGCTCGCGAAGCGCGGTCGCCCGTGCTTCGACTACCACGTCGGGCGAGGCCCCGGTGCGTGCTGCGGCGCCATCGACACGGTGGAGTACGCCTCGCACGTGAGGCAGGTGGAGAACTTCCTGGCGGGCCGCCGCAGCCAGATCGTGGAGGAGCTGGAGGGGCAGATGCGGGATGCCGCCCAGAACCTCGAGTTCGAGCGCGCCGGCCGCATCAAGCACCGCCTGGAGGTCATAAACGGCCTGGACGACCGCCAGCAGGTGACGTTCCCCTCCAGCGTGAGCCTGGATCTGATTGGGTTCTTCCGCGAGGAGACCATCAGCTGCGCCTGCGTGTTCGTGGTGCGAGAGGGACGCACCATCCGCACGAGCGAGTTCGTCCTTAACAAGGGGATGGACGTGGACGAGGTGGAGCTGGAGGCCGGCTTCCTGAAGCGCTACTACGACGAGACCTCCGACATCCCCGCGGAGGTCGACCTCGCCGTCGACCTGCCGGACGCGGAGCTTCTGGGCGAGTGGCTCACGCAGAAGCGCGGCCGCGTCTGTCGCATACACCGCCCCCAGCGGGGCGAGAAGAGCCGCCTTCTGGACATGGCGGCCAAGAACGCCCACCACGCCCTCAACCGGTACATGGTGAGGACGGGATACGCGGACGACCGCACGAACCAGGCCCTTCTCCAACTGGAGAGCGCCCTTGCCCTGGACGCGCCGCCCATGCGCATAGAGTGCTTCGACATATCGACGCTGCACGGGGCGTTCACGGTGGCGTCCATGGTCGTGTTCACGAACGGTCGCCCGGACAAGGCGCAGTACCGCCGCTTCAAGATCCGCGCGGATCTGGACGAGGCGAACGACTTCGTGAGCATGCAGGAGGTCCTGGGCCGCCGCTACAGCCCGGAGCGCATGGCGGATGCGCGCTTTGCGGCCGCCGCGCCGGACCTTCTGGTGGTCGACGGCGGCAAGCCGCAGCTCACGGCCGCGATGACGCAGCTCGAGGAGCTGGGGCTCGACATCCCGGTCTGCGGCCTCGCGAAGTCGGACGAGGAGGTGTTCGTCCCGTGGGACGACACGCCGGTGGTGCTGCCGTCCGGATCGGCGTCACTCTACCTCATCAAGCAGGTGCGCGACGAGTCCCACCGCTTCGCGATCACGTTCCACCGCGAGCTGCGCACCAAGGCGCAGTCCGTGTCGATCCTGGACGAGGTCGAAGGCGTCGGCCCAAAGCGCCGCCGCGCCATCATGCGCCACTTCGGCTCCATGAAGCGCCTGCGTGCGGCCTCGGTGGAGGACATCGCCGCCGTGAAGGGCGTGCCGGAGTCCGTCGCGCGCGACATATGGCAGACGCTCCGCGCGTGGGAGGACGAGGCGGCCCGCACGCAGGGCGCGGACCGGGAGTCGGACGCGAGCCAGGGTCCCGCCGTGCACGATGTCCAGCCCGAGGGGTAAGCTCTTGGTAGCGGTGCCGCCAAGGTGCCGCGCACGGGCGAGAAGCGCCTGCGGCCATGGCCGCGCGCTCTTCTCGCCAGCAGACGACGCGCCGACCGGCGCGGGGAGGGGTCGTAACGTGACGGAACGCTCGCAGAGCATGAGGCAGGCCGCGCGGTTGGACCGCGTGCCCGACATCGTGGTCATCACCGGCATGTCCGGATCGGGCCGCACGCAGGCGATGCACGTGTTCGAGGACATGGGGTACTACTGCATCGACAACCTGCCGCCGCGGCTGATACTGGACATCGCGAACGTCGTGGGCATCAACTCCGGCGTCGGCAGGCACCTGGCGGTCACGTGCGACCTGCGCAGCCAGGGACTGTTCGACGAGATGTTCGACGCGCTGCGCCAGCTGGGGGAGCACGAGCTCACCGTTAAGCTGCTGTTTCTGGACTGCTCTGACGAGGTGCTCATCCGCCGCTACAAGGAGACGCGCCGCCGCCATCCCGTCGCGCTGCCGGGCGAGTCGCTGGAGAGCGCCATCGGCCGCGAGCGCGAGCAGCTCTCCGTGGTGCGCGACCGTGCCGACCTGGTGATCGACACGTCGCGCATGCGTCCGGCCACGCTGCGCAACCGGATACGCCGCGCGTTCTCGGAGCTGACGGACCAGCAGCTGCTGGACGTGAGCGTGTACTCGTTCGGGTTCAAGCACGGCATGCCGGTGGAGGCGGACCTCATGATCGACGTGCGCTTCCTGCCAAACCCGTTCTACGATCCCACCATGCGCACCCTCACGGGAAACGACGACCCCGTGCGCGAGTTCGTGCTGGGAAACGACGTCACGAAGCGCTTCCTTACCGCGTGGGAGGGCCTGCTCGACGTGGTGATGCCCGGCTACATCGCCGAGGGCAAGGCCCAGCTGTCCATCGCCGTCGGCTGCACCGGAGGCCAGCACCGCAGCGTCGTGATCGCGAACACCACGGCAAACTACCTTCAGAGGCAGGGCTACCACGTCACGCTGTCGCACAGGGACCTTGCGCTGGCCGAGAAGGGCGCGGCGCCGCGCCTGTAGCCGCTCCGGGAGGATGGGAAAGAGATGTCGTTTACCGCGCAGGTCAAAGACGAGCTGTCGCGCGTGGAGGGGGAGTGCCCCTACTGCGCGTACGCCCAGCTGTCCGCGATAACCCGCGTGTGCGGGACGCTGTCGTTTCGCGGCAGCGGACGATACTCCATACGCGTCGCGACGGAGACCGGGGCCGTGGCCCGCACGATGATCAAGCTTACGCACGAGCTGTTCGAGCTCGAGACGCCGCTCACCGTGCGCCATTCCAACCTGCACAAGACCCGCAACTATCTGATAGAGATCCCGGAGCAGGACGAGCTCGAGGATGACCTGGTACGGCTGGGCATCCTGGAGCGCGGGCACGGCCTCACCCCCGGCGTGCCCGCGCGCCTTGTGGAGCGCGACTGCTGCAAGCGGGCGTACGTGCGCGGCGCGTTCATGGCGGGCGGCTTCATCGCGGACCCGCGCGGGGACTTTCATCTCGAGATAGCGGTGACGGGGGAGGAGTTCGCTCGGCAGCTCATGGGCATCATGGCGGATTTGGGCGTCGAGGCGCGCCTGAACAGGCGCCGGGGTAGCTACGCCATCTACCTTAAGAGCTTCGACGAGATAGAGACGCTCCTGCGTGCCATGGGCGCCACCCGCACTGCGCAGGCAATAAACAACGTGCGGCGCGTGAAGTCGCTGAAGAACGACGTGAACCGCCGCGTGAACGCGGAGATCGCGAACCAGGCTCGCTCGACGGGAGCCGCCGCGGAGCAGCTGGAACTCATCGCGCGGGCGGAGAGAACGATTGGCCTCAGGGCGCTACCGCCAGCACTGAGGGAGTTCTGCCTGCTCAGGAGGGAGAACCCCGAGGTGTCGCTCGCGGCCTTGGGCAAGAGGTGCAACCCCGTCTCCTCGAAGTCCGCCATGTATCATCGAGTGCTTCGTCTGCAACGGCTGGTCGAGGAGGCTGCGAGTACGAATGACCAATAATCGGGAGTCATTCGCCGAAGTCGAGGATGCCAGCCCCTCTCGTCCATCTGGGATTTTGATGCCGTTCGCCGAAAATATGCCCACAAATACATGGACAACTCAGTTTGTTACCGACATTTTTCGCAGATGAGGGTCTTTGCGAATTTGTTACGGACAAAAGTGGGTAAAATGCAAGGCAGTGCAAGTTCTTGCTGGTCGGCTCGGGGAAGGGCCTCGGGCGGCCTCGCGAAAGGAGTAAGCATGGCAGTTAAGGTTGCAATCAACGGCTTTGGCCGCATCGGTCGTCTGGCCTTCCGTCAGATGTTCGGTCACGAGGGCTCCGAGATCGTCGCAATCAACGACCTCACCTCCCCTGAGATGCTCGCATACCTGCTGAAGTATGACTCTACGCAGGGCAACTACTCTCGCGACCACGAGGTTACCGCCGGTGAGGATTCCATTACCGTCGACGGCAAGACCATTAAGATTTACAAGGAGGCTGACGCCAACAACCTGCCTTGGGGCGAGCTCGGCGTCGATGTCGTCCTCGAGTGCACCGGCTTCTACACCTCCAAGGCAAAGTCTCAGGCTCACCTGAACGCTGGCGCCAAGAAGGTCGTCATCTCCGCCCCCGCAGGCAACGACCTCAAGACCATCGTCTACAACGTCAACCACGAGACGCTGACCGCTGACGATGACATCATCTCCGCTGCCTCCTGCACCACCAACTGCCTTGCTCCTATGGCCAAGGGCCTGAACGACTTCGCCCCCATCGTCTCCGGCATCATGACGACCATCCACGCCTACACCGGCGACCAGATGATCCTCGACGGCCCGCAGCGCAAGGGCAACTTCCGTCGTTCCCGCGCCGGCGCGGAGAACATCGTCCCGAACACCACCGGTGCCGCCAAGGCCATCGGCCTGGTCCTTCCTGAGCTCAACGGCAAGCTCATCGGTGCCGCCCAGCGCGTCCCGACGCCGACCGGCTCCCTCACCAACCTCTATGCCGTGGTTGACAAGGAGGTCACCGTCGAGGGCGTCAACGCCGCGATGAAGGCCTACTCCGAGAAGATCCCCGAGACCTTCGGCTACAACGAGGACCAGATCGTCTCTCGCGACATCGTCGGCATGACCTATGGCTCGCTGTTCGACGCCACCCAGACCATGGTCAACCCGCTCGGCAACGGCCAGAGCCTCGTCCAGGTCACCTCTTGGTACGACAACGAGAACTCCTTCACCTCCCAGATGGTCCGCACCATCAAGTACTTCGAGAAGTTCGTCGCCTAGTGACGCGCTTGCTCTAGGGTAAACAGAGGGGTGCGGTCGCAGGTCCAAGGGCCGCGGCCGCGCCCCTTTTGTCTTGCAGGCAGTCCAAATTCGTAAGGAGTGTGCAAGTATGGCCTTTACCAAGAAGACCGTCCGCGACGTCGACGTCGACGGCAAGCGCATCATCATGCGCGTTGACTTCAACGTCCCCCTGAAGGACGGCGTCGTCACCGATGACACCCGCGTCAGGGCGGCCATCCCCACCATCAAGTACCTAAAGGAGCACAATGCCGGCATCGTGCTCATGAGCCACCTTGGTCGCCCCAAGGGCGACGGCCCCGAGCCCGAGCTGTCCCTGAAGCCCGCTGCCGAGAAGCTCGCTGAGCTCACCGGCTACGATGTCAAGTTCGTGGATGACACCTACGGCGAGAAGGCCGAGAAGGCCGTTGCCGCCGTCAAGCCCGGTGACATCCTCGTGCTCGAGAACGTCCGCTTCGACAAGCGCGAGAAGAAGAACGACCCTGAGATCGCGAAGAAGCTCGCGTCCTACGGCGACATCTTCGTCCTTGACGCCTTCGGCACCGCGCACCGTGCACAGGGCTCCGTCGTAGGCCCGGCCGCCTACATCCCGGCCGTCGCGGGCTTCCTGCTGGAGAAGGAGGTCGATACCCTGACCTCGATCTTCGCCGATCCCGAGCGCCCGTTCGTCGCAATCGTCGGCGGCTCCAAGGTCTCCAGCAAGATTGGTGTCCTCGACCACCTGATCGACTCCGCTGACACCCTGATAATCGGTGGCGGCATGGCCTACACCTTCTTCCTGGCCAAGGGCTACAAGGTCGGTACCTCCCTCAAAGAGGAGGACTGGGTCGAGCGCGCTGGCGAGATGCTGAAGAAGGCAGAGGAGAAGGGCGTCAAGATCCTGCTCCCCGTCGACAACGTCGTCGCAGACCACTTCGGCGAGGACGCCGAGGGCGAGGTCGTCGACTCCGACAAGATTCCCGATGACCGCATGGGCATGGACATCGGTCCCAAGACCCGCGAGCTCTACGCCGAGGCCATCAAGGGCGCGAAGACCGTCTTCTGGAACGGCCCCATGGGCGTTTTCGAGATGGATCAGTTCGCCGTTGGCACCAAGGCGGTCGCCGAGGCAGTTGCCGAGGTCAAGGGCAATGGTGGCACCTCCATCATCGGCGGTGGCGACTCCGTCGCGGCAATCAACAAGTTCGACCTTGCCGACAAGATGAGCTGGATCTCCACCGGCGGTGGCGCTTCCATGGAGCTCGTCGAGGGCAAGGCCCTTCCTGGAGTGGAGGCGCTTCTCGATGCGTAACCGTATGATCGCAGGCAACTGGAAGATGAACGAGACCTACACCGAGGGCGTCGTCCTCGCACAGGGTCTCGCGAAGGAGCTCGCTGACGGCACCGGCGACGTCGACGTCGTCGTCTGCCCGCCCGCCGTCGACCTCAAGGGCGTCGCCGAGGTCATCGAGCAGGAGAACGCCCCCTTCGCACTCGGTGCCCAGAACGTCTACTGGGAGGAGTCCGGCGCCTTCACCGGCGAGACCGCTCCGAACATGCTGACCAACATTGGCGCAACGTACTGCATCATTGGTCACTCCGAGCGTCGCGGCTACTT
The DNA here is from genome assembly GCF_900105025.1 of Parafannyhessea umbonata. GTDB lineage: Bacteria > Actinomycetota > Coriobacteriia > Coriobacteriales > Atopobiaceae > Parafannyhessea > Parafannyhessea umbonata. Next base: position 1,344,248 of record NZ_LT629759.1, on the reverse strand, counting down.
CGGCGAGACCGACGAGGACATCAACAAGAAGGCCAAGGCCCTGATGGCTCACGGCATCGTACCCATCAGCTGCTGCGGTGAGCCCCTCGAGGTCCGCGAGGCCGGCAAGCACGTCGAGTTCGTCGTCGACCAGATCAAGAAGGACACCGAGGGCCTCGAGATCACCGATCCCTCGAAGTACGTCGTCGCCTACGAGCCCATCTGGGCTATCGGCACTGGCAAGACCGCCACTGCCGACGACGCCCAGGAGGTCTGCGGTGCAATCCGTAAGACCCTCGCCGACATCTTTGGCAAGGAGACCGCTGACGGCATCCGCGTCCTCTACGGTGGTTCCGCAAAGCCCAACAACGTCGCTGGCTTCCTCGAGAAGGAGGACGTCGATGGTGCCCTCGTGGGCGGCGCGTCTCTCAAGGCAGACTCCTTCGCCGCAATGGTAAAGGCTGCCATGTAGTCTTCACTCTGCGAAGAAGCAGGGGAGAAGAGCAAGTCATATGGCCGTAGTTGCTACGCCTGTGTTATTCTCTTCTGTCGTGTGAAGCAAGTTAGGCTGGCGTCGCACAGGCGATGCCAGCCTTTTTTCTAAAGGAGAACCACGTGGGCGCACTCAATGTATTCCTTCTGATCGTTCTTGCCGTGTCTGCCGCACTGACGATCATCCTCATCCTCATGCACTCGGGCAAGGGAACGGGCGTTTCGGACATGATTGCGTCGTCCATGTACAACTCTGCTGCTGGTTCGGGCATCTGGGAGAAGAATCTTGATCGTCTGACGGTCATCACCGCCATCGTCTTTGGCGTGACCATCTGCATTCTTGCGCTCACCTTCCCTGTCGGGACCATTGGCTAGTCTGCCAGAGCATCTCATAGAGCAGGGGCGTCCGTTAATCCGGGCGCCCCTTTTTGTTATATGGATGAGAGCCTAGGTAAACGAATGAGACTTCTGGGTACTACGTATTCGCGTAAACCTTTTACCGTTCCCCTGCGAATGCTCGTCATGTGATCGTGAGCACAACAAGCGGTTTTCGCTGTTGGGATACGGAGGGCGCACGCATCGTAAACGATGTGTTTCTCAACCATCGTGAAAATGTTTCCTACCGTTTCAAATATTTCGCACATGTAAACTCTGGACTCGCCTAATCATCTGCAAAACCAGTTGCGCAATTCAGAAAAGGCCAGCGTACGGCCGTGATTTGACCAAAATGCCTTTTGTGGCACTAGGACCGCTCAGATATTCGTGTTTGCATCGGCATGCATATTGAACGAAAATCAAAAAAAGTCGGACAGGGGTCTTTGACCTGCGCCGACATGGGCGGTCGGGCGTTGCCACCGGCCGCGAAGTCGGAAATTGGAGGACAGTATGGCAGACAAGCTCATGATGGGCCGTCGCTCCTTCGTAAAGGGCGGCCTGGCCGCAAGCGCGCTCACTGCGCTCGCAGCCTGCGGCAAGAAGAGTGGTTCCGGCGAGTCCGGTTCCAACGACGGCAGCATGAAGTTCTACATTAACGACCCCGTCGCTATCGACCCCTATAACACCCAGGAGTCCGAGGGCACGCAGGTCGAGCACATCCTCTTCGACTCGCTGTGCGACTACGACTGGGACAAGGAGGAGGTCGTTCCGAAGGCCGCCGAGTCCTGGGAGGTCAACGACGACGCCACCGAGTTCACCTTCCACCTGGTGAAGGGTGCGAAGTTCCACAACGGCGACAAGGTCACCGCCGCGGATTTCAAGCGTGGCTGGGAGCGCATCTGTGACCCGAAGATGCCGACCCCGTCCGAGATCAACTACCACCTCGCTCCCGTCGTCGGATACGACGAGATGCAGAAGGGCACCGCTAAGGAGCTCTCTGGCGTTACCTGCCCCGACGACGACACCCTCGTCGTGAAGCTGAGCGCCCCGATGGCAGACTTCCCGTACATCTGCTGCCACCCCGCTCTCGCTCCGGTCCCCAAGGCCGCGACCGACGACCCCAAGAAGTTCCTGACCAAGCCCATCGGCAACGGCCCCTTCATGATGGTCGGCAAGTGGGAGTCTGGCCAGTACATCAACGTCAAGCGCTTTGACGACTACTATGGCAAGAAGCCCTCGCTGAAGAAGATCTACTTCTCCATCCAGAAGGATCCGCAGACCGCCTTCAACGAGTTCGAGGCAGGAAACATGGACTTCACGTCCATCCCGACCGGCCGCATCAAGGACACGCAGAAGAAGTACGGCAAGTCCAAGGACGGCTACACCTGCACCCCGAAGCACCAGGTCATCACTGGCGCCGAGACCTCGATCTACTACCTGACGCTCAACCTGAACGATGAGACCATGAAGGACCCCAACGTCCGCAAGGCAATGTCTCTCGCCATCGACCGCCAGAAGATCATCGACAAGCTGTTCGAGGGCACCCGCAAGCCTGCCACGAGCTTCGTGCCGCCCATCATCGACGACAACGAGAAGGACCTCTGGGAGTTCTCGAAGTACGACAAGGACGCCGCAAAGAAGATCGTCGACGAGAACAACCTCGCCGGCACGGAGATCACCCTCTCCTACAACTCCGGCGGTGGCCACGAGGACATCATGTCCGTCATCCAGGACAACCTCGAGGCCGTCGGCTTCAAGGTGAAGCAGTCCTCCATGGAGTGGGCAAGCTACCTGACCGCGCTTTCCGACGGCAAGTACCAGGTTGGTCGTCTGGGCTGGATCGCAGACTATCCCACCATGGATAACTTCATCTATCCCAACTTCTACAGCACGGCTGACAACAACTACGCCAAGTACGTAAACGCCGACGTCGACAAGGCAATCGACGCAGCACGTCAGGTCACGGATGACGACGAGCGCAGGGAGAAGTACCGCGAGATCAACCAGATGATCGCCAAGGACCTCCCGGTCATCCCCATCATGTTCTACTCGCACAACCACGTTGCGTCCGACAAGCTTGCAAGCCTCTACTATGACCCGCAGGGCAAGGCAGACTTCGCGAACGCCAAGCTTGCGTAGCAGGGTGCCGGCCTAACGTCGTAGCGCCTTGAGCTATTCGTCGTGGGGCATCGGGAATCCGGTGCCCCACGCCACTTTTTACGAAACCCGCTTTACGGCAATATGACCATTTGAATAACGCGTCTCCACATTGGAATTTCAAGAATCATCACATGGCTATACTCACTATTGTTTGAATCTTGTCGGGAGGGGTTGCGCCGAGGGATTCAATATGCATCTGTTGGACAAAACAAGGGGATTCCTAGTATGGGGAAATACATTCTCAAACGAGTTCTCCAGTTCATACCTGTGTTTCTGGGTGTGACGCTCATTCTCTTCGCGTTGGAGAACATCGTGCCAGGCGATCCGGTCAAGCTCATGGCAGGCGAGAAGAAGCTCGATCCCCAGACCGAGCTCAACCTTCGCGTCACGTACCACCTCGTCGAGACCGACGCCAACGGCAAGCCAATCCGTGACAGCAAGGGCAACACGGTGCCCACGCCGCTGTGGAAGCGCTACGGCCTGTACGTCAACGGCCTTCTCCACGGTGACCTTGGTACGTCGTACCAGCGCAAGGGCCAGTCCGTCGCCTCCATCCTCGCGGCAAAGTACCCGTACACCATCAGGCTCTCGATAGTGGCCATCATCATAGAGACGGTTGTCGGCATCGGCGCGGGCATGGTCTCGGCCTTGAAGAGATACTCGTTCTGGGACATCCTCGTGACGCTCGTAACGTCGATCATGGTCGCGATGCCAGCGTTCTGGCTCGGCATGCTGCTGCAGCTATTCTTCGGCATCTTCCTGAAAGACTCGACGGGCGGAGGGTTCTACCTCCCGATCTCCGGCGCGGGAGGCCCCGCGGCCGAGTTCGACGACTGGGTGTACTACATCCTTCCCGCCATCACGCTCGCGGCCGTCTCCACGGCATACACCGCGCGCATCATGCGCTCGCAGCTCCTCGAGGTCATGAACCAGGACTACATCAGGACCGCGCGCGCGAAGGGCCTCTCCCGCAGGGACGTCATCTGGCACCACGCGCTCAAGAACGCCCTCATCCCCGTCGTCACCTACATCGGCATCGACTTCGGCGGCATGATGGCAGGCGCCATCCTCACCGAGACGGTCTTCAACTGGCCCGGAGTCGGCTTCGAGACCTACCGCGCCATCACGCAGCGCGACTGGCCCATCGTCATGGGCTCCGTGACGGTCATCGTCGTGGTCGTCATGGTCATCAATCTCATCGTCGACGTCTCGTACGCGTTCCTCGATCCTCGCATCAGGTACGGCGCCGGGAAGAACGAGTAGGGGGTGAGCGAAGTGGAAAAGGACAACAAGAAGGACGAGAAGGTCATGGAGTCGCAGGCTGAGGTCTCCGGCCAGGCCGAGGGGGACGCGTCCGCCCCCGCCAGGACCCTGTGGGGCGACGCGTGGAAGCGCCTTCGCAGGAACAAGCTCGCGATCATCGCGGTCGTGTGGATCATCTTCATGGTCATCCTCGCCCTGAGCGCGGACCTCTGGGTCCCCCAGACGCTCGGCAAGCCAAACGCCCAGCTGTTCGACGTGCGCATGCCCATGAGCGCCAAGCACCCGTTCGGCACGGACCAGCTCGGTCGCGACGTGCTCTCCCGCGTCATCTACGGCGCGCGCATCTCCCTCGCCGTCGGCGTGCTCGCGACGGCGATCTCCACGGCCATCGGCCTCGTGATGGGCGCCATCGCGGCGTACTACGGTGGCATCTGGGACACGATCATCATGCGTCTTGCAGACATCTTCCTCGCGTTCCCGTACACGCTGTTCGTCATCGCGATGCTCGCCGTCATCGGTCCGGGCATCCAGAACGTGTTCATCGCCATCGGCATCCTCGGCTGGCCGTCCATCGCCCGCGTGTTCCGCTCCGCGATTCTCACCGTCAAGGAGAACGACTACGTCGACGCGGCGCGCTCCATGGGAGCCTCGGACCTCCGCATCATCGCGCGTCACATCTTCCCGAACTCCGTCGCGTCAATCGTCGTCTACGCGACCATGAACATCGGCGGCGCCATCCTCACCGAGTCGGCGCTTTCCTACCTGGGCATGGGCGTCGTTCCGCCCGACCCCTCCTGGGGAAGCCTCATCCAGTCTGGCCAGACCTACCTGAGCACTGAGCCGTGGCTCATGATCATGCCGGGCCTCGCCATCCTCACTACGGTGCTCGCCTTCACGCTCCTTGGTGACGGCCTGCGCGACGCACTCGATGTCAAGATGAAGGACGCATAAGACATGGCACGCAAGAAGAAGCAGGACAACTGGGTGGAGCTGAAGAACCAGCCCGTTCCGGAGGGCTCCCACCTCCTCGAGGTCGACGACCTCAAGATGTACTTCCACACGCAGGACGGCGTCGTCAAGGCAGTCGACGGCGTGTCCTATACGCTCGACCGCGGAGAGACCCTCGGCGTCGTCGGCGAGTCCGGCTCGGGCAAGTCGGTCACCTCGCTCACCATCATGGGCCTCATCGACATGCCGCCGGGAAGGATCGAGGGGGGCGACGTCCGCTACCGCGGCAAGTCGCTGCTCAAGATGTCCGAGGCCGAGATGCAGCACATCCGCGGCAACGACATCGCAATGATCTTCCAGGACCCGATGACGTCGCTGAACCCGGTCTACACCATCGGCCGCCAGCTGAGCGAGGGCATGCGCCTGCACCTCGGCTACAGCAAGGACCAGGCCATGAAGCGCTCCATCGAGCTCCTCACCATGGTCGGCATCCCCAACGCGGAGCAGCGCGTGAAGGACTACCCGCACGAGTTCTCCGGCGGCATGCGCCAGCGCGTCATGATCGCCATGGCGCTCGCGTGCGACCCCGACATCCTGATCGCCGACGAGCCCACGACGGCCCTCGACGTCACGATTCAGGCGCAGATCATCGAGCTGATGCAGCAGATGCAGGAGAAGAACGGCAACGCCATCATCATGATCACCCATGACCTCGGCGTCGTCGCGGACGTGGCCGACAAGATCATGGTCATGTACGCCGGCTCCCCCGTGGAGTTCGGCACGGCAGACGAGATCTTCTACGGCTCCATGCACCCGTACACCTGGGGCCTCATCCGCTCGATCCCCAAGCAGATCGAGGACGAGAAGCAGCCCCTCACCCCGATCAAGGGCAACCCGCCCTCGCTCGTTAACGCACCAAAGGGCTGCCCCTTCTCGCCCAGGTGCCCCTATGCAAAGGACATCTGCCGCCAGAAGAAGCCCGAGCCCTACTACACGAGCACGGGCCACTACACCAAGTGCCACTTCGCCAACGACCCCGAGTTCATCAAGGCCAACGCGCCCGAGACTTCCCGCTCCTTGGCTGCGAAGGCATCGAAGGGAGGCGAGGCGTAATGGCAGACGAGAAGAGCCGCGAGCCTCTGCTGCGCGTCGAGCACCTCACGAAGGAGTTCCCGGTCGAGTCCGGCGTGTTCGCGCGCCGTGCCGGTGCGAAGAGGGTGCATGCCGTCGAGGACATCTCGTTCGAGATCTACCCGGGCGAGACCTTCGGCCTCGTCGGCGAGTCCGGCTGCGGCAAGTCTACGACCGGCCGCACCATCATGCGCCTGAACAACCCCACCTCCGGCAGGGTCATCTTCGACGGCAAGGACGTCGCGAAGATGAAGAAAAGGGAGCTCAAGGAGATGCGCCGCAACATGCAGTACATCTTCCAGGACCCCTACGCCTCCCTCAACCCGCGCATGACCATCGGCGAGATCGTCTCGGAGCCGCTCGTCATCCACAACGTGATGCCGAACGCGAAGGAGCGCATGGACTACGTGCGCAGCCTGCTGGACACCGTCGGCCTGAACCCCGAGCACATCAATCGCTACCCGCACGAGTTCTCGGGCGGTCAGCGCCAGCGCGTCGGCATCGCCCGCGCGTTCGCCCTGCGCCCGAAGCTCATCATCTGCGACGAGCCCGTCTCCGCGCTCGACGTCTCCATCCAGGCCCAGGTGCTGAACCTCCTGTCCGACCTGCAGAAGCAGTTCGGGACGGCGTACCTGTTCATCGCGCACGACCTCTCCGTCGTGCAGCACATCAGCGACCGCGTGGCCGTCATGTACCTCGGCCACCTCATGGAGTACTCGGACTGGAAGTCGCTCTACGACGAGCCGTACCACCCGTACTCGCAGTCGTTGCTCTCCGCGGTGCCCATACCGGACCCCGACGTCCAGCACAGCCGCAAGCGCATCATCCTCAAGGGCGATCCCCCCTCGCCGATCGACCCGCCCACGGGCTGCCCGTTCCACACGCGCTGCCCGATCGCGAAGGACGTGTGCTCTAAGGACGTGCCGAAGCTGCGCGAGGTGGCGCCCGGCCATTTCTGCGCGTGCCACTTTGCGGAGCCGCACCCCATCAAGGGCTCTGCGGTCGATTTGGGCACGGAGTAGGGGAGCCACATCGACTGGGGCGGTCGCTCGCGACGGCTTGCACGTCGGTTCGCTGCTGGGGCGCGGCAAAAGTTTTTCGAAATAGTTGTTGCATCCACAGAATCGGCCGTGCTAATATACCTCTCGCACGAACTCACGTCGGAGTGGCGGAATTGGCAGACGCGCTAGCTTGAGGTGCTAGTGACTGACTAAAAGGTCGTGCGGGTTCAAGTCCCGCCTCCGACACCACGTGAACAAGGGTCCCCATCGGCTAAGGCCGGTGGGGACTTTCCTTTTATCCCCGCGGTTACCGAAGGAAACCCCCAGGCAAACAACCCGAAACGCGCGGCTCCTAGCATGGGGGCAAAAGCCGACGGATGTCGGCAAGCGCGATTGGGGGCGTCCCATGATCAAGCAGGTGACCGTCTTCCTTCCCAACAGGCCCGGGACCCTCGAGCGGATGAGCCAGGCGCTCGGCGCGGCGAACATCCAGGTGATGGGCCTCATGGTGGCGGACTCGAGCGACTTCAGCTGCGTCCGCCTCATCTGCGACCACCCCGTCAGGGCGGCGGGGCTCCTGGGCGAGAAGGGCTTCCATGCGGAGCTGACGAACGTCGTGGCGACGGAGGTCCCGGACGTGCCCGGAGGCCTTGCGACGGTGCTTCACCGCTTCGTGAGCGCGGACCTCAACGTGGCGTACGCGTACTGCTGCAGCTTCAACGGGCGCGTGGTCGACATCGTGTGCGTGCAGGGCGAGCCCGTCAACATCAAGCTGGCGCAGGCGGGCTTCACGGGCCTCACGGCGCAGGAGCTGGGCATCGCGGGCTAGGGCGTCGCCGGGCTGGCGGCCGCCGACAGCCTCCCAACGTCATCCTAGCGGGGCGCAACTCCGGGTATGCTAAGGACGTTGGCGTCCGTAGGCGTTGGCGTCCGTAGGCGACGATTCGGGGGAGCGCGATGGCAGGCACGGGCCTTGGTTTCAGGCGGGTCGAGGGCATAGGCGAAAGGAGCGTCTCCGGCGCGCTCGCGGGGCTCCTCTCGCTCACGAGTGACGCCGTGCTGGCGTTCGACGGCCTCGGCCGCATCCTCATGGCCAACGAGGCGGCGGAGCGCCTGTTCGGCCGTCAGAACCTCGTGGGCGCGGACGTTCGCGCGCTGTTTCCGCCGGCCGCCGGCGTGGTCCCGGACGATGCCTTCGACCCGCGGGCACTTCCCTTCTCGACAGACGGAAGCACGTCGTCGCTCGTGGTGGTGGGCGCCGCGGGCGCGGAGACGGGCATATCCGTGCGCTGCGACCGCGTGAGCGCGCCCGGCGAGACGTACCTTCTGGTGGCGTACGAGGACGACTCGCGCCAGGCGGAGGAGCGCGAGCACGACCGGCTGGTGCAGGAGCTCTCGCGCGCGAACCACCGGCTGTCCGGCACGCTGAGCATCGTGCTCGAGACGCTTGACTCGCGCGACGTGCAGACGCTGTTCAGCCGCGTGCTGGAAGAGATCACGGACACGATGGACGCGACGGGCACCGTGTTCTACGTGGCGGAGGCGGACGGCTACCACCTGCGCGGGACGAGCAGCTCGCTCGGCGAGGCGCGCGTGCCCAGGTTCATGTCGTTCGGGCGCACCATCGAGCGGCTCGCCTCGCAGGCGGGCCACGCGCTGAGGCTGCGCGTGCTGGCGCCGGAGGGCGCGGACCTCAGGCGCGGGCGCCTGGCGCGACGCAACGTGGTGAACGAGGAGACGCGCGAGATCTACCACGTGATGTCGTCCGTGCTGCCCCCGTTCGCGAGCTTCATCGCGGTGCCCGTCTGGTTTGGCCGCCACCTTCTGGCGCTGATCGAGGTGGGCTGGGACCACGTTCACCCCATGCGCCGAGAGGACTCGGAGCTGCTGGACGCCGTGGCGCAGTACCTCTCCGTCCAGCTGGCGGGTGCGTTTTCCGCGATGCGCGCCCAGCGCGAGACAGACCTGCGCGAGGCGGCTTCCGGCATCCGCGAGTCCATGATGAGCGCAGGCTCGGTGGACGAGAAGAGCGTGGCTGCGGCGCTGGAGGCGGCGGCGGGGGTGCTTGACGCGTCGTGCGTGCAGCTGGCCGAGGACGCGGACGAGCCCGGGCGCATGCGCGCGACGCTTCCTGACGGCAGGACGTGCAGCCTGGCGGCGGACCTGGGCGCGGCGGAGGGCGACCAGGCGGGAAACGAGGTCGTGGTACAGCCGGTGCGCGAGGGCTCCGCGCTCGCGTCCGCGCTGGTGCAGGAGGGCGAGCCGGCCGTGGGCGCCCTGGTGGACGCCGGCATGGTGGATGGCACGCGCTGCTTCTGCCTGGTGCTGCGCGAGGCGGATGCGGAGCCCCTGGACGACCTCGAGCTGAAGTTCCTGGAGCGCGTGGCGACGGACGCGTCCGGCCTTGCCCACGGCGACGAGGTGCGCCGCCAGGACAAGCACATCGCCCAGGCGCTGCAGACCGGCATGCGCAACGAGCTGCAGCGCGTGCCCGGCATATCCGCGGACGGCATCTACTCGTCCGCGACGCAGGCGGCCGTCATCGGCGGCGACTTCTACGATCTGATTCGGCTTCCCAACGACCGAGCCTGCGTGATCATGGGCGACGTGTCCGGCAAGGGGGTGGAGGCCGCCTCGGTCAGCGCCGCCGTGAAGACGGCGCTTGGCGCGTACAGCTGGCAGGGCCTTGCCCCGGCGCACATGGTGAGGCTCCTCAACGAGTTCCTCCTGGGCTTCTCTAGGCTCGAGACGTTCGCGACGCTGTTTGTGGGCATGGTGGACCTGCGCGGCGGCAGGCTGACGTACTGCAGCGCCGGGCATCCGCCCGCGTTTCTGGTGCGGGCGTCCACGGGCGCGATCGAGGCGCTGGACGTGCAGTCGGGCGTGGTGGGCGCGTTCCACGAGATGACGTACCGCAACGGGCGCGTGAGCCTGGGCGCGGGAGACATGCTGCTGCTGTACACGGACGGCACGACGGAGGCCCGCGCCACGGACGGGGCGTTCTTTGGGGAGGACGGCCTGCGCGACGCCGTGATGCGCGAGGCGCCGCGCGGCTTCGACGGGCTTCTGGGCCGGCTTCTGGACGCGCTGGACCGCTTTACGAGCCGCCATCTTGAGGACGACGTCGCCATGGTGGCGCTGCGCTTCGACCAAGTTGGCAAACGGCAGCAGCCGCGTGCTTAGCCGCGCCTGCGATGGGGAACAAGCAGGGTATGGAGACCATGCCCAACATAGCTCTGGTGCCCGTGGAGGGCGACCTGGACGTGACGACCGCGCCGCGCGTGCGGGACACGGTGGACTCGCTCATCGCGTCCGGCTGTCGCAGGGTCATCCTGAACATGGCGGGCGTGCAGTACGTGGACTCCGCGGGCATGGCGCTGCTGTTTAGGGAGATTCGCAGCATGAGGCAGGCGGGCGGCCTGCTTTCGCTCATAAACGTGAGCGACCGCGTGCTGCGCACCTTAAGGATCGCGCGGGTGGTTGACTTCGCGCCGATATCCGGCACGAACGCCCGGCCGGAGGTGCCTGAGCTCGACCCAACCGTCATGCCCACGTGGCGCACGGCCCTGCGCGTTAACGCCACGGACCTGCAGGAGACGCGTGGCAAGGTGGAGGCCCTGCTGAGGCGGATGCCCTTCTCGGATGACCAGGTGTTCGACATAACGCTGGCCATAGGCGAGGCCATGGGCAACGCCATCGACCATACGGACGGGCGCGACGCGCTGGTCACGGTGTCGGCCTACCCGGATCGCGCCGTGATTGACGTGACGGACCGCGGCTGCGGCATAAGCGTGCGTCGCGGGCAGCTGCCCGCGCAGGAGCACCCCAACGAGGAGCGGGGCCGCGGCATCAGGCTGATGCGGCTCCTGGCGGACTCCGTCACCATCCGCAAGCGCTCTGGTGGGTGCGGCACGCTGGTGCGCATCGTGAAGCTGGTATAGGCGCGCCCTGCGCCGGGGTGGGGCGCCCCGTGGCGACTATGCGGAGGCCCAAGGCGCGCGACTCAAGTCTTAATTCCAAATATCTTGCGGCTTGTACCTGCGGTTTTGCGCGTGCGACGCGGTTCTTGCAAACAAATTTGAAATTCATGCTTGCATCGGGCGGCTGCGTCACGTATATTATTCCTCGCGTTCGCGGGCTTAGCGCAGTTGGTAGCGCGCCACCTTGCCAAGGTGGAGGTCGCGGGTTCGATCCCCGTAGCCCGCTCCATGCATTCATCGGAGCCGGTTCACATCGGCTCTTTTCATATGGCGAGATGGCCAAGTGGTAAGGCAGAGGCCTGCAAAGCCTTTATCCCCGGTTCGAATCCGGGTCTCGCCTCCAACGGACGTGAAGGGCACCCTACGGGGTGCCCTTTTTGCCATACGGCGGTAAGGGCGCTAGCGTGGCGAGAAGAACGGCCATGCCGGCCGTCGCCGGGAGCGGCACATGCGCGGTCCCTAATCCCAAACGTGGAGAACCTGTGTGCAGAGGCGTTGGAAAAAACTCCCCCTTGCGCAGGGTGGGGGAGTCGCGTATATTAATCCCTGCGCTTGCGGGCTTAGCGCAGTTGGTAGCGCGCCACCTTGCCAAGGTGGAGGTCGCGGGTTCGATCCCCGTAGCCCGCTCCATAGGAGCTTATGGCCGGTTTCGACCGGCCTTTTTCATATCTCAGGGCGAGATGGCCAAGTGGTAAGGCAGAGGCCTGCAAAGCCTTTATCCCCGGTTCGAATCCGGGTCTCGCCTCCAACGCACGCACAGGGCATCTGCAACGGCAGGTGTCCTTTTCGTTTAAGCATCGTCCTCAGGAGGCGGTCACAACGCAAACGCCCACGCACTTCTCGCCCGCGCCGTCCACGCACCCGGCGCCGCGCCGCGACGTCTACCTGGACTTTGCCGCGGCCACGCCCATGGCGCCCGAGGCCGTGGCGGCCATGCTGCCGTACCTGTCCGAGCGCTTCCAGAACCCATCGGCCCCGTACGCCGCCGCACGCGCGGTCGGTGTGGACCTTGAGGACGCCCGCGCCCGCCTGGCGCACGTGCTGGGCGCACGGCCCGCAAACGTCACGCTCACCGCCGGTGCCACAGAGGCGAACAACCTCGCGATCGCCGCGGTATCGGGCCAGGTGCTCGTGGCCGCGACGGAGCACCAGAGCGTGCTCGAGGCGGCCGCCGCGCGCGACCACGCCACCATTCCCGTGGGGCCGGACGGCCGCGTGGACCCGGCGGACGTGGCTCGCGCTATCGGGCCTGCGACGGAGCTCGTGTCCGTGTCGCTTGCCAACGGCGAGGTGGGCGCCATCCAGCCCATCCGCAAGATCGCGGCCGTCGTGGCGGCGGAGCGCGCACGCCGCCTCGCCGGGCGAGAAGGGCGTCCGATCCTGCTCCACACGGACGCCTCGCAGGCGGCCGGCTACTGCTCCGTGAACGTGTCGTCCTTGGGGGCGGACCTCGTGACGGTGTCCGCGGCCAAGGTGTACGGCCCGAAGCAGGTGGGCCTCTTGTACGCGGCCGACGGCGTGCGCCTGCGCCCGCTCGTGCGCGGCGGCGGGCAGGAGGGCGGCGTTCGCTCCGGCACGCAGAACGTGGCCGGCGTGATGGCGTTCGCCTGCGCACTCGAGCTTGCGGAGCGCCTGCGCCCCCGGGAGTGCCGTCGCCTCGCCACGCTGCGCGACGCTCTGCAGGCGCGCCTGGTGCGCGAGTTCCCGTGGTGCGTGGTCGCGGGCCCGCGCAAGGCCGCGAACCGCCTGCCCGGCCTGCTGCACGTGAGCTTCCCGGGGCTCGAGGCGCGCCGCCTCGTGATCCTGCTGGAGCGCGAGGGCGTGAGCGTGGGCACGGGCTCCGCGTGCGCCGCCAGCAAGATGCGCGTGAGCCACGTGCTTTCGGCCATGGGCGTGCCGGAGCGCGTCGCGGCGGGCTCGCTCAGGATCACGCTCGGCCGGCCCACCACGGAGGGGGACGTGGACTATGCGGCGGACGCCATCTGCCGCGTCGTCCGCGCGGAGGCGGCCCGCATGGGCCTTGGGGAGGTTCGCGATGCCTAACAGCACGTATAGCGGCGCGCCCGCCGCACCCGGACGCGGCCAGACCGTCTACCTCGGCATGAGCGGCGGCGTGGACTCCGCGCTCGCCGCGGCGCTCCTGCAAGAGCAGGGCTATCGCGTGCATGCCGTCTACATGCGCAACTGGTCTCGCGACCTGCCCGGCTTCAAGTGCACGTGGGCGGACGACCTCGCGGACGCGGAGCGCGTCGCCGTCACGCTGGGGATCGACCTCGACGTGTGGGATTGCGAGGCGGAGTATAAGTCCACCGTGGTCGACTACCTGGTTGACGCCTACGCCCACGGCCTCACGCCCAACCCGGACGTCATGTGCAACCAGACCGTCAAGTTTGGCACGTTCGCGCGCCGCGCGTTTTTGGAGGGTGCGGACTTCGTCGCGACGGGCCACTACGCGCGCGTCACGCGCGAGCCCGCTGCGGCCCCCGGCATGCCTGCGCGCACGCACCTGCTCCGCGCCGCGGACGAGCACAAGGACCAGACGTACTTCCTGTGGCGCGTGGGCGAGGCGACACTCGCGCGCACGCTGTTCCCCATAGGCGACATCCCCACAAAGGCGCAGGTCCGCCGCATGTGCGCGGAGCGCGGCCTCGGCGTGGAGGCAAAGCCGGACTCGGACGGCATCTGCTTCATCGGCCCCGTCGGCATCCGCAACTTCCTGCTGAGCACGCTCGAGCGCCGCGCCGGCGACATCGTGGAGTGGGAGACCGGCCGCGTCATCGGCGGCCACGACGGCGCCTTCCTCTTCACGGTCGGCCAGCGCAAGGGCCTTGGCATCGGCGGCGGCCCCAAGCGCTACGTCGTCGCCACGGACGTCGACACCAACACGGTCTACGCCACGGCGGACCCCGCCTGCCCCGCGCTCTGGACGCGTCGCGTCCTGCTCACGGACGTCCGATGGATTCACGGCGAGCCCCCGGCGCCCGGCGACTACCTCGTGCGCAGCCGCCATACCGGAGACCTCCGCCCCGCGCACGTCACGCTCTTCTCGCCCGCGCCGCCCCAACAGGCCCTTGCAGGGGAGAAGAACGCCGCAGGCGAGAAGAGTGCCGCAGGCGAGAAGGGCAGCGCCTCGGTGCTTGTGGAGTATGCGGAGCCCGTCCGCACCGTCGCCCCGGGGCAGAGCGCCGTCATCTACGACGGGCTCGAGTGCCTGGGCGGGGGCATCATCGCACGTCCGGAGCTGCGCCCGCCGAGGTCGGGCGTGCCGGGGGAGCTGACGCTTCCCGTGGCTGGAGGGCAGGGGCTGTAATAGAGGCGCCCGGTGCCGGCCGGTCGTAGGCCGGTCGCCGGCGCTCGCCGGCCGCAACGCAATTTCAAGATTTCTCAAATTGGTGGTTGCGTCGGCGGGTCCGTTCCTCTATAGTAACTAACGCACTGAGCGACCCCAGCCAGTGCGCAAACATTCGGGCGTTTAGCTCAGGGGGAGAGCGCTTCCCTGACACGGAAGAGGTCAGAAGTTCAAATCTTCTAACGCCCACCATAAACTCGCAGGCCAGAGGCTATGTCCTCTGGCCTGTTTTCGTTTGGTGCACGCAAGAGTGCACGCGTAGTGCACGCAACCCATTCAGGACGCTTCCGCAGCATGCCGTTTCATCTGCGTGTCAGAATTTTCCTTATACATTTTGAACTCTCCATTATGCAGACACAACTTTCACTCCCCCGAAGCCGGTTCGTGCAGGCATCGGCCTTCCAAAACCCCTCGCCCAGCCATCCGTAGCTGTGTCGATTTTCTGGTCGGGAACCCACGGGAAGCCCGTGGAAGTCAGGCGTTCGCGCGAGGTCAGCACTGACGAAAGTGCCAGTCATATACATGTGTCGTCGCCACTCGCGGCGACGCGCACGACTGGCACATGGTGGCACACGATGTCACCCGAGACGGGAACATTTGGGAGGGATTCGCATGGCTGCGGATCAGGCCGGGAGCCGAACGGACAACGGGCATCGGGGAGAATCCCCCGCAGTTCCGAGGAACGAGGAGGACCTCGAGAGGATCGCCCGCATCTGCGCGGCGGGTGCCGATGGCGACATCTGGATGGACACGCGTTCGGTCGAGCTCTACCTGGGGATCTCCAGGCGCACCCTGTACCGGCTCGTGAAGAACGGCGCCATACCCGTGAGCAGGGTCGGCAGGAGGATTCGCGTGAGCAAGCGCGCCCTCGACGTCGCCGTAGCGGCAGGTCTGGTCTGGTGACCCGCCGTGCCCCTGAAAGAACAAGGCAACGTCGCTCGTATAACGTTTTATGAGCAGCGGCCGGCAGGCCGGGCCCGCGTCTCCAACGGCCTGCCAGCAGGCCCCCACCACCGGCTTCGGACGCCGGTCGGAACCCAACGAGGCGAACGGGGGCGATTCCGATGAGTGGAAGAGGCGGCGAAGAGGAGAGGGTAATCTACGTCCTGCAGATGGTGCAGGACTACCCGACCATAGCGGACGTGGGAAAGCTGATGCACGTGAAGGTGACCACGGTCCGTGAGCTCGCCTTGAGGGACGTCGATCCGATACCCTTCAGGATCTTCGAGGACCAGCGCAGGAACCCCCTCGTCCACGCGGACGAGTTCAAGCTCTGGTGGGACAGGAACACGGTCCCCTACAAGGACTCCCCGCGGGGAGGAACGCGACGGTCTACAAGAGGTCCTCCCATGGCACGGGGCACTGACGGGAGGGCGCACGAGCGCGCCGTCGAGTACGTGCGGGTCTACCGGTTCATGACAGAGGGGATGGGCCTCCGAGGCTGTGAGCTGCTCGTCTACGCGAGGATCTTCGGCTTCTGCAGGCACGAGGGCGTCGAGTTCTACGAGAGCAAGAGGGGCACGGCACGCATGCTCGGCGTCAGCGAGCGACAGGTCCACCGGGCGGTCTCAGCGCTGGAGGCCAGGGGCCTCATCGTCGAGCTCGGCGAGCACGTGCTGCCCAACAAGCGGATCACAAAGAGGTACGGGCTCGTGGACAGCGCGGTCGAGCGGGCGGTCAGGGTCACGGAACGGAGGAACAGGTCCGTGGGAGGCTGAGCCACCCATGACGGCGTGGCATGGCGGGAGGCCCCACGCCCATGACGGGACGTCACGCCGCCAACCGGGCCCCCATGACATCGCGTCAGCGGCAGGGGTGACGCGGCGTCACCCGATAAGAGAGGAGGGACATGAAAGGAGAGACAGCAAAGGCGCCGGACCCCAGGCGCTCGCTCATCGGGCCGGCCCAGGCGAGGGAGCTGGGGCTCGGCCCCGAGCCGCCCGCCGCGCGCTGCCCGTTCTGCGGGAGGGCGCTCGAGGCGAGGGGCGTCGTCGTCGGCGAGAGGGTCGTGTGGGTCTCCAGGGAGCGCTGCTCGTGCAGCGGCGCGGCAGCCGCGGAGGAGGAGTCGCGCCGCGCGGAGGGCGAGCGCCAGGCGCAGGACCGCGAGGCCCGCCTCGCACGGTGCGGGATAGGCCGCCGCTTCCGATCGGCGCTCCCCACGGACGAGGCGTGCGCGTCGTTCGCGATGGGGTACCGCCACGGCGCAGGCAACGGCCTCTACATCCACGGCGGGATCGGCGTGGGCAAGACGTACAACGCCGCCGGCATCGCGTCCGTGCTCCTCGACCGGGGGGAGACCGTCGCCTTCACGACCTCGGTCGGGCTCCTCGCGAGGATCAGGGACACCTTCGACGACGCCTCGCCGGCCCGCGCCGCCTCGGTGAAGGAGCGATACCTCTCGTGCGAGGTGCTCGTGCTCGACGACCTTGGGAAGGAGGCGCAGTCGCCCTGGACGGTCATGACGCTCTTCGAGCTGCTGAACGCGCGCTACGAGGGGATGCGGTCCACGGTCATCACCACCCAGTACACCATGGACGAGCTCGAGGCGCGGCTCGCGAGGCGGGGCGAGGCGGAGACCGCGAGGGCGATAGTCTCGCGGATCAGGCAGACGTGCGACGACGTGAGGCTCGGCGGTCCGGACAAGCGGCGCGCCGCCGCCACGCCCCCGCAGATGCGGAGAGTTTATGACGGGATACCCTAGGGAAGCCCAGGGAAGCCAGGCGCCCCGGCGGGCCGACACGCGCCGTCCCATCCCCTGTAGAAGGGTGTGGGGCGGCGTCGCCGCGGCGCCACACAGGACATGGCGGGGACTCGGCCGGGCGCGGCCGTCCCGGCGGCCCGCCCCTCACGCAAGGAACGGGGGGCGGGCATGGCGGACGACTACGGCGACGACTCGGGACAGAGGCTCTACGACATGATCGTCCGCGCCGGCACGGTCGCCGCGGAGCGCTCCGGGCTCTCCGCGCGCGACGGCGCCATGGGCGAGGCGGCCGCGAGGATCGAGGAGGCGCTCTCCGCGCTCAGGCGGCAGCTCGGCGACCAGGCGGCGCCGGGGCCCGCGAGGGAGGAGCCGCGCGATGGCGCGACGCCCAAGTACGCCCGCCTCGACGTCCGCGAGCTCAAGGCCATCGACGGATTCGAGGAGCTCAAGGGGATCATCCACTCCGACCTCGAGGCGCACGGCGTCGGCAACGGCTTCGTGGAGGGACGGGACGGCAGGACCGAGCTCGTCTTCAGGCTGGACGACGCGCCGAGGGTGGCCGAGTGCCTGGACCACCTCATCGAGGAGACCCATAGGGCCGCCGAGCGCGCGGAGCGCGACGCCCGTGCCCGCGACGACGGGGACCGCGACGAGAGGGGCCACGCCGACGAGGCGCGCGACGACGACCACACCGGCGAGACCCGCGGCGACGGGAAGGCCGTTGCCCGGAAGGACCGAGACGCGGAGCCCCTGGAGGACCGCGGCAGGCGCGCACGCGAGGCGTCGGAGGCCATGCGCGACGGGTCCGGCGCGCGCGACCGCGAGCGCGGGCGCGACCTAGCGCCCAGGCGCGAGGAGCGGTCAAAGTGAGCGCCGGCAAACCAAAGGGGACACTGGCCGCGGCCATCGGCTCCGCGGCCGCGTTCGACGCAGCCGACCTCCTCGCGGACCTCGCCGCCGCGTCCGGCGCGGACCCTGTCGGCGCCGTCGAGTCCGCCCTCGCCGGCCTTCCCGCGCACGCTCTCGCCCGGCACCTGCTGCCGGCGGCGGGACCCGCGCAGCTCGCCTGCGGCACTGTGGCGGCGTGCGCCGTGTGGGTCGCGTGGGCGCGCGCCCTCGCGCACTCCGGCAACTGGCGGCGCGGCGAGGAGGGCGGCAGCGCCCGCTGGGCGGACGCCCGCGAGATGCGCCCCTTCGCGGACCGCGCGCACCCCGACCACAACATCCTGCTCACGGAGGGCGTGTCCCTCGCGATGTCCCGGGACGACCACGACGCGCGCTACGAGCGCAACCGCAACGTGCTCGTGGTGGGCGGCTCCGGCTCGGGCAAGACGCGCGGCTACGTGCTCCCCAACATCATGCAGATGAACGCGTCCTACCTGGTCACCGACCCCAAGGGCACGCTCGAGCCCACCTGCGGGGCGATGCTGCGCGCCCACGGCTACCGCGTGGCGTGGCTCAACACCGTGGACTTCTCGCGCTCGAGCCACTACAACCCGCTCGCCTACGTGCGCACCCAGCAGGACGTGCTCGAGTTCGTCGACTGCCTCATAGAGAACACGAACGGCGAGAGGACGAGCTCGGCTGACCCCTTCTGGGAGAACGCCGAGCGGCTCCTGTACACCGCGCTCGTGGGGTACCTCGTCGAGCACTGCCCCGAGGCGGACCGCAACCTGCCGGGGCTCATGACGCTGCTGTCGCTCGCGGAGGCGAGGGACGAGGACGAGTCGTTCATGAGCCCGCTCGACGTGCTCTTCGAGGAGCTGCGCACCGGCTGCACGTGCGTGCCCGTGCGCGAGGCCGCCTCGGGCGACGGCAGGTCGGTCACGCGCGGGCGCGGCCCGGGCGTGCGCTGGGTGCCCGTGACCGAGCCCGCCCCGGGCGACTTCTCGCTCTCGCGCTACCACGCGTTCAAGACGGCCGCGGGGAAGACCCTCAAGTCGATCATCATCAGCTGCAACGCCCGCCTGGGCAAGCTCGACTCCGCCGAGCTCCGCGAGGTCCTCTCGGACGACGACCTCGGGCTCGAGGGGATGGGCGACCCCGGCGCGCGCGTGGCGATCTTCGCGACGCCCTCCGAGACCAAGAGCACGTACAACTTCCTCTACGCGATCCTCGCGTGGCAGTGCGTGGGAAGGCTCTGCGACCGGGCGCTCGTGCGCTACGGGGGCTCGCTCCCGACGCCGGTGCACCTCGTGCTCGACGAGTTCTGCACCATCGGCAAGCTCCCCGACATCCAGACCACCATAGCCACCGTCCGGTCCAGGAACATCGGGATGACGCTCGTCGTGCAGTCGCTCTCGCAGCTCACCGCGCGCTACGGCGAGGACGCCGAGACCATCGCGGACTGCTGCGACACGACGCTCTTCCTCGGCGGCAAGTCCACCAAGACCAACAAGGCCATATCCGAGCAGGTGGGGCAGCAGACCGTCTCCACCCTCTCCAGCACCGAGAGCCGCGGGCCCTCGGGCGGCTCCTCCAGGAGCTACCAGCACGAGGCCCGAGACCTCATACAGGCGTCCGAGGTCGGCAGGATGGACCGCCGCATGGCGATCCTCCTCGTCTCGGGCTGCGACCCCGTGATGGACCGCAAGCTGAGCCCGGAGTCCCACCCCAGGGCGGGCGAGCTCTCGCGCGGCGCCCTCGCGGGCGGCGGGGAGGGGGCGGGACGGATGAAATGAGCCACGGCCGCGCGGGGACCCGGCGGCCGACCCGCGCCGCGACCGGGAAAGGCCGCCGCAATGCAGGGATCCGACACGGGAGGGGTGCGATGCTCTCCAACATCATCAGGCTCGTCTCGGGGTGCGTCACGTTCCTCGGGAGCTTCCTCATCGTCTGGGGCGCGGTCGCCCTGGGAATCGCGATCAGGGGGCCCGAGGCTGGCGGCTCGCAGATAGCGAGCGCCATCTCGACCATCGCGGGCGGCGCCATCGTCGTGGCCGCGGCGGTCTACTTCGGGATGATCGACACGTCCTGGCTCCCGGCCTAGGGGGCCGGCCATGCCGCTCTCGGTCGCCGTCCACAAGGACATAGGCGAGTACCAGGAGAAGGTCGTCGGCAAGCTCAGCCTGCGCACGCTGCTGTGCGTCGCGGGCGGGCTCGCCACGTCGGTCGCCGCGGCGGCCGCGTGCCAGCTCCTGCTGGGCATCGAGGCCGCGGACGCGAGCCTGCCCGTCATGTGCGCGTCGCTGCCGTTCTGGCTCGCCGGGTTCTGGCGGCCGCACGGCATGCGGGCGGAGCGGTTCCTGCCGCTCCTTTGGGAGCACGCGACGGGCGACGGCGTGCTGCTCTACAGGGGCCCGGAGGCCCACCGTCTCCCAGACGGGCCAATCGCAGTTAGGACGACGCGCCGCCACAGGCGCCGCGCCAGGAGGAGGGGGGCCGAGCTCCGTGAGCCGAGCAAGGAAGGAAGCTAGCGGCGAGGGAGAGGGGCGCGGGCCGAGGCTGAGGCTCGCCGGCAGGGGCAAGTCCGTCGGGCAGCGCATGCGCGAGCAGGACCGCGAGCTCGCCGACGCCACCGCCGAGCAGAGGCGCCGCCGCCACGCGGCGCGCGACGTCTACGACGCCATCGGGTTCGAGTCCATGTGGGCGGACGGGATCTGCGAGGTGGAGCGCGGGCTCTTCTCGCAGACCGTGGCCTTCTCGGACATCAGCTACCAGAGCGCCCGGAAGGAGGCCCAGGAGGCGGTCTTCTCCGCCTGGTGCCAGCTCCTGGACGGGTTCGGCGCCGACTCGTCGGTGCAGCTCTCCATCACCAACACGCCGATCCCCGCGGAGGAGATCGGCAGCCGATCGTTCTTCGACGAGTCCGACCCGGTGACGGGGCGCTTCGCCGCCGAGTACAACCGCATCCTCAACGACAAGATGCGCGAGGGCATCTCGAACCTCGTGCGCACGCGCCACCTCACCTACGCGGTCGGGGCGCGCGACGTGGAGTCGGCGGTGCCCCGCCTCGCGAGGATCCGCGGCGAGGTCACCCAGGCGCTCCAGCGCGTGAGGTGCGAGGTCGAGCCCCTGGACGGGCCGGCGCGCCTCGAGGCGATGGGCGCCCTCATAAGGCCGGGCCGCCGCATCCCGACGGACTGGTCGCTCCTCGCAGCGCACACGGGGCTCAGGGCGAAGGACCTGGTGTGCCCGGGCTGCATCGAGACCAAGCCCGGGGGCTCGGCCTCCAAGCTCCGCATCGACGGCACCTGGTGCCAGGCGCTCGTGTTCCGCTCGTTCGGCAGCGAGCTCATGGACCGCTGCATCGCCGAGATCGTGGACCTGCCGATCCCGCTCTCCGTCTCCATCCACGTGCAGGGCATGGACAAGGCGCGGGCGGTCTCCTTCGTGAAGCAGCGCCTCGCCTGGATGGACAAGGAGATCATCGACGAGCAGCGAGCCGCCGTGAAGCGCGGCTACGACTACACGATCCTGCCCTCGGAGCTGCGCTACTCCAAGGAGGAGGCGGAGGACCTCCTCGACGACCTGCAGAACAAGAACCAGCGGCTCTTCCGCTACACGGGGCTCGCATGGGCCTACGCCGACACGGAGGCCGAGCTCGACGAGCGCGTGCTCCAGATCACGCGCGCCGCGAGGTCGAACTCCATCGAGCTCGAGGCGCTCGACTACCGCCAGCGCGAGGGCATGAACTCGATCCTGCCCCTGGGCAACAACCACGTGGACGTGGGGCGCTTCATGACCACGGCGGAGATCGCCGTGCAGATGCCCTTCGCCACCCAGGAGCTCAACCAGGAGGGCGGCGGCTACTACGGGCAGAACAAGGAGAGCTCGAACCTCGTGATCTGCAACCGCAAGCGCCTCGCGAGCCCCATGGGCTACGTGGCGGGAAAGCCCGGCAGCGGAAAGTCCTTCTCGGTCAAGCGCGAGATCGAGAACACGATACTGGCGTACCCCGACGACCAGGTCATCGTCTTCGACCCGGCCGGCGAGTACTCCTCGGTCGTCGTGCCCAACGGCGGCACGTGCATCAGGCTCGGCCCGGACTCGGACGCCCACCTCAACCCGTTCGACCTCGCGGACGTGGAGGGCCACGCCACGGCCTCGCAGCGCGCCTTCAAGATAGACGCGTTCCTCGCGCTGTCCGGCGCGACCATGGCGGAGGGCCGGCAGGGCCTGCCCGAGGCGGACAAGTCCATCATCAGCCGCTGCGTCGAGGACGCCTACGAGCGCTGCGCCGCCGAGGGGAGGGTGCCGGTGCTCGCGGACCTCTACGAGGGCCTGCTCGCGCAGCCCGAGCCCGAGGCCAGGGGGATAGCGCTGCGCTACGAGCGCTACGTGCGCGGGGCCACCTCGTTCTTCAGCCACGAGAGCAACGTGGGGTTCGACGCGCGCATCACCTGCGTCGACCTGCGCGACCTCTCGCAGAACATGCGCACCTTCGGCATGCTCACGGCACTGGAGAGCGTGCGCAACCGCATGTACGCCAACTTCGAGCGCGGCGTCACGACCTGGCTCTACATCGACGAGGTGCAGTCGCTCTTCGAGCACCCCTCGATCGTGAGCTACTTCTCGAAGTTCTGGGCCGAGGGCCGCAAGTTCAACCTGATCTGCACGGGCATCACGCAGAACTCCGTCTACATGCTGGAGCACGAGGAGGCCCGCAACATGGTCCTCAACTCCGACTTCGTGCTGCTCCACAAGCAGTCGCCGCTCGACCGCAGGGCCTGGGCTGACCTGCTGGGGCTCTCGGAGCGCGAGGAGGGATACATCGACGAGTCCGCCAAGCCCGGCGAGGGCCTCCTCATCGCCGGCGCCGCCCGCGTGCCCATAAAGGACGACTTCCCGAGGGGCCAGCTCTACGACCTCTTCAACACGAAGCCCGACGAGGTCGCCGAGCTCAAGCGCGCCTCCGGCGGGAGGGGCGCCAGATGAGCGCCGACGCGAAGGACGCCGAGAGCCGCCTGGCATCCCAGGCCCCGGACCCGGCGTCCGTCGCCTTCGAGGGCAGGACCGACGCCGTGCGCGCGGGGATCGTGCGCGACGCGGACGCGGAGCCCACACGGGCCCTCGGGGGCAGGCGCGGGCCCCGGCGCGGGCGCGGCTCGAGCGCCCGCAGGCAGGCGGGGCGGGCCGCGGTACCCGTCGCCGCCGCAGGCCGGGACGCCTTCGGGGCCGACGCCGACGGCGACGACGACCTCGGGGACGACGCGCTCCGCCGCGTCGCACGCTCGGCGCGCGACCGCGCAGTCCGCAGGGCCCGCGAGGGCGGCACCGGCCACGACGCCGCAGGCACGGGAGGCGCGCAGGCGGAGGCGACGGAGAGCGAGGCGCCGCCCGACCCGGCGGCGCAAGGCCAAACCACTGCCCGGAACGGCGCCGCGTCGCCCGCCGCCGCCACGGAGGGGAGGCCGCCCGCGCCCGCCGCCACGCGGCGCGGCACCGCCACGGGGGCCGCGAGGGTCGCGCACGAGCCGCGCACGAGCGACTCGCTCGCGAGGCGCGGTCGCGGCAGGCGCCGCGTGGGCCTCCGCGAGTCCCGCGTGCGGCGCGCGATCTCCCGCGCCCACCGGACCGCCGCCCCCGCGGGCGTCGCGGCCCAGGGGGCGGCGGCCGCACCGCCCGCGCGCAGGGACGCCGCCGGCAAGGCCGCCGCCGCGTCCGGGGCGGCACTGCCGCTCGCCGGGGCCGTGGCCGGGATCCTCGCGGCCGTGCTGGCCGCGACCCTCGTCTCGCAGGCGCTGGGGTCCGTCTTCGGGTTCTGGGAGCACGAGGACGAGGCGCGCCGCTCGGTGGAGGGCCTGCCGCCCTACGTCACCTACTCGATGGTGCTCGCCGCGCTCGAGTGCCAGGACGAGTACGGGCACCCCGCGGGGTGCACGCTCGCGCAGATCATCGTCGAGTCCGGCGTCGGGGACCACCTATCCGGGCTCGCGACCCGCGACAACAACCTCTTCGGCATCAAGTGGGCGTCGAGCTTCGCCTCCTGCCCGGAGGTCACCGGGAAGGAGTCGTGGCAGACGAGCGAGGAGTACGGCGGCGCGAGCGTCACCGTCGCCGCCGCGTTCACGAGGTTCAGGTCCGCGGAGGACTGCATCAGGTTCCGCTCGCGCGTGCTCCTGCAGGCGGCCAACTACCGCGACAACGCCAAGATCCGGCAGGCCGTGGCGGCCCGCGACTCCGACCTCATGGCGGAGGGCCTCAAGGAGGCGGGCTACGCCACGTCGTCCTCCTACGTGGAGTCGCTCAAGTCCGCGATGGACGCCTACGGGCTCAGGAGGTTCGACTCCATGACGGCGGCGGACCTCCGGGCGGCCGGGACCGCGGGCACCGGGGGCGGCGCCATCGTCGCCGCGGCCCAGACGCAGATCGGCACGCCCTACGTCTGGGGAGGGACGACGCCCTACAGGGCGCTCGACTGCTCCGGCCTCACGCAGTGGTGCTACGCGCAGGCGGGGATCCGGATCCCGCGCAACTCGGAGGACCAGGCGGCCGCCGGCACGCGCGTGCCGCTCTCGCAGGCCCAGCCCGGCGACATCCTCTGGAAGCCGGGCCACGTCGGCATCTACATAGGCGGCGACTCGTACATACACGCGCCGAAGCCCGGCGACCACGTGCGCGTGGGCACGGGCATCGGCTACTTCACCTGCGCGATCAGGTACTAGGAGGGAGAGGGGACATGGAGAGACGGAAGAGGGCCGTGGCGATAGCGGCGGCGGGGGCCGTCGCCGTCCTCGTGGCGGCCTCACTGGTGCGGTGCTCGGCGGCAAGAAGCGCGTCGGCGACGGACGGCGGGACCTCCGGGGCGACCGCGACGCAGGCGGCGGCGACCGACGCCGCCGGGTCGGACGCGGGAGGGAGCGCCGACGAGACGGGCGAGGCGGGGTCGTGCGCGTCGGCGCTCGAGTCCCGCGAGTGGATGGGCGCCGACGACGCGTCCGAGCGCCTCACGGCGTCCGGCGGCAGGATCGTCGAGACAGACGGGACGAACACCTACACCTCGAGCTACCGCGTGACGGAGGACTCCGCGGGGAGCTGCGAGCTCTCGATCACCCGCGCGGACGGCACCGTGGTGCAGGCGACCGCCACCATCACGGGCGACGGGGACGACGCGAGGCTGCACTGCGAGCAGCTGCGGGTCGCCTTCGACTGGGTCCCGGCGCCGACCGACGGGGAGGTCCGCGTCACGGGCGTGGACGACGAGTACCTGTCGCTCGTGGGCGGGGACGAGACCGCGCTCGACGCCGCGGTCAGGCTCTGGGTCTCGATGCACGTGCCCGGCGCGTCGGAGGCCGCATTCGACGGCGAGGTCTTCCTCGACACGAACGAGGACCGCGTGACCGCGACCTTCACCTGCGACGACCCCGGCAGGACCGTCGTCTCGGTGGAGTGGTCCGGCGGCGCGTTCTCGGTGACGGGCTAGCCATGCGCGGAGCAAAGAGGGCGGGGGCCCTCCGGCTCGCCGCCGCCGCGGGGCTCGCGCTCGCCGTCGCGCTCCTCGTCCCGCACCCGGCCTTCGCCTCGATAGCCGACGACATCAACTCGTGGATGTGCGGGGTCCTGCGCGACACCTGCAACTGGATCTTCGCCGCCCAGGCGAGGGTGCTCGCGTCGATAGGGGTGGAGGGCGTGCTCTCCAAGCCCTTCTCGTCGATGCTCGGCACGGCGGGCGGAACGACGCTCGCCGAGATGGCGCGCGGCGCCTGGCAGGCGGCCGTCCTGCCCATCGGCTGCGGGGTCCTCTCCATGGTCTTCACGGCCCAGCTCGTGCACATCTCCCAGCGCATGGACGGCAACGCCTCCGTCCCGGCCATCAGGGAGGTCGTGTTCCTGCTCGTGTTCTTCGCCGTGAACCTCTTCCTCGTGCAGAACTCGTTCGAGCTCATGAGGGCCCTCTACGAGGTCGCGCGCCTCGCGATAACCCGCGTGACGGCGCTGTTCGGCACGGGCGGGGCCATGGACCTCTCGGCCGTCTCGATCGTGACCGAGGACGACGACGTGGCGGCGCTCCTCGCGATGGTCGTCGTCGCGCTCGTCAGCTGGCTCGTCGTGGTGGTCGCCTACGTGGTGGCCCTCGTCGTCACCTGGGCCAGGGCGATCCAGCTCTACGTGATGGCGGCGCTCAGCCCCATCCCGCTGGCGCTCCTGGGCCTGGACGAGACCAGGCAGATGGGGGTCGGCTACCTCAGGCAGTTCGCGTCCGTGTGCCTCGCGGGCCTCGTGATCACGCTGCTCCTCATAGCGTTCCCCGTCGTGCTCGGCGGGCTCAACGCGGCGAGCGCCGGCACCGGTACGCCCGTCGACTCGGTCGTGGGCGGGCTCAGCTACGCGCTCCAGTACCTCGCCATGTGCGTCCTGCTCGTGCTCTCGCTCGCGAAGAGCGGGGCATGGGCCAGGGACGCCCTCGGCGGGTAGCGAACAGGCTCCCAAAGGGCGGCCCGGGAGGGCCCGAAGGATAGGAGGAAGGAATGGAAGGAGAGAGGGACGGCCGGGTGGTGGTCACCCTGCACGAGAACTTCGTGCGGGAGCACATCCGCTACACGGACCGCAGGACCGGGGAGGAGCGCGAGTTCAACCAGGCCCGCGTCCCCTCCGGGACGGTCGTCGGGGGGACGGACTACGGCGGCTGGGAGTTCACGCCGCTGTCGGTGGGGCCGTCGGCCCTGCGCGGTGAGAGGTGGCGAGACCTGCCGCTCCCCGCGGACCGGCAGGTGCTCCTGCGCCGCTCGGTCCTCGACGCCGAGGGCAACCCCGTCCTCGGCGAGGACGGGAGGCGCGTGCGCGAGAGCGCGCGGGTCGACCCCGCCGAGCTCAGGGACGCGATCGTGGAGGGCCGTCGCCGCTGGGCGCGCGAGCACTCGCAGGGGCGGGCCCTGGGGACGCGCGCGAGCGAGGCGCGGGAGGGCTCGCGCGGCATCGCGGGGGACGCAAGACAGGCACGCGAGCAGGGAGGACGCGGGCAATGGGACGAGTGAGAAAGAGGGCGAGGGGAACGATCGCGCGGAGGGTGGTCGCGGCCATCGCATCGGCCGCGCTCGTGCTCAGCCAGGCCCTGGGCGCGCTGGCGCCCGCGGTGGCGTACGCCTCGACCGGGACCATGAGGGTGACGACGGAGACCAACGGCGGCGAGGGCTTCCTCTCGTTCGGGAGCGACTCCGGCAGCCAGCTCTTCTGCATCAGCCCCGAGGCGCACAACCCCACGGGGACCACGTTCACCAGGTGGGACTACACGGGCGAGGCCACGGGCATCCTGCCCGACCCGCACGCGCTGGCGTACCTCGTCCACATCATGGCGCCGGGCAACCCGCTCGGCCTCGAGAGGCCCGACCAGGCGATCAACGTGGCCGTGTGGATGCTCTGCGGCATGGACGTGGACCTCTCCAGCGGCGCCTACAGCGTCGGGAGGATGTCGGGCAACGTCTACAGCGGCGCCGGCGGCAGGGCGAGCCGCGCCGACGCGGGCAAGATCCAGGCGGCGGTCGCCGACGCACGCGCCCACGCGGGCAAGGCGGGCGCCTGGGACCGCGCGAGCAAGGTCTGGTACTCGCCGAACGGCACGGTCCAGAGCGTCGTAGAGGTGCTCCCCACGGGCGGCGTCGAGCTCACCAAGTCGTCCGCGAACCACGAGGTGTCCGACGCCAACGGCAGCTACTCGCTCGAGGGCGCGACCTACACCGTCTACTCCGACGAGGCCTGCACCCAGGCGGTCGCGACGATCGTCACCGACGCGAGCGGGCACGGCTCCGCCCAGGGGCTGCGCGCCGGGAGCTACTGGGCGAGGGAGACCAAGCCCGCGAGGAACTACGCGCTCTCGACCGACGTGATCCCCCTCACGGTGGAGGCGGGGAGGACCACCAAGGCCACGGCGACCGACGCCCCCCAGGTGAACCCGCTGGGGATCGTGCTCGCGAAGGCCGACGCGGAGACGGGCAAGGCGTCCCCGCTGGGCGCCGCGACGCTCAAGGGCGCCACCTTCGAGGTCCGCTACTACGACGGGCAGTACGACGAGGGGAGCCTCCCCGCGAAGGCCACCCGCATCTGGACAGTCACCACGGGCGAGGACGGCACCGCCGACCTCGGGTCCGCCACGGGCGACGCGCTCTACCGAGACTCCAGGGGCGAGGCCTGCGTGCCGGTGGGAACGGTCGCCATCACCGAGACCTCCGCCCCCAACGGATACCTGGGGGACGACGCCACCCACGTCGTCCACGTGACCGGCGAGGGCACCGCCGAGACCGTCTCCACCTACGCCACCCCCACGGTCGCCGAGCAGGTCAGGCGCGGCGACATCGAGCTCGTGAAGGCCGAGTCCGGCAGCATGGCGCGCCTCGCGGGCGTGCCGTTCCGGATCACCTCCGCCACCACGGGCGAGTCCCACATCATCGTGACCGACGAGAACGGCCAGGCCAGCACCTCGTCGTCCTGGGCCGCCCACACCACGCGCACGAACGCCAACGACTCGGCGGGCGAGGGGACCTGGGACGCCTCCGCGGGCGTGTGGTTCAGCGGCACCGCGGACTCCCAGACCGCCCCGGACGACTCCAAGGGCGCCCTGCCCTACGACACGTACCTCGTCGAGGAGCTCCCGTGCGCCGCGAACCAGGGGCTCCGCCTCGTGAGCATGACCGCGCGGGTCACGCGCGACGCCACCACCGTGAACCTCGGAACAGTAGATGACGACCAGGGGCCGCGCATCGCCACGACCCTCACCGGCGAGGGCGGCGAGCACCTGGCCGAGGCCGCCGAGCGCGTCGAGCTCACCGACGAGGTCGAGTACGAGAACCTCGTGCCAGGGAAGGAGTACGAGCTCGCGGGAACCCTCATGGACCGCGAGACCGGCAAGGCCGTGACCGGCGCGGACGGCAAGGCCGTCACCGCCACGGCGAAGCTGGCCCCCAAGCTCTCCACGGGCAAGGCCAAGGTCACCTTCGAGTTCGACGCGACCGGGCTCTCCGGCCACTCCGTCGTGGCGTTCGAGGAGCTCAGCCAGGGCGGGAAGGTGGTTGCCACGCACGCAGACATCGACGATGAGGGGCAGACGGTCCTGTTCCCCAAGATCGGCACCACCGCGACGGACGCCGAGGACGGCTCCCACGACGCGGCGGCAGACGACGACGTGACCATCACGGACACCGTCGAGTACGAGAGCCTCGTGCCCGGGAAGGAGTACACCCTCACCGGCACCCTCATGGACCGCGAGACCGGCGAGGCCGTCACGGACGCGAAGGGCGAGAAGGTCACCGCAACCACGAAGCTCACACCCGAGGAGGCAAGCGGAAAGGCGACAGTCACGTTCAGGTTCGACGGCTCCGACCTCGCGGGCCGCACGGTCGTCGCCTTCGAGGAGCTCTCGCGCCACGGCCACGAGTACGCCACGCACGCCGACCTCTCGGACGAGGGGCAGAGCGTGGCGTTCCCCCAGGTCACGACGTCGGCGAGGGATGCGGCGGACGGCGACAAGGTGATAGACGCGGCTCCCGGCCAACGCGTCGCCGACACCGTCTCCTACTCCAACGTCACCCCCGGGACCGAGTACAGGGTCAGGGGACGCCTGCTCGACGCCGAGACGGGCAAGGAGCTCGCCACGGCGGAGACGACCGTCACCCCCGAGTCCTCCGAGGGCACCGTCGAGGTCGCCTTCGACGTGGACGGCACCGGGCTCGAGGGGAGGAGGCTCGTCTGCACGGAGGAGCTCTCCCGCGCGGGCAAGGTCGTCGCCACCCACGCCAATCTGAAGGACGAGGGGCAGACGGTGAGCCTGCCCGGCATCCACACCACGGCGACCGACGCGGCGGACGGCGACCACGAGGCCACGGCCGCGGACAAGGTCGCCATCACGGACAGGGTCGAGTGGTCCGGGCTCGTCAAGGGCCGCGAGTACACGGTCACGGGCACGCTCATGGACAAGTCCACGGGCGAGAGGGTCAAGGGAAGCGACGGCAGCCCCGTCACCGCCAGCGCCACCTTCACCGCGGACGCCGAGTCCGGCAGCACCGACGTCACGTTCGAGTTCGACGGCAGCGCGCTCGCAGGGCACGACGTGGTTGCCTTCGAGACCATCGCCCACGATGGGAAGACCGTCGCCACCCACGCCGACCTCGAGGACGAGGGGCAGACGGTGAGCATCACCGAGGCCCCGCCCGAGACCCCCAAGGAGGAGAAGGCCACCAAGGGCGGTGGCCAGCTTCCCAAGACGGGCGACGCCGGCGCGCCCCTGGCGACGATCGCCGGCCTCTGCTCCGCCGCGGGGCTCTCCCTCGCGGGCGCACGCGCGCTCAGGCGCCGCGGACGCCGCGACGCGGACGGGGACGCCGGGATCGAGATCCGCCGAGGGCCCGCGACGGGGCCGGACCCGCTCGGTGGAGGCGACGGCGATGAGTAACCCGTTCGTCCCGCTCATCTGGTTCTTCGCGGGGATGGCCGCCGCGGGGACGGCCCTCATGGCGCTCGCGCTGTGCAGGGCGGCATCCGCAGGCGACGGCACCGACGGGGCATAGGCGAGACGCGCAGGGCGGTCCCACGGGGCCGCCCTGCCACCGTGACAGGGGGATTCTCATGGCAAGGGACTCAGGGGGCAGCCGGGAGGCGATCGCGGAGGCGAGGCGCCAGGTCGTCGAGGAGATCTCCGCCGCGATGGAGCGAGGCGGGCTCGCATGGGCGGCGGAGTGGAAGGGGTGCTGGTCGCCCGTGAACGCCGCCACGGGAAGGACATACCGCGGCATGAACAGGCTCTCGCTCGCGGCGGCGATGCGCAGGGACGGCTTCGACGACCCCAGGTGGTGCACGTTCAACCAGGCGAGGGACGCCGGCTGGCACGTGGCGAGGGGCGCCCGCTCGCCGGCGACGGTGGAGTTCTGGAGCTGGTACGTGCGCGTCCCGGGCTCCGGCGTCGTCACCCTCCAGAGGGCCGAGCAGCTCGTCCGCACGGGGAGGCTCCCCGAGGAGACGCTCAAGGACGCCTTCCTCCGCGGGAGGCTCCACCACGTGTTCAACGCCTCCCAGGTGGAGGGGATCGAGCCCTACGATCCGAGCGCGCACGCCCCGGAGAACGCCGAGGTGGAGCGCGTGGCGGACGAGCTCATAGAGTCATCGAGGTGCCCGGTCCGCGAGGAGCGCGTCGACGAGGCGTACTACCGCCCCTCGACCGACACGATCACGCTGCCGCTCCGCACGCAGTTCACCTCGATGGACGCGTTCGCTCGCACGCTCCTGCACGAGATGTGCCACTCGACGGCGCGCGAGGTCGGCCGCGAGGTGGAGAGGTCGGAGGAGGGCTACGCGCGGGAGGAGCTCGTGGCGGAGCTGGGCTCCGCCTTCGCCGCGGCGGACGCGGGCCTGGACATGGGCGCCTACGCCAACGCCGACATGGGCAGGACGTTCCTCGAGAACCATGCCGCCTACCTGCAGGGGTGGCTCACCGCTATCCGCGACGACCCGTCCGCGCTCGCGAAGGCCGCAACGCAAGCGTCAAAGGCTGCGGACTTCGTCACGGACAGGAGGGAAAGACTTCGTAAGGAAGAGCTATCAAGTAGGCAACCTCTCCGCTTCTCCCGCACAGATCTGATGTCGCTAGCGAGCAGGGCGACGAATGCCAGAGACGCGTCTTTGAGCATGAGCGACGTATCGCTTGAAGAGACACGACAACTGCCTGGGAGACTTCGATGATGAGAATTCCGAGTCACCAGTTGGATAGCTCAAGTATGCGCTTAGACAGCTCCTGAACCGTGAAGAACGGTCTCTTGGTTGAGCGGTCCCGGATGTCGGAGTTCGTGATCGCGGTCTTGACAATCTTTGGAGTGGCATCAATTGCCCTTGCCATCCAGGTAAGGTCCGACTTCGTCTCGTCGCAGTAGTCCCCTTCGCCTCCGTATCGATTCCGATATTGGGTAAGCTGGCGGAATACGTCAACTTTGTCAACGGAGCCGGACTGCACAAAATGCTGAAGTAGATACATCTCAAACTGTGGAGCGGAGAACGCCAGCCGAACTTCGTGCGATTCCGCGTAGTGCACGAGCTCAGAATAGCTGCAGGGCATCTGGTCTTCATCGCAGGCGGCCCAGCACTCAACGTCATCCTCTGACAGTTCCAACTCTTTACACAACTCGTCCCGCTTTGCGACAGCCTTGTCGATTAGAGCCAAATGTTGTCCCTGCTGACCATAGACCACGACTTTGACGAACTGTGGGGGCCGATAGATATCACCGAGAATGTCGAAGTACGCCTTCTCTGTCTTTCCCTCGCACACGATTAGAAGGATGCGCGGCAGTCTCTGCCGCCTCCTCGGCGCCATCTACCTGGTCCTAACTCGTGGAACTGAACCGTACAGCCCCCGTAGGTACCGGTCTTCCAGAGGCTCTGTCGTGCGTGCACCACGGTCCTTGAGCGAGGAGACACGTGACTCCTCTGCCATGTTCTTGTCAACGAGGAGAATGTCGTCACGCTCAGCGACGTCCCCCATGAGCGATGTGTCCTGCGTGTTCACGATAAGGCAGGCGCCCCTCTTGTTCTCCGCGCTCTTGAAAAGGGCGACAAGCGCCTTCGCGAGGCTGGGATGGAGGTAGCTACCGTATTCGTCGAGGTACAGCGTATATCCGTTGTCAAGTGCGTCAACGATGGGTACGGCCATCTCGAAGAACTTCCTTGTGCCGTTTGACTCGAGAGACCAGAAGTCCATCGCCCCCATCCCAACGATGCTCAACTCGTCATCGCGAACTGCATGGAGCGTGCTGAAGGTCGTGCCTCCCTTAGCGGCCAGTGCCTGCCGGATTTCTGCTGGAAGGGGAATCGCCGACAAGTCGTCTTCAGAGAACCTCGTTTCGCCAATCGCGATGTCACGTATCGTGAAGTCGCAATCCCGTAGGAGCTTGAGAATCTTTCCTCGCAGGTCCTCATTTCCCTTGAGCATGTCAACGAATTGCGGCGTGCGATCTGGACCCCGATCCAGCATTATCGGGGTGGATTCGACGAGAGAAAAGACGGCAGCCGAGAAGGGGTTGTTGTCCTCATGTGCCTTTGTGACGAGGAGTGTCTCGGGCCTCGTTCTCTCTTGCAGCGTCTTTCCAAAACCGTTCTTGCTTGCGGACTTTGAGTCAACGCCCCTGTCTCCACGATGGAAGACGAGGTTCATGCGACCTGTCTTGGGGGACTCTGCTCTCAGGGTCTCCTCGATCACCCGCTCGGAGACAAATGCAAAGGAGTAGCTGTAACGTCTTCCCTCGAAAGTGAATACCGCCTCGAACTCGGTTGGCTTGCCCGTTGCCCCCTGACGCAGCATGAACGGGATGTATGGGAGACGCCAGTTGGCGCTTGCTGAGTTCACTATGCATGCCCTGAAGTCTTGCAGGGCGTATGCGCTGTTCGATTTTCCGCTGGAGTTTGGGCCATAGATTACGGTCAGTGGCCTTGGCCGTCCGTCTCCATCTGAAAAATTGAAGGACTGCGGCGTGTAGAAAGACCGATAGTTGGCAATCCTGAACGATAAAAGCTTCGCGTTCCCCATTAGCGCCCCCTCCTTCTGTTTGCTTTGACATTCGTCAATATTGTTCTCGGACATGGCCATTTTAGTCGAATTTCGTTGTAATTCTACGAAATCGCCGTAAAACGGGTCCTATGAACGACCAATTTGCCAACGCCGAGCGGAGGATGACGAATCGGGGATCCGTGACTAGACCCAGAAAAGCACGACCCTGCAGAGCCAGCGGAAGAACGAGAACACGAGCCTGACCAGTCTCCTTGCCATGGTTGCCCACCTCCTGTCGGACGGCTATCCCACCTCGTTTGGGACGATAGCATCGTGTCGGGACAGGAATTGGTAGCTCGCCCGCGTCATGCCCATGAGCGAGAGGGCGCCGTCCATGCCGAGGCCATCGTCCGCGTCCGCGAGGTGCTGTGTTTAGTCAAGCCTGACTTTCGACTTTGAGCATGGATTTCTTTCGGGTCCGTGCACGAAAGTTTTTCGGGTTTCGTCACGGGCCCGCCGGCGCCTCCCTACCTTCCCGACTTCCCGAGCATCAGGCTCTCCTCCAGCCTGTGGCTCGGGCCCCCGAACTCCACGAGCCTGCCGTGGCGCGCGACGCGGTCGACGATCGCCGCTGCGAGCTTGTCGTCCGCGAAGACGGTGCCCCACCTGCCGGACTCGACGTTGGCGGCGGATATGACGCTCCTCCTCTCGTAGCTCTCGGATATCACCTGGCAGGGCAGCCTCGCCCCGTCCACGTCGAAAGGCGCGTAGCCGAATTCGTCCAGGACCAGGAGCCTCGCCTTGGCCACGTCGGCGAGCAGCCCGCCGGGCGTCCCCTCGCGCTTGGCCTTGCCCAGCCGCGGCACCAGCTGGGCCGTCTGCCAGAACCCCGCGGGGTAGCCCGCGGACGTCGCGGCGATCCCGAGCGCGGTGGCCATGTGGGTCTTCCCGCGCCCCGTCTGCCCGTAGAACACGAGGTCCTCCGCGTCGCGCACGAACGCCAGGGAGCACATGTCCTCGCGACCCCAGTCGTCGGGGAACGCCACATTCGACCAGTCGAACCCCTCGATCGACTTCGGCACGGGGAACCTCGCCTGCCTGAGCAGGCGCGCCCGCTTCGCCCTGTCGCGGTGGGCGATCTCCGACTCGAGCATCGACGTGCATGCCGCGACCTGGCCGGGCGTCGCGGAGCCGAGGAAGGCGGCGATGGTGTCGCCGGATATGAAGAGCGCCCTGGCGGCGTCGCGGAAGGCCGCCTGCGCGGCCTCACGCTCCGAGCTCGTCTGCGGCATGGCGGTCGCCTCCCTCGAGCAGCCTCAGCGCCCCGTCGTAGACGCCCAGGTCGACCTCCTCGTCGTACTCGACGCGCTCGTCGCCCGCGGCGGCCCTGGCAGCCGACAGCGCGACGCTCGCGCGATCGAGGCCGCCCGTCGACGCGAGCGAGCGCGACATGCCCTCCACGGCGGCGGCCCAGCCGCGCTCGGCGCTCTCGTCGCGCAGCACCCTCAGGTCGGCGGCGAGGTCTGCCGGGCGCTCGGAGTCCAGGAACGACACGAGCTCCGCCGGCAGCGACGCCCTGACGCTCGAGTCCCTCCAACCCGCGGGCCTCGCGCACAGCAGCCTGAGCTGCAGGGTCGGATCGGAGCTGTCGGTCGGGGCCTCGCCCCACTCGCGCTCGTAGGTGGCGACCACCTCCCCGGTCGAGGCGTCGCAGACCGTGACGTCGAAGGCGCCCAGGGCGACGTCGACCCGGCGGCGCGCGTAGGCGGGCCCGGCCGAGTAGCGGTGGGGGCCGCCTACGGTGAAGGTGCCCTGCTTGTTGCACGTCCTGGTCTCCCACCTCACACACGAGAACGCGGCCGGCGGCAGCGGCGAGAGCGCGTCTTTGTCCTCCCCGAACAGCTCGAGCTCGGGCGTGCCGAGCCTGTAGTGGCGCTTGCCCGCGCTGAGGTCGAGGCAGTCCCCGAGCAGCCTGCGGTTGAACGCGGAGACGTCGTGGAACGACGGGACGGGCACGAAGAGGTTCCTCCTGTGGCACCCGACCTTGTTCTCGACATTGCCCTTCTCGTTGCCCGAGTAGGGGTTGGTGAAGGTGTAGTCGAGCCCGTAGTGCGCCGCGAAGCGCCGGAAGAGCTCCGAGAGCCTGACCTCGCCCCCGACGCGCCTGCCGACCTCGGTGGCGTTGTCGAAGACGGCCCTCCTCGGCACGCCGCCCGCGAACTCGAAGACGTTGCGGAGCCCCTGGCAGACGCACTCGGACGTCTCGCCCCAGAACACCTGGGTGAGCCCCACGTTGGAGTGCGGGAAGGTGACGGTCAGGTACTTGCCCCTGGTGAGGACGCCACGCACCCTGAAGTCCGCCTCCCCGAAGTCGACCTGGACCTCGCCGGGCAGCCAGCTCAGCGTAAGGAAGCCCTCGGCGTCCCTGCGGTCACGCTCCCTGGCCATCTCCTCGCGGCGGCGCCTGACGTAGCGCTGCACGGTTGAGTAGGAGCCGTCGTAGCCCAGCTCGTCCCGAAGCCTCACATACACCCTCACGGCCGTGTGGCGCTGCTTACGCCAGTTCCTGCAGTCGTCGTCGAGCCAGGAGTCTATCGTCCCCTCGTAGGGGGCGAGCACCTCGCTCTCGGGCTTCCTCCTCCTCGGGGGCTCGGGCGACAGGTCGTCCATCCTGGCGTACTTCCTCGCAGTGGGCTCCGACACGCCGACCGCCCTCGCGAT
The DNA here is from genome assembly GCF_900105025.1 of Parafannyhessea umbonata. Classification (GTDB taxonomy): domain Bacteria; phylum Actinomycetota; class Coriobacteriia; order Coriobacteriales; family Atopobiaceae; genus Parafannyhessea; species Parafannyhessea umbonata. Next base: position 1,307,746 of record NZ_LT629759.1, on the reverse strand, counting down.
CGCCGCAATCGGCTCGCCACGCCGCGCCCTCCTGCGTATATCCTCTATCTTGTCCACGCCGATCATTTCCCCTCTGGCCCTCCTCACGTCGTAAACCGAAGCAACGACATGTTGGGCCAATCGCGGGATGGTCGGCGTGCCCATGCACGAACCAGTAATTTTTTCGTGCTCAGACCCGAAACTTTCCGACGCTCAAACCCGCAAATAAGACGCTATCAAACACAGGTGCCCGAGCAGCCAGACGGACCTCCTCGCGAGGGACATCCCCTCGACCGGCGGCTCGTATAGGAGCGCGAGGAGCTCCGAGAGCCTGCGCTCGTCGACGAGGTCCGGCCCCACGCGCGTGAGCCAGCGCGCGCCGTCGACGTCGCACGACCTCACGCGCGCGAGCTCGCCCTCCGAGAGCAGGTGCGCCCTGCAGCCTGCGCGCCTGGGGGCGAGCTGCTCGTCACCGCCGCCGATGGATGCGGAGTCGTACCAGCTGAGCTCGGCCCACATGCCGTCGCCCTCTACGAGCCGGACGGCCACGTCAGTCATCGCGTCCGGCGCACCGAGCGCCCCGGCGGTGGTGAGCGCCGTCGTGTCGAACTCCTCGAGGCCGCCGTCCTCGTACCAGACCGTGATCCTCACCTTGAGTCGCCCCTCTCGCCGCGGTCGTCCCTCCGGACCTCCATCTGCCTCTGTCCCGCGCCCTCCGCGTGGCGTGTGCCGCCCGCGGCGGAGGACCGCCGCTTGTTTGCGTGGCGCTTCGAGGGCCTGGCGTTTCCGCTGGTATGGTGTGCCGTCTCGGGAAGGAGCCCGTGCTCCTCGCAGCACTCCCGCGCGTCCGAGAGGAGCCTTGCGTCCTTGGCGCGCCCCTCGGCCTCCGCCCTCGCGATCGCCGCGTCGACGCCGTGCAGGCTCCTGAGCCCCCTCGACCGAACCGCCTCGACGGCGGAGGCGTGATATGGCTGCCCAGATCTAGACACGTTTGAGCCATGCCTACCGAAAGCCCTAAGATGTGTCGAAAGGCACGGAAGGGCTTTGGAATCATGGGCAAGACGACGAGAAGGAAGTACGACCCCAAGTTCAAGATGAGGGTCGCGCTTGAGGTCTACAAGGGCGAGAAGACCCTCTCCCAGGTGGCGTCGGAGAACGGGATAGCGCCCTCGCTCGCCGCCGAGTGGAGGGACCAGCTCCTCGACGAGGGCGCCACCGACGTCTTCGGCAAGACCAAGCAGGAGCGCGAGAGGAAGGCCAGGGAGGAAGCCGCTGCAAAGGAGCACGACGAGCTGCTGAGGACGATCGGCCAGCTCACCGTCGAGCGCGACTTCCTCCAGCGGTTTTGCGACGAGTGCGGCTACGACCCGGGAGAGGTGCCGGGAGGCCGCGGGTGAGCATGCCGGCATCACCCGCAAGAGGGCCTCGGAGCTCCTGGGCGTACCTAGAAGCTCCACCTACTACGAGCGCAGGGAGAAGAAGGAGACCTCCGAGGAGGACGAGCGCCTCATGGCAAAGATAGACGGGATCCATGCGGACAACCCCGCGTACGGGGCGAGGAAGATCGCCAGGCAGCTCAGGAAGGACGGCGAGGACGTCACCCGCTGGCACGTGACGAGCCTCATGCACGAGATGAACATACGACCCTGCTGCCCGCTTCCCTCGCTCTCCAAACCATCCAAGCGCTCGAAGAGGTTCCCCTACCTGCTCAAAGGCAAGAAGATCCTCTTCCCCAACCAGGTGTGGTCGACGGACATCACCTACGTCCAGATAGGTGGCCACCACATGTACCTCACCGCCGTGATCGACTGGCACAGCCGCTACATCGTGGGCTGGAGGCTGTCGGACACGATGCGGGCCGAGGATGTCGTCAGGTGCGTGCGGCGGGCCTTCGCCGAGCACGGCACACCCTCCGTCATGAACTCCGACCAGGGGTCGGTCTTCGGCTCGGACGTCTACGTCTCGCTCCTCGCATCGAACCGCGTCACGCAGAGCATGGACGGCAGGGCCCGCTGGAGGGACAACGTGCTGATGGAGAGGTGGTTCAGGACCCTGAAGTCGGAGTGGCTGAGGACACACGAGTACTCGACGCCCAAGGAGCTGGGGCGCCTCGTCGCCGAGTTCGTGGGCTACTACAACGACGCCAGGATTCACCAGTCGCTGGGGTACGACACGCCGGCAAGCTGGTACTACGCGGGAATCAACGAGAGGGTGGCCTAGGGACGACCGGAAGGCTAGGATTGGGGCACCATTAGGCAAGGACTTTCGGTAGCAGAAGCAAATCCGTGTCAAACAAACTGGCTCTTCGGTGGTTTCTGTGGGAGAGATTCCGGCATAGGCCCAGCTCAGCGGGCGAAAACAACGATCTGGAACTGAAACGGCCCCGGGAGGGGCCGTTTCCGCGTCATCCGCCTATGATTGCTAAGCCAAATTCAGACAACCGAAGAGGTGTGACGCATGAAGAGTCTACTACTTCTCGCCCTCGGTCTGGCCCGCACGGTCGTCCTGGGCGCGCGCATCGAGGCCGAGCGCATCGTCGTGAGCGTCCGGCCCTACAAGCGCGAGCAGCGCCGCTGCCCCGTATGCGGCAGGGCCTGCGACTTCTACGACATGGCGAACCGCGGGGCCCCCAGGCTGTGGAGGGCGATGGACCTGGCGCGCTCGGCCTGCTACCTGGAGTACGCGCCCTGCAGGGTGCGCTGCCCGGAGCACGGCGTGCGCACCGAGGCCGTCCCCTGGGCGCGGCACGGGGCGCGCTTCACGCGCGACTTCGAGGACTGGGTGGCGTGGCTGGCGGTCCGCTGCACCGCCTCGGCGGTCTCCGAGCTCGCCCGCGTCGAGTGGCACAGCGTGGGCGGCGTGTGCAGGCGCGTCTACGCCGAGCTGGAGGCCGCGCGCGGCGCCTCGAGGTTCGACGGCGTGCGCCGCATCGGCATCGACGAGACGTCGTACAAGAAGGTGTGTTATGTCAATAGTTCTTGAGCGAATATCGCATCGGGATTTGAGCGGATTTCTCACTTGACTTGGGCGGGCCCTGCGCAATTCTCGCGGGGCCCGCCCTCCGCCGCTTCGGGCGCGGCCGCCGGACCGCCTACTCCGCGCCGCCCCCGTCCGGGGACATCAGCGCGTGCCTCACGCGGTAGGACTCGCCCCTGAACTGGAGGAGCCTGCCGTGGTGGACGACGCGGTCGATCACGGCCGCGGCCATCTGGTCGTCGCCGAAGACGGACCCCCACCTCGAGAACTCCAGGTTGGTCGTGAAGACGACGGACTGCGTCTCGTAGGCCTGCGAGACCACCTGGAAGAGCAGCCTGGCCCCGTCGACGTCGAGCGGGAGGAACCCGAGCTCGTCGACGACCAGCAGCTCGGCACGGCCGACCTGGGCGAGCTCGCGGTCGAGCCTGCCCTCGTCGCGGGCCCGGCGCAGCCTGCCGACGAGCGAGGAGGCGGTGAAGAAGCGCGCGGGCCGCGCCGACTGGCACGCCAGCACGCAGAGCGCCTCGGCCATGTGGGTCTTGCCCGTGCCGACGTCGCCCATGAGCACGAGGTCCTCGCGGCCGCCCAGGAACGACAGCGAGAGCAGGTCGTCCCTGCCGAAGCCGTCCGGCCAGGACACGCACGACCAGTCGTAGCCCTCGAAGGTCTTGGCCTGCGGCAGGGCGCACCTCCTCAGGAGCTGCGCCCTCTTCGAGGCGTCCCTGCTCGCGCCCTCGGCCTCGAGGTAGCCGAGGAGGTACTCGACCTGCCTGGGCGTGCCCCTCCTGGCCCACTCCGCGAGCACGGACTTCGTGAGCGAGCACCTCTTGCCGGCCTCCACGACCGCGTCCGCCACGCTCGCGCTACTCTGCATCCCGCGCCGCCTCCCCGAGGAAGCCGTCGTAGACGGCGAGGTCGGCCTGCCCCGGCTCGGGGCCGCCCGCGGCCACGCGCCTCGCGAGCGCGTCGCAGGACGCGTCGTCCGGGACCCTGCCGCCCGCGAAGATCCTCGCGGCCGCCTCGCAGGCGGCGCCGAAGCCGGAGTGCTCGGACGCCCTCCCTATCGCCCTGAGGGCCTTCCTCCTCCCGGCCTTGTCGCAGCGGTCGAGCTCTCCCACGAGCGCCCCGGGCATGTCGCGCCTGATGGTCGACTCCCCGAAGGCCCTCGGCCTCGCCACCAGCGCCGGGATCAGCGACGCCGGGTTCCTCACGGTCTCGCCCTCACCGAAGCTGCGCGCGAGCGTGGCGACGCGCCTGCCCCGGTCGGCGAGGACCTCGACCGACCTGGCGCGCACGCCCACCACGAGCTCGCGGTCGTGCCAGGCGGGCCCGACGCAGTAGAGGTTGCCGTCCACGCGCACGTAGCCGCGCTTGTCGGCGCGCGCGTGCGTCCACCTGACCGCGTCGAAGGGCGCGCCCGGCAGGGCCAGCATCCCGGCGAGGTCCTCGCGGAGCGCCTCCGGCGTGGGCGCCCCGGCCCTGTTCCTCGCGCCGGCGTTGATCCGCTCGCAGCCGGCCCTGAGCCCCTCGTTGAGCTCGTCGACCGAGGCGGCCTCGGGCACGGGGACGAGCAGGTTCCGGCGGAGGAACCCCACGGCGTTCTCGACGGAGCCCTTCTCGTTGCCGGAGTGCGGGTTGCAGAAGCGGACCTCGCAGCGGTAGTGGGCCCTGAAGTGCGAGAACAGCTCGGACTCGGTGACGATGCCGCGGAGCATGCGCCCGGCCTCCGTGGCGTTGTCGAGCACGAGGACGCGCGGGGCCCGCCCGGCCCACTCGAAGACGAGGCGCAGGCCCCAGCAGAGGCACTCGGACCTCTCGAGCTCCATTGCCACGCAGAAGCGGGCGTTCGAGTGGGGCAGCGTCACGACGAGGAGCCTGAGGGTGCGCGGGACGCCCGCGACGACCGCGCGGAACGACCCGTAGTCGACCTGCGCGGTGCCGGGCTCCCAGGCGAGCTCGAGGTAGCCCTCGCGCGGGGAGCGCGAGTGCCCGCGCCTCCACTCGCCCACGTATCGGCACACGGTCGAGTAGGAGCCCGCGTAGCCGCGCTCCTCCACCAGCCTGTCGTAGATCCTCTTCGCCGTGTGGCGCTGCTTCCTGGGCGCGCCGAGGTCGGCCTCCAGGACGGAGTCCACCCACGCGGCGTCGGCGTCGATCGCGGGGTGCGGCCTCGCGCTCACGGGCGCGGCCGGCGACATGTCCTCCATGTCCGCGTACTTGCGGACGGTGTTGCGGCTCACATGGAGCTCGCGCGCTATCTGCGACCTGGACGCACCACCGGCGTCCAGTTCCCTGATAGCCTGTCTTGTGTCAAGGGGCACGGTCATCCTTCCTTCCTCTCCGGGCGGGCCTCGTCCGACTCATCATCAATCCCGCCCGGAGGAAACATAGCGGGGGCCGTGCCCCTTGCGCGGCCCGGGCACGGCCCCCATGCGAATACTGCTCAATTCCCGATGCGTACGGTGGTCAGGTCCCCGTGCGACATCCGCGCAGTTCCTATTGAAAATCAACAGAAGGGCCACAAGTACGTCACGGTGGTCGTCGACCACGACCGCGGCTGCCTCATCTGGGCGCACGAGGGCACCGGCAAGGACGTGCTCAACCTGTTCCTCGACGAGCTCACGCGCGAGCAGAGGCGCGCCATAGAGGTGGTGACCGCCGACGGCGCGAGGTGGATAAGGCAGCTGGTCAAGCGCCGCTGCCCCAACGCGAGGTGGGTCATGGACCCCTTCCACGTGGTCCAGTGGATGAACGACGCGCTCGACGCCGTGCGCTGCGAGGAGTGGAACGCCGCCAGGGCCGCCGCCAGGGCCGCCAGGCCCAGGCCCGAGGGCAAGCGCGGCAGGCCTGCCAAAGGCGAGCTGCCGCCCGAGGAGGTCAGGGCGCTCGAGGAGGAGGCGGCCTCCATCAAGGGCAGCCGCTACGCGCTCGTGAAGAACCCCGAGGACCTCACCGACGGCCAGAGGGCGAGGCTCGAGGCGCTCAAGAAGAGGGCCGGCTCGCGGCTGGTCAGGGCCTGGGAGCTCAAGGAGGACCTGCGGGCCGTCTTCCGGGCAGCCGACGGCTCCGAGGCCGCCGAGCTGCTCGACGACTGGATGCACAGGGCCGCCTACTGCAAGATCGCCAAGGTCGTCGCCGTGGAGAAGAAGGTGCGCCGCCGGCGCGACGACATCATCGCCGCAGTCGAGCTCGGCATCAGCAACGGGCGCGTAGAGGCCATCAACAACAAGATCAAGGTGACGGTGAGGATGGGCTACGGCTTCCGCAACACCGACAACCTCGTGGCCCTGCTCATGCTCAGGTGCGGCGACTGCCAGCCCCAGCTCCCGGGTCGCCCGGTGAAGGCGAGGAAGAAGGGCGTGAAGGGAGCGAAGAGCGTTGCTGCCTAGGCTAGCCCCTTGTCACACAAACTACCGAAGCCTCTAAAAAAGCCGATAACACATAGGTTTTTGACCTAATGCGTTATCGGCTCTGCGTCTATGCGTCTGGCACTTTTAATCATTTTTTTTTGAATTTATTATATGTGTTAGCTAACTGTCCACAAGCCGCGTTAATCTCTCTGCCATGAGAAACTCTTATAGTAACTTCAAGTCCTGCTTGCTCTAATTGATGTTTGAATGCAACTATTTCCCGTTTCTGTGGTGCTTTAATTCTTGAATTGCTTGTTGGGTTGTATTGTAACACGTTAATCATAACTTTTTTGCCCCGAAACCATTTTGCAAGTTGTCTTACATCTGAGGGCCGGTCATTTATACCCGGTAAAAGCAAATACGCAAAGACAATTTTGCGATTATGCCTTTCAGAATAGGATAAGGCTTGCTTAACAACATCTTCAATAGCATATATGCGCATGTGAGGAATAATACGATTTCTTGCAGATTGTGTTGCTGCGTGTAAAGATATTGTCAACTGAATTTTAAGATGTTCCTCGCGCAATTTTTTTAATTGATCGACCGGACCAACTGTTGATATGGTAATGCCGTCGGTTGGAAAGTTGAGCCCATATCTATCTCGGAGAATATGGATTGCTTTTATCAAGTTGTCATAATTGAATAAAGGCTCTCCCATACCCATAAAAACGATACGGTTTACTTTTCGACGCAACAATATAATCTGTTGTACGATTTCTGACGATGTTAGATTACGAACAAAGCCATTTCGCCCGGACTCACAAAAAATACAACCAACAGGACAACCGACTTGTGTGCTCACGCAAACAGTTCCACCATCTCGCCGCTTGATAAAAACCGTTTCAATGTATTTGTTGTCTTTCAGTTCGTAAACATACTTTTCAGTATCACTGCTTTTGCAAATATTTTTTACCAACATTGATAGATTTTTTTTGCGTGGTAATTGCTTATATAATTCTTCATATAAGGCTTTTGCTTCATTCTCGCCAATAACTTCCGACATTTCTTTGTAAGTAAATCCGTATGGATCATTCCGTACTTCCGCAGGCGTATATTTAGGTAAACGTTTCATTTTTATATCCTTTCTTCTAAATAATAAAAGTTTGTTTTTCTGTATTTTTGATTATTAAGAGGATGATGAGCTGGCTGAGCTCATGAAGGGCCTTGGGAGCGAGGGGTGCCCACCAGCAATTCAGCCTCGATGGTGATGCTTTTCACACGCGATAGATTTAGGGACTCCGCGTCGATGCCGAACAGCAGCGGCGTCATCTCGGCGAACACGCGGACGTCCCTTTCGGACATCTCGAAGGTGCGCGTCACCTTGATGCGGTCGGTCATCTTGAAGTGCTTCTCAAAGCAATCGGTCACCAGCTGGTTTGAGTATTCCTTGCTGCGCAAAGATCCTTCAGCAAGGTGGCGCAGCTCCGTAAGATGATTGCTGCCTGGAACCACTTTGACCAGCACTCCTGGCGCGGAGGCGTTTCTGGTTGGGGTGAGAACGCGCTTGAATTCGTCGTAGTTCGAGGGAGCGAATACGTCCACCACGCAGTTGATGGAGCCTTTCAGCACGGGGATGTTCGTCAGGTCGCCAACCAGCCATTTGACCGCCTTTCTGGAATCGTGGCGGGCCGCCATCAGCATGGCGTCTTTTGAGAGGTCAAACGCCACCACGTCGACACAGAGGTTTTCTCGGATTGCACGTGCATAGAAGCCTTCTCCGCATCCCGCGTCGAGCACGCGGAATGGCGTCGCGTTCACAGCTGCAGGACCCTCGCTTGGGGAAAGGGCCCTTCCTACCGCGGTGAGGACGGCTTCTTTCACGTGGTCGTAATACCCTGCCTCCAGGATTGCCATGCGGCTCTCAAAGGATTCTTTGCTGTAGTGGGCTGACTGCCTGGAGGGCCCTAGAAGGTTTACGTACCCCTGCTTTGCGATATCGAAGCAGTGCCTCTTCGGACATACGAGGCTCCCTTCCTGCAGCTTCAGGGCGCTGTGGCAAAGGGGGCAAGAGAGCACGTCGGCGCTGTCAGCAAATCGCGCGTATCTGTCGAGTACCATTGCGTCTCCTTTCGTCCAAGCAATTCTAGCGGATGAGTCTTCCCCAGCAGTGCATGGCTAATCATAGCAGGCAGAACCGCACAGTGACAAATAGCTGAGCTATTTCAAGCTGGGATTTCGGTATTCTGCTGCCCTCTTTTGGGCCACTTCATTTCGCCACGCTTTTGACAGGAGCAACAGGGTCCTCGCGCGCAAAACGCATATGGGCAATGCAGCCGTCTGTCAGGGCATGCCTGCGCCCCCGAACCTGCCGAAAAGGCGCTGATCTGCCCGCCAGGGCATGCCTGCGACCCCGAACCAGCCGAAAGGGCGGTGGATCTGCCCGTCAGGGCATGCCTGTGCCCCCGAACCAGCCGAAAGGGGGGTGGATCTGCCCGCCAGGGCATTGGCAGAAGAAAGAATGCCGAGATACTCAATAAGAAGATTGATAACCTTCAGCAGGTGAAAAAAGGAGGCTTCATTCTCGCCAATAACTTCCGACATTTCTTTGTAAGTAAATCCGTATGGATCATTCCGTACTTCCGCAGGCGTATATTTAGGTAAACGTTTCATTTTTATATCCTTTCTTCTAAATAATAAAAGTTTGTTTTTCTGTATTTTTGATTACAATCTCTAATTTTTCTACATCAATGATATGCGTCAATTTGCATTTAGGGCAGAAAAGAGGAAAATCTTTTAATACAGTATTATGAAATACTTGAACTCTCGTCTTTCCGTTACAAATCGGACATTTTATCCAATATTTTTTAAGCATTATATTTCACTCGTCCTTTTTACACAAAAAAATGGGCTCTTCGGTGGTTTCTGTGGGAGAGATTCCGGCATAGGCCCAGCTCAGCGGGCGAAAACAACGATCTGGAACTGAAACGGCCCCGGGAGGGGCCGTTTCCGCGTCATCCGCCTATGATTGCTAAGCCAAATTCAGACAACCGAAGAGGTGTGACGCATGAAGAGTCTACTACTTCTCGCCCTCGGTCTGGCCCGCACGGTCGTCCTGGGCGCGCGCATCGAGGCCGAGCGCATCGTCGTGAGCGTCCGGCCCTACAAGCGCGAGCAGCGCCGCTGCCCCGTATGCGGCAGGGCCTGCGACTTCTACGACATGGCGAACCGCGGGGCCCCCAGGCTGTGGAGGGCGATGGACCTGGCGCGCTCGGCCTGCTACCTGGAGTACGCGCCCTGCAGGGTGCGCTGCCCGGAGCACGGCGTGCGCACCGAGGCCGTCCCCTGGGCGCGGCACGGGGCGCGCTTCACGCGCGACTTCGAGGACTGGGTGGCGTGGCTGGCGGTCCGCTGCACCGCCTCGGCGGTCTCCGAGCTCGCCCGCGTCGAGTGGCACAGCGTGGGCGGCGTGTGCAGGCGCGTCTACGCCGAGCTGGAGGCCGCGCGCGGCGCCTCGAGGTTCGACGGCGTGCGCCGCATCGGCATCGACGAGACGTCGTACAAGAAGGGCCACAAGTACGTCACGGTGGTCGTCGACCACGACCGCGGCTGCCTCATCTGGGCGCACGAGGGCACCGGCAAGGACGTGCTCAACCTGTTCCTCGACGAGCTCACGCGCGAGCAGAGGCGCGCCATAGAGGTGGTGACCGCCGACGGCGCGAGGTGGATAAGGCAGCTGGTCAAGCGCCGCTGCCCCAACGCGAGGTGGGTCATGGACCCCTTCCACGTGGTCCAGTGGATGAACGACGCGCTCGACGCCGTGCGCTGCGAGGAGTGGAACGCCGCCAGGGCCGCCGCCAGGGCCGCCAGGCCCAGGCCCGAGGGCAAGCGCGGCAGGCCTGCCAAAGGCGAGCTGCCGCCCGAGGAGGTCAGGGCGCTCGAGGAGGAGGAGGCCTCCATCAAGGGCAGCCGCTACGCGCTCGTGAAGAACCCCGAGGACCTCACCGACGGCCAGAGGGCGAGGCTCGAGGCGCTCAAGAAGAGGGCCGGCTCGCGGCTGGTCAGGGCCTGGGAGCTCAAGGAGGACCTGCGGGCCGTCTTCCGGGCAGCCGACGGCTCCGAGGCCGCCGAGCTGCTCGACGACTGGATGCACAGGGCCGCCTACTGCAAGATCGCCAAGGTCGTCGCCGTGGAGAAGAAGGTGCGCCGCCGGCGCGACGACATCATCGCCGCAGTCGAGCTCGGCATCAGCAACGGGCGCGTAGAGGCCATCAACAACAAGATCAAGGTGACGGTGAGGATGGGCTACGGCTTCCGCAACACCGACAACCTCGTGGCCCTGCTCATGCTCAGGTGCGGCGACTGCCAGCCCCAGCTCCCGGGTCGCCCGGTGAAGGCGAGGAAGAAGGGCGTGAAGGGAGCGAAGAGCGTTGCTGCCTAGGCTAGCCCCTTGTCACACAAACTACCGAAGCCTCAACAAACTCAGCCACTTCATTTGCTTTTTTGCTTCCATTAAATCTTCCTTACTATATTCCATTGTTACCCTCCATAACTTCTGATTGTTGCCGTCTTGACGATTATGTATCTTTACATTACCTTCTGAAACATATAGCGCACCTTGTCCAGGCGGCTGTTTGGACGGCGGGGCTGGATGACTGGCTTGCCGACAGCGGCCTGATACCCTTTCAGTTCTGTAAGGCATACGCTCTGCCCGTTGGTGTAAAAGGCCAGATCAGTACGGTATGCCTGTATACAGCGGGCGGGAATCTCGCCAGTAAAGACAACTTCATCCTTTTTTACCTGGACCGTTTCGATGGTGGCACAGTATTTCGGTGCATCATGATAAGCCCTGGAAAGATATTCCCGGGGCGCATAGAGGGTGAAGGAGAGATAAGGTTCCAGCAGTTGCGTCCCTGATTCCTTCAATGCCTGTTCCAATACAATCGGGGCCAATGAGCGGAAGTCCGCCGGCGTGCTGACCGGACTGTAATAAAGCCCGTATTCAAAGCAAATCTTACAGTCCGTTACGTTCCAGCCGAACAAGCCCTGCTCCAGCCCGTAACGGATACCATCCCTGACAGCGTTTTGAAAACTCTGGTTCAAGTATCCCAGCGAAACCCGGCTCTCGTATTGTACACCGGAGCCAAGCGGGAGTGGTGTAACAGACAGTCCGATGGATGCCCAAAACGGGTTGGGCGGCACCTCGATATGGATGGTGTGGCTGGCTGCTTTGAGCGGCCGCTCCATATAAATGACGGTGGGTTCCTTTACCACTGTTTCAAGCTTGTATTTTTCCGACAGCAAAGCGGAAACAACCTCCAACTGCACCCGGCCCAAAAAAGAAAGAATGATCTCATGGGTGATGGAATCCACCTCGCAGCGCAAAAGCGGGTCAGTATCCGCAAGTTGCGTAAGAGCGTCCAGCAGCCGTTCTCTTTGCGCTGCCGTTTTCGGCGCAATCGACGTCCGCAGCATGGGGAGGGGGTCCTCACGCCACCTTTTACGAGGGAGCCGGGTTGGGTCCCCTAATACATCGTTTAACCTCACGCTGTCGCTGGGAAGGATAACAATTTCACCCGGATAAGCGGTGTCTGTCCGAACAATTTCCCCTTTGGATGGAATACGCATCTCTGTGATTTTCAGCTTTTCTCTCCCGGCCAGGGCCACCGTATCCCGCAGGCGCAGCGTTCCGCTGTATAGCCGTAGATAGACACGCCGCTGGCCGCAATCTGTATACTCCACCTTGAAAACGCTGCCGCATAGGGCGGCGCTCCCCTGTTCCCCAATCGGTTGGAACAGCCCTGTCACCGCATCCATCAACGGTTGAATGCCAAGGCCCTTTTTGGCGCTGCCATAATAGACCGGGAACAGGGAGGCGTCTTGAACCCGCCGCTGTTCCTCCCGCACAAGTTTTTCCCGGCTGATTGGTTCTCCTGCGATATACTTTTCCAATAATTTATCGTTATTTTCGATGACCGCATCCCATGCTTCTATGTCGGTATTTTCCTCCAGGACTATTTCCGGGGACAGCGACACCGTCTGCTTGATGATAATATCGGCGGAGAGCTTATCCCGAACAGACTGAACCACGCTCTGCAAATCAACGCCAGCCTGGTCGATCTTGTTGATAAAGATAACGGTGGGAATGTTCATTTTCCGCAGGGCATGGAACAGAATACGGGTCTGGGCCTGCACGCCATCTTTAGCGGAGATCACCAAGATGGCCCCATCTAAAACAGCCAAAGAGCGGTACACCTCCGCCAAAAAATCCATGTGGCCGGGCGTATCCACAATGTTGACTTTACATCTGTGCCACTGGAAGGAAGTGACTGCCGCTTGAATGGTAATCCCACGCTGCCGCTCCAAAAACATGGTGTCCGTCCTCGTTGTCCCTTTTTCGACGCTCCCCGGTTCTGAAATGGCTCCGCTGGCATATAGCAGGCTCTCCGTCAAGGTCGTCTTTCCAGCGTCTACATGGGCAAGAATTCCAATATTGATTATTTTCATGTGATTGTCCTCCCTTTACTGCCCCGAAGGGCATAAAAATCCCCAGCAGTAAAATACTTTTACCACTGGGGATAATTTGCGGACATACACATATACAGCATACACCTGTTTGTGAGTGCTGTTTTTGGGGATATGTCAAAATTGATAAGGCAAAAGTATTCTTAAATTGGGTACAAAAAACTAAGCCCCTACAAAAGGGACTATCATAATCCTTTGTTCCCACTATTTGATTATAGTTTTATTTAAGAATACCTTGCCGCATATTTTTTACTCCTTTTCTGGACTTGAATTATTATATCACATCAGTTTTAGGAAAACAAGTACCTAAAAGAAATTTTTCTTCCCCTTATATGTAACAATCATACCGGCTTCCTAGCGTTCAGAATGTTTTCTGCTGTCTGCTGTGGTGTTTGGTTGGAATTGTCCAACCAAAAGCCGATCCGTGGTGTTGTCTGCATTTTACTAAATACAAATTCAATGTATACAGAAAGATATAAGGAGTGGGAGGGATTCCGCCGTAGTTGGCATTGTAGGAAAATCCAAAAGTTTAGATTTTCCCACAATGCTTATCTTTTGGTCTTTGGTTCGGAATAGTGTAGTGCTGGCGGTCTATCTCTTGTTTTCGGTTGCTTGCTTCCTTACCGTACATGAGCATTCTCGGCGAGGATGCATCAGCGGCGTCGGTGGCAGCGTCTGCTTCTACACCGACCGAGACAAGTTCTTCCCAGGCGCCGGCGGATTCCAGGCTCTTCGAGGGGCACAAGGAGTTCCGCGAGAACCAGCGCGGCGTCTCGTACGAGACGCTCCTTGGCCCGTACCTCGATGGCGTGCGGGAGGTTGACATTACTGATCCCTACATTCGCCAGTTCTACCAGTGCCGCAACCTGATGGAGCTGCTCGAGGTTATCCTGAGGCACTTCGACTACCGGGTGCCGGAGATTCAGGTGCACCTGCTGACCGCGCCCGACGACTTCCCGGACTCCAAGCAGACGTACTACCTGGACCAGATCGCGGACGCCACGAGGCCGATGGGGCTGAATTTTACCTACGAGCTGGACGAGTCACACACCATCCACGCGCGGCACGTGAGGATAAACTGCCAGTGGGACGTGATGCTCGACCGCGGGCTGGACATATGGCAGCGCTTCGATGCCGGCGACGCGTTCTGCGTGGAGGCGGGGATGCCGGAGTTTCGTCGCGTCAAGCAGTTCGAGGTCGTGTACAGACGGCTTCGTAAAGATAGATAAGAATACGACCTACCCACTCACCTAGCGAGTCGGTGGTTGCCATTTCCCCTCCCCGCCGTCGTTAGGTGTTCCTGACGGCGGGGAGGGCGGCCGCGGGAGGGCTTGGCTGCGGCCGTGGCGGGAGGAGATTGGGGCCACTCGGGACTTCCCCGAGCGGCCCCTTTCCGACCGTGAGCGGTTTTTTATCGTCTAGACGTCCTAGGTCACATGCGCTCCGCCCACTGCCAGACCCCCACGAGGTGGCGCAGCTTCGCACGGCGCTCTCCCGTTATGGCGATGGATATGGCGTCGTGGCGGATTGCGTCCACGTCGCCGTGGTCTGCGAGGTAGAGGAGGCACGCGCGGCGCATGGCGGCGACGTCCTCGTCCTCGAGGTCGAGCGTCGGCAGGGCCTCGGAGCCCGGCTCCATGGTCGCCCTGACGGTTACGAGGACGGTCTCGCCGCCGTCCGTGGCCACGATGCGGTCGCCGTCGGCGTGGACGTCGCGCAGGCCCCTCCCTTGCAGGTAGTCCGTGCAGAGCCCGAGTGCCGTCTGGCGGAGCTCCTCCTCGGTCATGGTCGTTGCGGCCTGGCTCTCGCTTGTGCTGGTCATGGCTGACCTCCCTAGGACGTGGGGGCTCCCTTTGCCCCCGTTGGGGCCCAGGGAGCAAGCCACGGCGACGCGGGGGCCGCGCCCTTGCGGGCGTGGCGCTGCGGGCTCCGCGGTGGCGTGGCGCCAGGGGGCGGGAAGAGGTGCTTGCCCCCTGTGCTACCTTGGTCCCAACGGGGGCCCGGAGGTCATGCCCTTGCCCTTTGCGTTTTCGACGGGGCGCGAGGACAGGGGACCCCTCACAGTCCCCGGCGCAGCGGCGTGTCGGAAACGCTGCTCTCTGAAGAGAAGCGGGGACGCGTGACCGATGCGTCACGCGTCCCCGCGGCGATTCTCCGATTGAAATATGACTCTGCGCGATGGATTAGTCACACGTACGAGTTGTCGTTCACATCTACGGAAGCCTACCCTTGTCGAGGAGCTCCTTCTGCACGGTCCTCCTGTTGACCCTGAGGAGCCCGCCAACACGGATGTGCGGGAGGGCATTGATCAGCTGGTAGCTCTTCGTCCTCCCGACGCCGAACACCTCTTGGATGTCCCTTGGCCCGAGCCATTCGGGCCTGTCGCAGAGCGGCGACGTGTCCGAAAGCGACCTCTCCGTGGGGCCCGTCGGCTTCCTGTCCATCTCGCGTACCTCCTCCTTCGAGATTCCGTGCCATGCCGAGACGTTACGTCGCATGCCGAAGTGTGCGGCCGTCGCCTCGGGGCGCTGCGTTTCCCGGGCTTCCCGTGCGTTCCCCACCAGAAAGGGGACACAGCCGCCCGGCTACACGACGCGCAGCATCGTCTCGCTCCCTTCGTCCTGTCCGCTGCCGGGTCTTGCCGCCATCTGCTCGGCGATCGTCCTGGCGGCGGACCTCCTCGCGTGCGGGTCGGCGCTCGCGTAGGTGTTGAGCGTCATCGCCGCGTTCGCGTGGCCCATGAGCGAGCTCACCGTCTTGATGTCGGTGCCCGCGGCGACGAGGTAGGTGGCGTAGGTGTGCCTGAGGTCGTGCAGCGTCACCCTCCTCCCGGTGGTGCCCACCAGGTCGAGCATCTTCGCGATGGAGGCGAACTCCTTCGTGAGGCGGTCTGGGTAGTAGAATGCGCTGCTGGAGTCGCCCAGGACGTAGAGGTCCTCTATTGCCTCTGGCCCTCCGCCCAGCAGCGTGACGAGGCGGCGCCTGCGCCTCGCGAGCCTCGACGCCAGGTCCGGCTCGAGCGGGACCTCGCGTCGGCTCGTTGGCGTCTTGGGCTCCTTCACCACGGCCTTGCCCTCGCACTGGCAGACTGCGACCCTCACCCGCAGGACGCCGTGGTCGAGGTCGACGTCCCTCCACCTGAGGCCGCACATCTCCTCCCTACGCAGCCCGCAGGCGAGCCCCAGCCTTATCGCGAGCGTCACCTCGGTGTCCTGCATGGAGTCGAGTGCGAGTAGCAGCCTCTCGCGCCCGTCGGCGTCGAGTGCGTTTGGCTCCCTCGCCTCGCGCTTCGGCGGCTTGATCCGCCTCGTGAAGGGGCTCCGCTCGATGATCCCGCTGTCCGCCGCGTACTGGAGCGCCTGCTTGAGGAAGCGATGTGCTTTGGCGACCGTGTTGTTGCAGAGCCCATCTTCCAGGAGCGCCGCCTGCATCTGGAGGATGGTGTCCCCGGTGATCTCGTCTATCCGCATGGCGCTCAGGTAGCGCGAGACGTGCTTCGCGCAGTGGCGGTAGTTCGCAGCGGTGGTCTGGGCGATGCCCGCCCCGCTCTCGAGCGAGCGGATGTAGCGCTCGAGAAAGGTGGGCACGAACATGTCCTCCCTCGTGATGCCTAGGGGGAGCTCCTGCCTGCGCACCTCGTCGTCGAGCTCCTTTCGTATCTCGTCTGCCCTCCTCCTCGCGGCGCGCTTCCCCGACGCTCGGAAGCTGCGGGTGGTCTGGTGCCTCTTGCCGTCTTCCGTGCGGGAGTATCGGCACTTCCAGCGGCCGTTGCCGAGGTCTATCAGCGACCCTTCGGACCAGATGTCTTCTTTTACCTGGTACATCCCCTGCCTCCATGCCACGCTGCTGCGGGCGCCCCCGTCGGCTCCCCGGCGTTCGGAACCTGCAAGTGGAGGGGCCATGTATGCGAAAAGCTACCCTCCGCCCCGAGTGCACGCGGGTGCACGCGAAGAGTGCACGCGGAGTGCACGCAACCCGGTTAAGCTCGACACGAAATGATACTGGGTGGACGGTCATCTGGCCTGTCTACCAGCCCTTTTGGCACGATTTGGCATGAATGAGCACGATGCGGATACCCCATATAAGCGTTCTGACACGGAAGAGGTCAGAAGTTCAAATCTTCTAACGCCCACCATAAACTCGCAGCTCAGAGGCATCGTCTCTGAGCTGCTTTCTTTTGGTACACATTTGGTACGCGTTTTTGGTACACACTTTTTGGCTCGGATTTCTGTTGAGCCCTCTCCTCATTGCTTCCACATTTGCCAGACATAAACACTCGAGAAGAGAGAGGGGAGCAATTCAAATGGCTGGGGTCCCGAGGCGTCCCTGGCTCATGGGGAGAGTCTGCCCGCCGGAAGTCCGAAAACTAAAGCGTCGGGGTGAAAGATAGGAGTCTCTCGTCTCTTCCACGGATAATCCATTTGCATGTTAGAATGCAATCCTATGTATTCGATACGCCATAGGAGATGAGACATGAGCTATCGCGAGCTTGTCGAGAACGGCGCTGATCGGACCACCATTCAGTCCTATTTGACGCAAGGAGAGATGTCGACCACGACCGTTCGCATTCCGGCCAATCTCAAAGCCGCCATCACTGAAGAGGCATCACTCTCCGGGATGAGCTTCTCCGCCTTCATAAGACTATGCGCCATCCAACGTCTCACCGCAGATGCCAGTGACTCTCACTAAACGTTGGATTAGCGGTACTGAACACCCGTTAACGTGATGAAGGATTTCACTCCATGAACAAGCAACAGCTCGCCCGCCGCATCTGGCGTGCAGCAAACAAGATGCGTTCCAAAATTGAGGCTTCCGAATACAAGGACTACATTCTCGGATTCATTTTCTACCGCTTCCTCAGCGAGCAAGAGGAACGGTTCTGCTTGTCCGAAAAGTGGACTCACGAGGACTTGGAGCAGGATCTCAACGAGGACAATACCGAGGATGCGGAGCACATCCGGAACAACCTCGGTTACTTCATCTCCTATCAGAACCTCTACTCCACCTGGCTTGCTAGCGGTTCCGACTTCAGCGTGGACAACGTGCGGATTGCCCTCTCCGCGTTCAGCAGAAATATCTCTCCCAACTACCGTGATACCTACGAGGGTATCTTTCGGACGTTGGAATCGGGCTTATCGAATCTCGGCTCCACAATCGGGCAACAGACCAAAGCGGTCTCTGACCTCCTTGCGCTCATACAGCCCATTCCCATGGACGACAAGCAAGGCTATGACGTGCTTGGCTACATCTATGAATACCTGATTCGGAACTTTGCCGGTAATGCAGGTAAGAAGGCCGGGGAGTTCTACACCCCGCACGAGGTTGCAAATGTGATGAGTCAAATTATCGCCTACAACTTGAGGGGAAGGGACGAACTCAGCATCTATGACCCTACTTCTGGGTCTGCTTCACTACTCATAACGGTTGGTGCCGCTATCGCACAGGAAAGCGGGAACCCCGAGGGCATCCGCTACTATGCCCAGGAGCTGAAGAGCAATACCTACAACCTGACTCGCATGAACCTTGTCATGCACGGCATCAAACCAGCGAACATCGTAACCCGCAATGCCGACACCTTGGAGGAGGACTGGCCGCTTCGCGCTGATGACAAGCAGGAAGCAGATTCGTTCTACTCAGACGAGCCGTTGCGCGTGGATGCTTGTATGAGCAACCCTCCCTATTCGCAGTCCTGGAACGCTAAGGACCGGGAGGGCGATCCCCGCTTCGATGGGTACGGCATCGCTCCCAAGGGCAAGGCCGACTATGCCTTCCTCCTTCACAACCTGTATCACCTCAAACCCGGCGGCATACTGACCATCGTGCTCCCGCATGGCGTCCTCTTCCGAGGGGATTCCGAGGGGGACATTCGCAGAGCCCTCGTCGATCGGAATGAAATCTCGGCTATCATCGGGCTCCCGCCCGACATCTTCTATGGAACGAGTATTCCCACGATCGTGATGGTCCTCACGAGGCACGACGAAGCCAAGGGCAGCCGCGGGGACGGCAGCGTACTGATCATCGATGCCTCAAAGCACTTCGAAAAGAGCGGCACCAAGAACCGGCTCCGCGCCGCCGACGTCAAGCGCATCGTCGATGCCTACAAGGCGCGCCGGGACATTCCCGGGCTTTGCCGAGTCGTGCCAAAAGACGAGATCGTCCGCAACGACTACAACCTCAATATCCCCCGCTACGTCGACGCGACCGAGCGGCCGGAGCGATGGGACCTCTATGCGACCATGTTCGGTGGCATCCCGACTACCGAACTCGATGACCTGAATAATTACTGGGAGGCCCTACCCGGCCTGCGAGAGTCCGTATTTCTCGATAAAGACGGGTACTGTCAGCTCCGCCAGCAGAACCTTGACCATCTCGTGCGCTCCCACCCAAGCGTCTCGGGCTTCGCCCAGACATACCGGAGTGCCTTCGCAGGCTTTGCTGAAAAGCTGGAGGATTCTCTCGTCAATCATGTGCAGACCGTTGACCTCAGCTCTGAGGAGAATGCCATTGCAGATGACGTATTCGACAGGCTCGGAGAAGTCCCCCTCGTTGACCGCTATTCCCTCTATCAGAAGCTAGACCTCCATTGGAGTGGAAGGGACGATGAGCAGGGCATCGCCGGCGACATCGAGCTCATTCAGAGCGAAGGCCAAGACGCTGTCAGAAAAGTCGACCAGCATCTCGTCCTCAAGAAAGTAAAGAATGACAACGGTGATGATGAGGAACGCGAGGTCGTGGACGCCAAAGAACCTTGGGTGGGCCACATCCTACCTTTCTCGCTCGTGCAGGAAACAAAGTTTCCTGCAGATCTAGCGGCAATCCGCACTTTGAACGAGAAGGCGGCCTCAGCGACGTCGTCCATCGACGAGATCTTCGACTCACTAGACGAGGAGGAGCGCGAGGGCGATTACACGAATGAGGATTGCAGCGACTTCGCATACAAGACCTTGTATGAGAGCATCACCCGACTGGCGGCCGAGGACAACGATGAAATCGACACCCTTATGAAATACCTCGACCTTCTCAAGGAACAGAGTGCCGTCCTGAAGGACATCCCGAAAGGCGACAAACAGAGCAGAAAGGCCGCCAAGGACAAGGCAAAGCGCGAGAAGGTCGACTTCATCTCCAACCATAACGATGTCCGGTGGGACAGCATGAAGGCTACGGGAGGTGTGTACGCCGCCTCGCGTGTCAAGGAGCGCGTTTCCGACCTAATCGAAGGCATGCCAGACGAGGAGGACTCGTTGCTTGGCAAGCTTCGCAGGGTTGCGAGATTGAACGACGAGAGGAAAAAGGCCAACGCAGATGCCAAGCAGGCATCCGCCGAGCTCACAGCAAGGACAAAGGAGGCCATCGAGTCGCTCGGTGATGACGAGGCAAGGAGCCTGCTCTATCTTCACTGGGTGCAGCCAATCATCAACGACATCAATGCTGTGCCTGGCCAGGTGATTGACGGTCTCGTGAAGTCCATCCGCGACCTGGATGCCAAGTATTCCGTCACCCTCTCTGCCCTCGCGGGGGAGAGAGAAGTTGCTGACGAGAGCCTTTGCGACATGATTCCCCGTCTCACCGGTACAGGCAAACAAACTGCTGCCCTTCACGAACTCGAATCAGTCCTGGGAGGTGAGTCCAAATGAGCGGCAACGTGCCATCGATTCGCTTTTCCGGCTTCACTGACCCTTGGGAACAGCGTAAGTTGGGGGAGCTGTATACGGTCAGCGACCAAAAGAACGTCGACGGATCGATAGGGGTGGAGAAAACCATCTCGGTTTCCTCGATGTCTTGGAATCCGGAGGGAAATGGCGCCTCTGCAGATTCACTTCCCGCATATAAGGTTCTCAACTATGGTGATATGGCCTTTGAGGGCAACCGCACAAAGGGACATTCCTACGGGAAACTCGTCATAAACGACATTGGAAAAGGCATTATGTCCTCTCGGTTCCGCACTCTTAGGCCAGTTTCCGAGGTCTGTGTGCCCTTTTGGAAATACTACCTGCAAGACTCAGATGCTTGGAAACCCCTTTTCATACGCTCTACCAAACGTGGCACTTTGATGACAGAGCTGGTTCCTGGCGAGCTCCTTAAGGGCGCAATATATCTTCCGGATATGCCCGAACAAGTAGCCATCGGCAGCCTCTTCACTCACCTCGATTCCCTTATCACCCTTCATCAGCGTGAGTGCGACCGACTCGAGAAAGTCCGCGCCTCCCTCATGCAGAGCATGTTTCCGCAGCCGGGAGAGACGCTTCCCAGCATTCGCTTCGCGGAGTTCACCAAGCCCTGGCATTCCAAACAGCTTGGCAGCCTCGTCACCCCCTTCGACCATCGCATCCCCACCCCCACCGACGGATACGTTCGCCTTGGCGTCCGGAGCTTCGCGAAGGGTACGTTCCTCCAAGACGTGCCCGCTGAACAAGCCATCGGTGAGACCGAGCTTCGTGAAGTGGGTCCGAACAACCTCATCGTGAACATCGTCTTCGCATGGGAACAGGCGATAGCGATCACGAGTGAGGCCGACACCATTGCTCTCGTCTCTCACCGTTTCCCTCAATTTTCCTTCAACGACGGGCAATGCCCAGACTTCTACCGATATGCTCTGCTTGACCCGCGCTTCCGTCACCACCTGTGGCTCGCCTCTCCCAGCGGAGCTGGGCGCAACAAGACGCTCAGGGTGGACGAGATGCTCGAATACTGGATTCTTGTTCCCTCCTTTGAGGAACAGCGAGCCATTGCAGACTTCTTCGCCGCATTCGATAGGTCGCTCGATGCAAGGAGAAGGCTCTGCGAGGCATTGGGACACGTAAAGAATGCCCTGCTTTCGAGCATGTTTGTTTAGGAGCAATACCCATGGCAAAGACCTACGGTGACGAGTTGGAGTTCGAGGACGATCTCGTCAACATCCTGAGGCGTGACAAGGGATGGACGGGCGAACCCCTCCGCTATCCCACGGAAAACGACCTCGTCGAGAACTGGCGACGGATTCTCACGAGTATGAACTCGGACATGGATAGGCTCAATGGGACGGAACTCACAAAGACGGAGATGCAGCAGATTCTCGACCAGGTAAACCGCTGTATGACTCCTGCCGAGGTGAACAGGCTCATCAATGCTGGGTCCATAGCCATCAAACGTGACGACGGGCATGAGGTCTCCCTCAAGATTTACGACCGGAAGCAGATAGCTAACGGCGAATCCTACTACCAGATAGCGGAGCAACCCATCTTCACCACAAGGAGGAACATCCTCCCAGATCGGCGCGGCGATGTCCTTCTGCTCATCAACGGCATGCCCGTCATCCACATAGAGCTCAAGTCATCTGGCGTAGACGTGTCCCAAGCCGTGCACCAGATAGAGAAGTACGCGCACGAGGGCATATTCGACAGCGGTATCTTCTCGATGGTGCAAATCTTCTTGGCCATGAATCCCAGCGAGACCCTCTACTTCGCCAACCCCGGGCGCGATGGGCTCGATGCCGATGGCTACTTCAACACCGACTACATGTTCCACTGGGCGGACTTCAACAACGAGCACCAGAATGACTGGAAGCTCATCGCAGAGAACCTGCTCTCGATTCCCATGGCACACAAGATGGTCGGGTTCTACACCGTGGCAGACGATGGCGACGGCATACTGAAGGTCCTGCGCAGCTACCAGTACCATGCGGTCTCTGCGATAGAACGGCGCACCGTCCACTGCGATTGGATGGCCCCGCACCCGCTGGGTGGCTTCATTGCCCACACCACCGGATCGGGCAAGACCATGACTTCCTTCAAGGCAGCGCAGCTCATCTCGGCGAACAAACAGGCGCACAAGGTCATCTTCCTCGTTGACCGGATAGATCTCGGTACGCAGTCGCTCGGCGAATACCGCGACTTCGCCAACGAGACGGAGACAGTAAACGACACCGAGGACACGGCAACGCTCGTCTCGCTCTTGGAAAGCGACGACGCACGGGATACGCTCATCGTGACCTCTATCCAGAAGCTCTCGCGCGCGGACGCCGATGGCGACGAGCCCCTGGCAAGCCCCGCGCAGCTCGATCGCATCAACAAGAAGCACATCGTCATCATCGTCGACGAATGCCACCGGTCCACTTTCGGGAACATGATGAGTGCCATTAGGCTCACCTTCCCCCACGCTCTACTCTTTGGCTTCACCGGGACCCCGATTTACAAGGAGAACGCCAAGAAGCAGAGCACGACGGCGGACGTATTTGGCAACCAGCTTCACGCCTACCTGATGGCGGACGGCCTGCGCGACGGCAATGTGCTCGGCTTCGATCTCGTGAAGGTGCTCACTTACGACGACTTCGACCTTCGTCGCGCCGTCGCGCTAGAAAAGGCCAAGGCCGCCACCGAAGAGGAGGCCGTCTCCGATAAGCGCAAGGCTAAGATCTACTACCGCTACATGAACGACGTCCCTATGGCGGATACGGTCGATGGAGAGAGCGGAAAGACCGTACACGGCATCGAATGGTATGTGGGCAGAGAGCAGTACGACAGGGATGAGCACCGCGAGGCGGTCGTCAAGGACCTGTTGGACCATTGGGTAACGCTCTCGCGCGGGTCGATGTTCCACGCCATCCTCGCCACCTCCTCGATAGCCGAGGCCATCGAGTACTACCGGCTAATCAAGCGCGAAAAGCCCGGCCTGCGTGCCACGGTCGTCGTTGACCCGAACATAGACAACACGGGCGGCCAAGCATTCAAGGAGGACGGCCTGGCTGAAGTCATCGAGGACTACAACAACCTCTTCGACAAGACCTTCACCATAAGCACGCATGCCGGATTCAAGAAGGACGTGATCAAGCGGCTCGCGCACAAGAAGCCCTACCTCCACATCGATCGCGAACCTCTCAAACAGCTGAACCTCGTGATTGTGGTTGACCAGCTCCTGACAGGCTTCGACTCAAAGTGGGTCAACACCCTCTACCTGGACAAGGTACTGGAATACGAGCGTGTGATCCAGGCATTCTCACGAACGAACCGCGTATTCGGTCCCGAGAAGCCCTTCGGCAACATCCGCTACTACCGCAAGCCTCACACGATGCAGGCAAACATCGACGCCGCAATCAAGATGTACTCCGGAGAGAGACCCTTCGAGCTCTTTGTGCAAAAGCTCGACAAGAACATCGAGGCCATGAACGCTACGTTCCTCTTGATAGACAAGGTCTTCGAGGAAGCCGGAATATCCAACTTTTTGGAAAACCCCAAGGACATGGCCGCACAAAAGGAGTTCGCCAAGCTTTTCCAAATGCTCAACAAGCATCTGGAGGCAGCGCAAGTCCAGGGGTTTCACTGGGACCAGCTCGAGTACTGGTTCGATGCGGAGGGTCAACTCCTCGAAACGCCCTTATACCAAGAGCATACACCCCGGGTGAACGATGCCAGCAGCGCAAAGCTGTGCTTTGACGAGACGACCTACCTTGTGCTTGCGCAACGGTACAAGGAGCTCTTCGAAGGCAATGGATCAGGTGGGGAGGAGGTGCCCTTCGAAATAGATTCGCACCTCACAGCCATCGATACGGGGCACATAGACACCGTGTACATGGAGTCGAAGTTCAAGAAGTGGCTCAAGTCTCTTGACCAGCAAGGCGTTTCTCCCGAGGAGGTAGAGCGGAACCTGAACGAGCTTCACGCAGAGTTCGGGAAGCTCTCCTCAGTTGACCAAGGCTATGCGCAAACGCTAATCCAAGACATCCAGGCGGGCGACGCTGAGCTTCATCCAGGTTGGACACTGCGCGACTATATTAACGAGTACAGGCGTGGCACCGAGGAGGGCAATGTCGCTCGCCTCGTGGAGGCGACTGGAGTTGACGAAAAGTTGCTCAATGAGATGCTTCGGCTGCACCTCACGGAAGGCAACCTCAACGCCCATGGAAGATTTGATGAGCTCAGGGCTTCCTCGGACCTTGATAAGGCGCGGACCTTCTTCGCCAGCATTGCTGGCCATTCTCTCAGGGATCGATATGTCTTCCGACTTCTCGACAATCTGCTCCGTGACTTCTTGATTCAAGGTGGCTTTGATGTGGACGAACACGCTCGGCAGCAGGTCGCAGACGTCTAGCGGCTAGAGTTTCTGGAAGGGATTCTCATTGGAGTTGTTCAACGGTCCTTATCTCAGTGAGTTCTTCAAGGCTCATCTCAAGGCCATGAGAGGGGAGATTGCGGCTCTATCGCCCCAGGAGGTGGACAAGACCGACCGTGACGGCTGGATCGACTACTTCACGTCGAGATACGAGCTTGACCCGCTCGCGCTCTACCCAGATACGCTGGAGATAGATCAGCTTGCAGAGAAGACAGTGAAGCGTCGCAACCCGTGGCCTGGAGCCGCAGCCCTTGGTGAGCCTGAGTACTTTGATGTCCCCGGCGTTCGCGCCAGTTGCAAGGTTTGCTTCTCCGGCAATGTCGAGCTTCTCAAGTACATCCCCTCTTGCAGTACCTTGCGAGATTTTACTGTGACTCGGATGGAGAGACCCGGTCAGAATGGCATTGGCTACCTACACCTCTCGATGGAGAACGAGCTTCGAAACGTTAGCGGGGACTCCATCACGAATTACTTCGAGGACGAAATCCAAGCCTTCGCGAAAGAGATGGAATACTCCGCAAGGGATACGATTCAGTTCAACGCAGGGCTCAGAGCCAACGTGGAGACGGAGGTTGACAAGCGGATTACGTCCATTAATAAGTTCGCGACCCTTCGCCAGTCCCTCAACCTACCTCTCAACCGAATCGAGGGCGCACCCGTGGCGAAGCCAATCCCGCTCGTCAGAAAACGAATCGTATTCAACAAGCCAGTGCCGGATGCAAAAGCTGGTGAAGGACCTGCCTACG
The DNA here is from genome assembly GCF_900105025.1 of Parafannyhessea umbonata. GTDB lineage: Bacteria > Actinomycetota > Coriobacteriia > Coriobacteriales > Atopobiaceae > Parafannyhessea > Parafannyhessea umbonata. The sequence continues at coordinate 1,282,089 of NZ_LT629759.1, read as the reverse complement.
CCATCAATGATGCTGATTACAAGCACATCATTGAAATCATTGACGGCTGCTGTTCCACGTGGGAGACATCACCTGCGACATATGCGGTTCACGATGAGGAGGATTTGCGTCAGATGATTCTCGGGCTCCTCAACTCCCACTACGAAAACGCGACGGGCGAGACGTTTCGAAACAGGGGAAAGACCGACATCTACATCCCCTATGAGAACCATGCCGCCTACATTGCCGAATGCAAGGTCTGGCGTGGCAAATCCGCTTTTCTTAAAGCCGTGGAGCAGCTTTTCTCATACACGACCTGGCGAGACACCAAGGTCTCCGTAATCATCTTCAACAAGCATGTGGCTGACTATCAAAAGGTCATTCGAGAGATTGGTAACGCGCTCGACGAGAGGGCTGCACAAGTCGCTCGATCTCCCCAATCAGCACAGTGGAGCTGCCTGATTCAGAACTCAGAGGATGGCAGGCTCATGCATACAACTGTACAGGCATTCAACCTCTACTCGCCTGAGAGCTCAAAACGTAAGAGAACCTAGGGGACACTAAGCGTCCGCTCGAGCGTCGACGACGGGTTGGTCGACGAGCTCAGGGAGGCCAGCACTCTCTTTGAACAGGCCATCGTGCCGGCAGCCGCGCGCATGTGGCAGGCTGTGGCCGTGCGCGAGTTCGGCCTGGAGGCGGTCGCCACGGACGGGCCCGCGAACGAGGGCTAGCCTCCGACAGGGCGCTTTCCCTCCCCGCCGTCGCCAGGTGTTCCTGACGGCGGGGAGGGCGGCCGCGGGAGGGCTTGGCTGCGGCCGTGGCGGGAGGAGATTAGGGCCGCTCGGGACTTCCCCGAGCGGCCCCTTACCGACCGTGAGCGGTGTTTAGCTCTTTGACGTCTGTGTTTGATAGCGTCTTATTTGCGGGTTTGAGCGTCGGAAAGTTTCGGGTCTGAGCACGAAAAAATTACTGGTTCGTGCATGGGCACGCCGACCATCCCGCGATTGGCCCAACATGTCGTTGCTTCGGTTTACGACGTGAGGAGGGCCAGAGGGGAAATGATCGGCGTGGACAAGATAGAGGATATACGCAGGAGGGCGCGGCGTGGCGAGCCGATTGCGGCGATCGCGAGGGCGGTCGGCGTGTCGGAGCCCACTGCGAGGAAGTACGCCAGGATGGACGACCTGTCGCCCGAGCCCCCGAGGAGGAGGAAGCCCGAGAGCGAGGTGCTCGCCCCCTACGAGGGGACGATAGACTCCTGGCTCGACGACGACTGCAGGAACTGGCGTAAGCAGCGCCACACGGCCGTGAGGGTGTATGTGAGGCTTCGGGACGAGCTGGGCTACGACGGCTCCTACTCAACCGTGCAGCGCTACGTCAGGCGCCGCCGCGAGGAGATGGCCAGGGAGCGTGACCGCAGGGACGCCGAGGGCTTCCTTACGCTGAGCTGGCTGCCCGGCGAGGTCCAGGTCGACTTCGGGGAGGCGGACTTCAGGGTGCGTGGCGTCCTCACCAGGGGCAAGTACCTGACCGTCACCTTCCCGCACTCCAACGTGGGGCTCACCCAGGTGTTCTGGGGCGAGACGTCCGAGTGCGTCTGCCAGGGGCTCCGCAACGTCTTCGAGTTCGCGGGCGGCGTGCCGAGGAGGGCCGTCTTCGACAACGCCACCGAGGTCGGCAGGCGCGTCGGGGGCGAGGTCAGGCTCTCGGAGCTCTTCCGGCGCTTCGCGGCGCACTACGGGCTCGACTACACCTTCACCAACCCCTACTCGGGCAACGAGAAGGGCAATGTCGAGAACAAGGTCGGGTGCCACAGGAGGAACCTCTTCGTGCCCGTCCCGTCGTTCCACGACGTCTCCGCGTTCAACCGCAGGCTGCTCGGGGACTGCCTCGACCTCAGCGCGGGCAAGCGCCACTACAGGCTCGGCACGCCCGAGCTCGAGCTGTTCGGGGAGGACAAAGACGCGCTCTCGCCGCTGCCGCCGGCCGCGTTCTCGTGTGTGAGGTGGGAGACCAGGACGTGCAACAAGCAGGGCACCTTCACCGTAGGCGGCCCCCACCGCTACTCGGCCGGGCCCGCCTACGCGCGCCGCCGGGTCGACGTCGCCCTGGGCGCCTTCGACGTCACGGTCTGCGACGCCTCGACCGGGGAGGTGGTCGCCACCTACGAGCGCGAGTGGGGCGAGGCCCCGACCGACAGCTCCGATCCGACCCTGCAGCTCAGGCTGCTGTGCGCGAGGCCCGCGGGTTGGAGGGACTCGAGCGTCAGGGCGTCGCTGCCGGCGGAGCTCGTGTCGTTCCTGGACTCCGAGCGCCCGGCAGACCTCGCCGCCGACCTGAGGGTGCTGCGCGACGAGAGCGCCGAGCGCGGCTGGGCCGCCGCCGTGGAGGGCATGTCGCGCTCGCTCGCGTCGACGGGCGGCCTCGATCGCGCGAGCGTCGCGCTGTCGGCTGCCAGGGCCGCCGCGGGCGACGAGCGCGTCGAGTACTGTGTTATGTCAATAGTTCTTGAGCGAATATCGCATCGGGATTTGAGCGGATTTCTCACTTGACTTGGGCGGGCCCTGCGCAATTCTCGCGGGGCCCGCCCTCCGCCGCTTCGGGCGCGGCCGCCGGACCGCCTACTCCGCGCCGCCCCCGTCCGGGGACATCAGCGCGTGCCTCACGCGGTAGGACTCGCCCCTGAACTGGAGGAGCCTGCCGTGGTGGACGACGCGGTCGATCACGGCCGCGGCCATCTGGTCGTCGCCGAAGACGGACCCCCACCTCGAGAACTCCAGGTTGGTCGTGAAGACGACGGACTGCGTCTCGTAGGCCTGCGAGACCACCTGGAAGAGCAGCCTGGCCCCGTCGACGTCGAGCGGGAGGAACCCGAGCTCGTCGACGACCAGCAGCTCGGCACGGCCGACCTGGGCGAGCTCGCGGTCGAGCCTGCCCTCGTCGCGGGCCCGGCGCAGCCTGCCGACGAGCGAGGAGGCGGTGAAGAAGCGCGCGGGCCGCGCCGACTGGCACGCCAGCACGCAGAGCGCCTCGGCCATGTGGGTCTTGCCCGTGCCGACGTCGCCCATGAGCACGAGGTCCTCGCGGCCGCCCAGGAACGACAGCGAGAGCAGGTCGTCCCTGCCGAAGCCGTCCGGCCAGGACACGCACGACCAGTCGTAGCCCTCGAAGGTCTTGGCCTGCGGCAGGGCGCACCTCCTCAGGAGCTGCGCCCTCTTCGAGGCGTCCCTGCTCGCGCCCTCGGCCTCGAGGTAGCCGAGGAGGTACTCGACCTGCCTGGGCGTGCCCCTCCTGGCCCACTCCGCGAGCACGGACTTCGTGAGCGAGCACCTCTTGCCGGCCTCCACGACCGCGTCCGCCACGCTCGCGCTACTCTGCATCCCGCGCCGCCTCCCCGAGGAAGCCGTCGTAGACGGCGAGGTCGGCCTGCCCCGGCTCGGGGCCGCCCGCGGCCACGCGCCTCGCGAGCGCGTCGCAGGACGCGTCGTCCGGGACCCTGCCGCCCGCGAAGATCCTCGCGGCCGCCTCGCAGGCGGCGCCGAAGCCGGAGTGCTCGGACGCCCTCCCTATCGCCCTGAGGGCCTTCCTCCTCCCGGCCTTGTCGCAGCGGTCGAGCTCTCCCACGAGCGCCCCGGGCATGTCGCGCCTGATGGTCGACTCCCCGAAGGCCCTCGGCCTCGCCACCAGCGCCGGGATCAGCGACGCCGGGTTCCTCACGGTCTCGCCCTCACCGAAGCTGCGCGCGAGCGTGGCGACGCGCCTGCCCCGGTCGGCGAGGACCTCGACCGACCTGGCGCGCACGCCCACCACGAGCTCGCGGTCGTGCCAGGCGGGCCCGACGCAGTAGAGGTTGCCGTCCACGCGCACGTAGCCGCGCTTGTCGGCGCGCGCGTGCGTCCACCTGACCGCGTCGAAGGGCGCGCCCGGCAGGGCCAGCATCCCGGCGAGGTCCTCGCGGAGCGCCTCCGGCGTGGGCGCCCCGGCCCTGTTCCTCGCGCCGGCGTTGATCCGCTCGCAGCCGGCCCTGAGCCCCTCGTTGAGCTCGTCGACCGAGGCGGCCTCGGGCACGGGGACGAGCAGGTTCCGGCGGAGGAACCCCACGGCGTTCTCGACGGAGCCCTTCTCGTTGCCGGAGTGCGGGTTGCAGAAGCGGACCTCGCAGCGGTAGTGGGCCCTGAAGTGCGAGAACAGCTCGGACTCGGTGACGATGCCGCGGAGCATGCGCCCGGCCTCCGTGGCGTTGTCGAGCACGAGGACGCGCGGGGCCCGCCCGGCCCACTCGAAGACGAGGCGCAGGCCCCAGCAGAGGCACTCGGACCTCTCGAGCTCCATTGCCACGCAGAAGCGGGCGTTCGAGTGGGGCAGCGTCACGACGAGGAGCCTGAGGGTGCGCGGGACGCCCGCGACGACCGCGCGGAACGACCCGTAGTCGACCTGCGCGGTGCCGGGCTCCCAGGCGAGCTCGAGGTAGCCCTCGCGCGGGGAGCGCGAGTGCCCGCGCCTCCACTCGCCCACGTATCGGCACACGGTCGAGTAGGAGCCCGCGTAGCCGCGCTCCTCCACCAGCCTGTCGTAGATCCTCTTCGCCGTGTGGCGCTGCTTCCTGGGCGCGCCGAGGTCGGCCTCCAGGACGGAGTCCACCCACGCGGCGTCGGCGTCGATCGCGGGGTGCGGCCTCGCGCTCACGGGCGCGGCCGGCGACATGTCCTCCATGTCCGCGTACTTGCGGACGGTGTTGCGGCTCACATGGAGCTCGCGCGCTATCTGCGACCTGGACGCACCACCGGCGTCCAGTTCCCTGATAGCCTGTCTTGTGTCAAGGGGCACGGTCATCCTTCCTTCCTCTCCGGGCGGGCCTCGTCCGACTCATCATCAATCCCGCCCGGAGGAAACATAGCGGGGGCCGTGCCCCTTGCGCGGCCCGGGCACGGCCCCCATGCGAATACTGCTCAATTCCCGATGCGTACGGTGGTCAGGTCCCCGTGCGACATCCGCGCAGTTCCTATTGAAAATCAACATCGAGTACGACGAGGAGGTCGACCTGGGCGTCTACGACGGGGCGCTGAGGCTGCTCGAGGGAGGCGACCGCCATGCCGCAGACGAGCTCGGAGCGTGAGGCCGCGCAGGCGGCCTTCCGCGACGCCGCCAGGGCGCTCTTCATATCCGGCGACACCATCGCCGCCTTCCTCGGCTCCGCGACGCCCGGCCAGGTCGCGGCATGCACGTCGATGCTCGAGTCGGAGATCGCCCACCGCGACAGGGCGAAGCGGGCGCGCCTGCTCAGGCAGGCGAGGTTCCCCGTGCCGAAGTCGATCGAGGGGTTCGACTGGTCGAATGTGGCGTTCCCCGACGACTGGGGTCGCGAGGACATGTGCTCCCTGGCGTTCGTGCGCGACGCGGAGGACCTCGTGTTCTACGGGCAGACGGGGCGCGGGAAGACCCACATGGCCACCGCGCTCGGGATCGCCGCGACGTCCGCGGGCTACCCCGCGGGGTTCTGGCAGACGGCCCAGCTGGTGCCGCGGCTGGGCAAGGCCAAGCGCGAGGGGACGCTCGACAGGCTGCTCGCCGACGTGGCCAAGGCGAGGCTCCTGGTCCTGGACGAATTCGGCTACGCGCCCTTCGACGTGGACGGGGCGAGGCTGCCCTGCCAGGTGATATCCGAGAGCTACGAGAGGAGGAGCGTCATATCCGCCGCCAACGTCGAGTCCGGCAGGTGGGGCACCGTCTTCGCGGACGACAAGCTCGCAGCGGCGATCGTCGACCGCGTCGCGCACCACGGCAGGCTCGTGGAGTTCGGGGGCCCGAGCCACAGGCTGGAGGAGAGCCTGATGCTCGGGAAGTCGGGAAGGTAGGGAGGCGCCGGCGGGCCCGTGACGAAACCCGAAAAACTTTCGTGCACGGACCCGAAAGAAATCCATGCTCAAAACCGAAAGCCAGGCTTGACTAAACACATCCGAGACAGCATGCTCTGTCCGTACGCTGGTCGGCTATTCAAAAGGTTAGAATGATGGAGGGGCAAACGTATGGCTCGTAGCTCAGATTTCAGAGCCGCATCCGCATTGAGCGGCCTTCTGCGATTCGCTACTTAATACAAGGCTGGAGGAGCCGAATGACCAACATTGATTACGAAGGCGACGAGACGTATCTTACTCCCGAAGAAAAAGAAGAACTTGAAGAACCGCAGCCGGCGGCCGCACCCATTACGTTTCGGAGCCAAGATTTTGATGTCAAAGGGCTTGTGGGCCGACTGGAGAATAAAGATATTCTGGTTCCTCGCATACGAATGACATCTGCAGAGCAGGGCGTCTGTGATCTCAACTCCTTTCAAAGGGGATTTGTTTGGAATAAAAAGCAAATGGATCTTTTCGTTGAATCTCTTCTACTCGAATATCCAATTCCGGGTTTATTTCTTGTACAGCAGGCAGACAGGCGTCTTCTTGTCCTCGATGGCCAGCAGCGCCTTGAGACGCTTAGGCGTTTCTATTCCGGTTTTAATGGTGATAAAAAATACCGGCTTAGACTAGCTGGATCGAAATTCGATGGCCTTTCATATGATGAACTACCGGAGCAATATCGCCGAATAATAGATAACACATATATTACCACCACTGTAATCGTGCTGGACAACAGGCCTGAATCAAAAAATGCTGTATACGATGTATTCAAGCGTTTGAATTCTGGAGGTACGCAACTTACGCCACATGAAATTCGCATGGCACTATACAATGGCGAGCTGATGAATCTTGTGGACTGCTCAAATATTAGGCCATCCTGGCGCAAGCTGTATGGATCCGTGCAGTTGAATAAACGGTTCAGAGACCATGAGTTGGTATTACGAATCATCGCACTATATCTAGAGGAACAGTCCTACACGAAACCCCTTGGGGGGTTCCTCAACAGCTTTGCCGATAAATACCGTGATGCCTCTCAGTCTGAATTAACAACAGCCTTGGGTCTGTTTGATAAAACAGCGGATATTATCGCTGCAAGCGATGTGTCACACCCTTTCTTTATGACTGATCGCAAGCAGTTAAATACCGCGCGGGCAGAATCAATAATGATTGGCTGCATGCATGCACTGCATGATGGAAATGGGCTTAATGCTAGTTCTATACGCCAACTATTAGATAGGCTTAACCGTAATAAAGAGTATGTTGATTCGGTCACCAGCGCTACCTCGGATGAAGCTCAGGTACATAAAAGAATTTCATTAGTTTGCAAGGCATTAAGCTAATGACAGAAGTACAAGAATGGCCACCCTATGAAGTCCGGCAATCGATGCAGCGTCTCGATGATCTGGAGTGTCTTGTACAATCATTGCTGGAGCAGCGGGAGAGTTGCAACGATGATGTTGTCTCAAATCTTGCAAAGCTTCTCGTCATTCGCTGCTCAGGACATCTGGAGGTTACTTCCAGCTCATGCATACTATGCTTTATTGAGCGTCATTCTGAATCTGTTGTTTCCGACTATGCCCGTAGTCAGTACAAGAAATGGCAGAATCCAAACCCCGATAATCTAAAGAGAATCCTGTCATCGATTTCAAATGTAGCAAGTGGAGCTTTTTTAAGTTATATGGCAAACGGAAAGGATACAATTGATCTATCAGCAGAAATAGGTTCAATGGTTAAGGAACGCGGAAGAATAGCCCATGGAGATAATGACAATGTAACGCCAAGAAGAGCGCTTCAGTTTTACAGGGCTACCTTACAAGTGTCCGACTGGTTCATTGATTACTTCAAGCCTTCAGGCGATGCAGACAATAGTCTTTGCAAAGAGTATTAATGAGCGATTCGCTGTCTTCGCTAGCAGTTTCCGTTGTGAATCCTCACAGCAAGTGCAACGATCGGCGAGAGTAAACTTCGCAGGGGCACCTCCACGCCAGGCGCTTGCGGGGTCTGTGGTTGAGGGAATCGTACGCCTCCCGGACCTCCTCGTCGGTGACGTCGTCGAGGCTCCTCTCCCTTCGGGAACCAGTCCCTCAGGAGCCCGTTGGTGTTCTCGTTGGTGCCCCTCTGCCACGGCTGGTGGGAGTCGCAGAGGCAGACGGGCGCGCCCGGGCCCTCCTGCAGGCTCGTGGCGCACGCGAACTCGCTTCCGCGGTCGACCGTGATGGAGCGCACCACCATCCCGGCGAGGGAGCCCATGGTGGCCCCTCCCACCTCGGCGCTCGTCTTGTGGGCCGCCTTGCCGCCCATGAGGTAGCCGGACCTCCTGTCGACCTGCGTCACCAGGCACGCCCCGCCCTCGCAGCCGGCGACGGTGTCCCCCTCCCAGTCCCCGATGCGGGACCTGCGCGCCACGACGGGCGGGCGCTCGAACATCTCGTGCGTGACGTGCGCCCCGTACGCGCCCTTGGGCTTGCCCGACGCGTGGCGCCTCCTGCCGTGGTGCCTGAGGAAGCGCCGCGCCGGCCGCCCGGCATCTCCCGGTCGAGGTCGCCCCTGGCGATCGCGCGGCATGTCGTCGTGTCGCTCACCGAGCGCACGGGGTCCTCCCTGGCGAGCCTGCCGGCGACCTGCTCGGGGGATCACTTCTCGTCGCGCACGAGGCGCGCCACGAGCGCCCTGGTCCCGGGGTCGTCCAGCAGGTGCGGCCTGCGGCACCTCGCCCTCTTCTGCGCCGTCGAGGCCCGGTAGGAGGGCCTGTCCGTCCTGGGGTTCGCCCAGCCGTTGCGGCGCATCTCCCTCGACACCGTCGACTTGTCCCTGCCGATCTCGCGCGCGATCTGGCTGACGCCCTCCCCGTCGCGCCAGAGCAGCATGATATCCTCGCGCTCGGTGATGCCAAGATGGCCGTAGCGGTCCATCGCCACCTCCTCGTGACTGTTCGCAAGCACCATGTTGGGACGGCGATGGGCCGCCTACCTTGCGATATTCCGTTGCACTCGGAGTGTGGATTCACACCAGGCAATAGGCGTTGCCGATGCATCGGGACCAATGGCTTCGGCCTTGGTCCCGATGCTTTTACAGGTCCAACGATCCCTGCGCCGAGCTTTCTGTACTGCTGGTCATAACGACGCATGTCGAGAAGATCGAAGGCCGAAGTTGCCGCCGCCACCAGACGCGGAGAAGTTCTTCTCGTCCCGAATTAATGTCCACTCGATGTGTCACAGTCTAGGGGGACAGTTGGCAATGGCGTGTGCGCCGACTTTGCGGGCGCAAAAGGGACGAGACCATGACGGGTTCCGATGGGTTTGGAAACTTGTCCGCGGCGGCGAGGTCGCTGTGGGGCAAGTCGGATTACGGTGAGGGTGAGTGCTGGCTCCCGCTGTACGTGCACCTGGCTGACGCCGCTGGGGTGGCTGGCAGACTGTGGGATTGCTGGCTTCCTGAGGCGACGAGGGAGGTTGTCGCTCGGGCGGTCGGCGGTGAGGATGGCGGGGACGAAGCATTGGCCAGGTCCCTTCTGGTGTTCCTCGCGGGCGCGCACGACGTTGGGAAGGCGACGCCGGTGTTCCAGGCGAAGGGCGTGCCGTTTGGCTGGAGCGATAACCGTGGCATAGCCTGGAAGCCCGAACGTGCGGGGTTCGTGCTGAATCGTGACCTGGTGGGGAAGCGGGACCCTACGCATCCAATTGCCGGAGAGCTGATTCTGGAGAAGTACCTTGCCCGGCACGTCGCCCCGGATTGCGGAGCATCTGGGGTGCGATCGCTTTCCAGCATCGTTGGCGCCCACCATGGGAACTTTCCCGCGCGGACGCGCTTGCGTGACGGCAGTCATGACCTGCTCGCGCTGGGGTGGGGCGGAGAAGGTCACGAGGCCTGGGAGGAAGCCCAGGACGAGCTCGTGGGCTATGCCGCGTGGCTTGCGAAGATTGACGACGAGCGGCTTGGCCGCCTTGTGCGGCTAAGGCTTGACGTTGCGGTGGAGAGCCTGCTTACGGGTATGGTGATCATCAGCGACTGGCTGGCGAGCGATAGCGACCTGTTTGAGCTGCTCGACGTCTGCGACGTGGACGACGGCATGGACGTTGCGACGCTGCGCCGCAGGCTGGAGCGCGCCTGGGCCATGGCGCATATTCCTGCGCCATGGTCGGAGCAGAGGCCCTGTGTGGAGCCGTTTGGGGAGTTCTTCTGCCATAGGTTTGGCCTGCCTGCCGGCATTGAGCCGAGGCCCATACAAAGGGCTGCCGAGCAGGTTGCATGGGATGCGAAGGACCCCGGTCTGCTGGTGATCGAGGCGCCTATGGGCGAGGGCAAGACGGAGGCCGCGTTGGTTGCCGCGGAGCTCTTGGCGTACCGCCGGGGACTGGGCGGCGTCTGCGTGGCGCTGCCCACAATGGCGACGACGGACGCGATGTTCGCGCGCGTGCGCAAGTGGCTCGACAGGCTTCCGCGCGACGGGAGCCTCGAGGAGAAGGACATCTATCTTGCGCACGGCAAGGCGGGCCTGAACGAGGAGTTCCAGGGACTCGTGAGGGAGTCCCGGCGGCATAGGAGCCTTGTGGGAAATGCTCGCGAGGGTGATGCGCGCGAGTTCGAGTCTGAGGGTGCGACGGTCTCCGCGTGGATGTACGGCCGGAAGAAGGGCATGCTGTCGAACTTTGTTGTGTGTACCGTCGACCAGGTGCTGATGGGCGCGCTCCACATGAGGCACCTCTCGCTAAGGCAGCTTGCGCTGGCCAACAAGGCTGTGGTGGTTGACGAGTGTCACGCGTACGACCTGTACATGAGGCAGTATCTGGATGTGATCCTGCAGTGGCTTGGCTATTGGCGGGTCCCGACGGTGCTGCTTTCTGCGACGCTTCCGGACGGGCAGCGCGAGCGCATGGTGGAGGCATACCTGTCGGGAAGAAGGCTGTCCGAGAAGGCGTCGGCGCCTGGTGGAGGAGAGCAACGTCATGCGACGAAGACCCCCGCCTACCTGAGGAAGAAGCAGGGCGTGGCGGCATCAGCTGGAGCGGCGGCGCCGGCCAAGGCAAGTGTTCCGCACGTTGGGTATCCCCAGATCACCTATACGGACGGCACCAAAGCCCTGTGCGTGGGTGCGGAGGCATCCAGCCGAAGCGTGCCCGTGTCGCTGAAGTTGATTGACGACTCCGTTGACACCTTGGTCGAGTTGCTGCGGGATAGGCTGCGCGACGGCGGATGCGCGGGAGTGATTTGCGACACCGTGGGGCGTGCTCAGGAGGCGGAGCGTGCCCTTGCCGAGGTATTTGGCGAAGACGTTGTGACGCTGGACCACTCGAGGTTTATCGACCTTGACCGAATGAGTACGGAGGAGGTGCTGCGCAGCGAGCTTGGTCCCGCCGCGAGTGTTGGGAATGGGCGGCGCCCGCATACGCGCATTGTTGTGGGCACTCAGGTTTTGGAGCAGTCCCTGGACATCGACTTTGACCTGCTTGTGACGGACGTTGCCCCCATCGACCTGCTGCTGCAGCGGCTTGGCAGGACCCATCGGCACAAGAGGGGAGAGGACGAGTGCGAGAGGCCCAAGATGCTGCGCGAGGCGTGCTGCTACGTTCGTGGCATCGACGCGATCGATGGCGGAAGGCCGACATTTGCCAAGGGCGTGACGAACGTGTACGACGTGGCGACTCTCATGGAGAGCCTCTCCGTGCTGGGGATGACGACCGAGTGTTCCGGGGCGGACATTCTGCTTCCGCGCGACATTCCCCATCTGGTTCGGGAAGCCTACTCCGACCAGGTCGAGCGGATCGTACCAGAGCGCTGGGGAGAGGCCTATCTAACGGCACAGCGCGACCGGAAGGCGAGAAACGACGCAAAGGTGCAACGTGCTCGGACGTGCCTGCTGCAGGACCTTGCGTATGCGAAGAAGAACGACTGGACCCTCGTGAACCTTGCGGACAAGATGTCGGTTGGCGAGGATCCACGCGATAGCGACCGCGGCAACAGGGCCGTTCGAGACACGCAGGAAACCATCGAGGTGCTCTTGGTGAGGAAGCTGCAGGATGGCGAGATCGCCCTTCTCCCCTGGGTGGGGAATGGGTCCGTTGCCGCAGGGTCCGTGCTGCCGACGGAATGCGAGCCCTCGCGCGAGGAGTCTCTGCTGCTTGCCGAGTGTGCCGTCAGGCTCCCGATATCAATCTGCCCAACAGACAAACTGGACGGTTGCATCGAGGAGCTTGAGCGTGGGTGCGTGAACTACGTGAGATGCTGGCAGGAGTCGCCGTGGCTGGCTGGGAGGTTGCTGCTGCCCATGGAGGAGTCGGAGCCCGGCGTGTATGAGTGCGAGCTTCTTGGCAAACGGCTGAGGTATACCCGTCGCGGAGGATTGGCTACCGTTCAGGAATAAATTACTTCAAGATAATAGTTGAGATATAAGATGGCACCAGAACCTGATTGGTCCCCAGCGAGTTTAGGAGGGGGTGTATTGGCAATTGATTTTGGGGCGACCCAGGTCTGGGGATGACCCGTATTAGCTTGACGGGTTGATTTGATCCCCGCATCTGCGGGGCTGAAAGCTGGACGTCAATCTAATGGAAGGAGGATGCATGCAGAATCTGCAGAGGGAGGCGCACTTCAACCTTGTTGACGAGCCTTGGATACCGGTTGCCTACATCGACGGGAAGCTCGGTGCCGTCTCGCTGGAGGAGGCGCTGCGTGATGCAGGGCGGATACGAGAGATTGAAGGCGACCAGGCTCAGCAAGTGCTGCCCATTATTCGCCTCCTGCTGGCGGTGCTCTATCGCTCGCAACCCTTATCAGATGGCGACGATGAGTCGGCCTTGATGAAGGAGTGGGCCGCAATCTGGAAGAGGGGGCACTTCGACCTGGAGGCAATCCACGGGTACCTCGACACGTTTCGCGACCGCTTTGACATCTTTGATGCGCACCACCCGTTCTACCAGGTACCTGGACTCGAGTACGCCGGAAGGGAGCCAGATGGCATCGGCGAGCTGGTGGCTGACGTACCAAAGGAAGAGAAGTTTCTTTTCTCCATGAGGGACAGGAATAGGCTCCAGAGCCTGAGCTTTGCCGAAGCCGCAAGGTGCCTTGTCTTCCAGCAGTCTTACGCGACCGCCGGCATCAAGACTCCCGTGAAGGGATACTCCGGCGCCAAGGCCGGCAAGGCATATGCGCCTAAGGGTGCCGTGGGTACGGGCATGCTCGGCGCGGAAGGTGGCATCTACCTTGAGGGTAAGAGCCTCTTCGAGACCCTGATGCTCAACTGGGTGCTGTTTGACGACCGCAGGAGCGGCGTCCCCATAGTTGGCTGCGAGGAGGACGTTCCGCCATGGGAGAAGGACGAGACGACCCCCGACCACAGGGACCCACTTCCTGGGGAGCCGTACGGCCCCGTGCAGTCGTACACGTGGCAGAGCCGTCGCATGCGGCTGGTTCCCAACGAAGAGGGAACGGTAGTCATCGGCGTCGTGAGCTGCTACGGCGACATCCCCCGCGTGATCGATGCCAGCGGGTCGGAGCCGATGACGGCGTGGAGGGAGAGCCAGACGCAGCAGAAGAAGCTGGGACTTCCTTACGTACCGCTCATGCCGCAGGCGCACGACCCTTCCAGGCAGGCATGGCGCGGTCTCGCATCCATAGTCTCCTTCAGTGGGAGGGACCCGCGTCCTGGCGTCGTAAGGTGGTTCGAGAGGCTGTGCGACGAACACGTCATCTCGCAGGACGCGATGCCTACCGTCGCGATTCACACGCAGGGCATGGAGTACGGAACGCAGAGCAGCGTGTTCTCGGATGGCATTGACGACAGGTTCGACCTGAGCGTTTCTCTTCTTGATCACGACTCCAATGAGTGCACCCAGGCTCTGAAGGTCATCGAGAAGACCGACGAGGCCGTGTCGAAACTTGTCAACTGCGTGTCGAACATTCAGCGCGCGGCGGGGGACAAGTCCTCGAAGGCTGTGGCGATGTCGGAGCGGACGCGCGTAAGGGAACTGGCGTATTCGGAGCTCGATGGCATGTGCAGGGCTCGCTTGGCGGGATTCCCCTCTGGCACCGACCCTGTTGGCAAGTACTGCAAGGCGTGGAAGGACGATGTGCATCGGAAGATTCGCGCGGCAGCCAGCGAGTACGTGGAGAGCAGCGATAGGTCGTACTTTGACGAGCACGACTCCATGACGGTCGGAAGGGCCCTGGCCATTCTGTCCGCAGAGCTGAACAAGGTGCTTGGGGTGATTGGGCCTGGCCCCGCCGAGGAAGGCAAGGGCAAGGTTGGACCGCACGAGGATGCGGCCGAGTCTGAGAGGATGTGAGAGGGGTGTCCATACAGAGGTCTGCGAGCGCGATCGCCGCGTGCACGAACGGGAAGGTGCTGAAGCTGCAGTCCGGCTACCTGGCGGGGCTCTCGTCGTCGAGGGCGAGCCTCGCTCGCCTGAGAAGGCTTGGCACGTCGCGGGACACGTCCTGGATGTCCATTGGCGACGACCTGTTTGAGGGATTTCCCGAGTTGAGTCCCTACGAGGAGGAGAAGGGGCTGAGCAGTGTCAAGGCAGCCCTGCGCTACTACGCGATGCTCCAACAGTCCAAGAGCGTGCCTGTCGCGGTGCTCCAGAAGGACGTGAAGCGCAACGTTTCCTTTGGAAGCGCGTGCCGAGCAATATCGCTGGAGAAGAACGGCAGCGGCGCTCCGGGGGTCCGGAGACGTATGGCCATGGTCGAGGCAGCCAACGACTTTGACGGGGTGCAGACCGCGATGCGAGCCCTCGTCCAGCTGATGAAGGCATCCAAGAGCGTGATCCAGCTTGACTTTGGGAGGCTTGCCTCGGACCTGTTCCAGATTCAGTTTGACGAGACCCGAAGTGCCGTGTTCATGAGATGGGCTCAGGACTACTACAGGGCGGCGGACGGGAACAAAGAAGCAACCAAGGACGCGGACGAGTAACGGAGGAAACCATGTACCTAGACATCTACGCAATCCAGAACGTTCCCCCTTGCGACATCAACAGGGACGACACCGGCACCCCCAAGACTGCGATCTATGGTGGCTACCTGCGCTCCCGCGTCTCGAGCCAGGCGTGGAAGCACGCGATGCGCGAGGAGTTTGCCCAGACGTTGAACCCCGAGGGGCTTGGCGTGAGGACGAAGCACGCGGTTGGCCTCATAGCCGACGAGATCAAGTCCCAGCGGCCTGACCTTGCGGACGAGGCGGAAGGACTTGCCAGCGCGGTTCTGCAGGTAACGGGCGTGAAGGTCGAGAAGTCCACGCGTACGGGCTCCGAGGCGGGTTCGACAGTCTCGCAGTACCTCATCTTCATCGCACGCTCGGAGGTCACGAAGCTCGCGGGCATCGCGATAGACGCGCACGAGGCGGGGGAGGACATCTCGAAGCCCACGAAGGAGCTGAAGAAGAAGGTCTCTGCCGCGTTCCACGGTGCCCAGGCGCTGGACATCGCGCTGTTTGGCAGGATGCTTGCGGATGCCCCAGACCTCAACACCGACGCGAGCTCCCAGGTGGCGCATGCCATATCGGTCGACAAGGTGACCCAGGAGTACGACTACTTCACCGCAGTGGACGACTGCTCCGCGGACGACAACGCGGGTGCGGCAATGCTCGACACCATCGGCTTCAACTCCTCGACGCTGTACAGGTATGCGACCGTCTGCCTTGACTCGCTCTCCAAGCAGCTGGGCGATGCCAAGGCGACTGCCGAGGGCGCGAGGTCGTTCCTCTCGGCATTTGTGAGGTCCATGCCCACGGGCAAGCAGAACACGTTTGCGAACCGTACGTTGCCGAGTGCCGTGCTTGTGGCGCTGAGGGATGACCAGCCGGTCAACGGCGTCTCTGCGTTCGAGGAGCCGGTCACCCCGCGTGAGGGGGTTTCGATTTCCCATCAGGCGGAGGATGCCCTTGCGAAGAAGCTCGGCGAGTTCTCGAAGGCGTACGGCGACGCGCCCGTGGATTCGTGGTGGTGCGCGCTCGACGGAGGTACCGACGCCCTGCGCGAGTTTGGCAGCGAGGTGACGATTCCCCAGATGCTCGAGGAAGTCAGTGCGCGCGTGCTGGATGTGGTGCAGGCCGGTGAGGAGTAATGGCGGTCCTTTTGCTGAGGCTTTCTGGGCCCATGCAGTCCTGGGGTGACTCCTCCCGCTTTGTGAGGAGGACGACGCGGACGGAGCCCACAAAGAGCGGCGTCGTGGGGATGCTGGCGTCCGCTCTTGGACGCTCGAGGGAGGATGTCCTGGACGACCTGGCACAGCTTGAGTATGGCGTCAGGGCAGACCAGCCAGGCAGCCTGATGGTCGACTTCCAGACCGAGAGGCCGTCGGAGGGGAGGGGCAAGTCGATGCCGCTTTCCTACCGTTACTACCTTGCGGACGCAAAGTTCCTCGTTGCGCTGGCTGGGCCTCGTGAGCAGCTTGAAGTCATCGACCACGCGCTCAGAAACCCTCACTGGCCGCTTTACCTGGGAAGGCGCTCCTGCCCTCCCGATGTGTCGCCCTCGATGGGAGTGACTGACCGGTACGTAGGCGTAAGGGAGGCGCTTGCGGCGGAGCCCTGGATTGCGTCCAAGGGGTATCGACGCAACCACAGATGGCTGTCCGAGCTCGAGGTGGCGTGCGATGCGCGCGAGGGCGATCCCGCGGAGAGCCAGACGGATTATCCCGTGAGCTTCAGCGGCGCGGGACGCACGTATGCCAGCAGGGGCGTCTATCGCTTTAGGGTGCCTTTGGGGCAGCTTTCGGGCGCGGACCATGTGGGTGCCGCCTCTGGCAGGAGGCACGAGGCGGTGCCCCCGCACGACCCCATGGGATTCTTCTGAGAGGGGAGGACGGACCTTGTACATTTCTAGACTGCCGCTGAACACGGCGCGCAGGGACGCCGCCAGGCTGCTGGCCTCCCCATACAGGATGCACGCCGCGGTGGAGAACGCGTTTCCGCCTGGCACGACGAGGGACTGCGACGAGGGGAGGATCCTGTGGAGGGTCGACTCGTACGGTCAGCACGGCGGAACTTGGCTCTACGTCGTCAGCCCAGAGCGACCGGACTTCTCGCACATCGCGGAGCAATGTGGTTGGCCGTCTGCAGCTCCGGGCGAGACAAAGGATTACGCTCCCGTGCTGGACGCGCTTGTGGCTGGCCAGGTCTGGCGCTTTCGTCTTAAGGCGAACCCAGCGAGGAAGGTTGCCACAGACAAGGGGAGAAGGGACAACCCCGCGGTCGTGGGCAAGATCCAGGGGCACGTCACGGTTGCCCAGCAGCTGGAGTGGCTCGAGGCGCGCTCCGCGCGGAACGGCTTCGAGCTTGCCTGCGAGCCCGACGGGTCGAGCTCCGTTGTGGTGTCCCAGCGCCATGCCGAGGAGTTCCGGCGCAACGGCTCGAAGGTCACGATTGACACTGCGATGTTTGACGGCGCGCTGGTCGTGAAGGACCCGCAGCTCCTGAGGCAGGCGCTCTGTCACGGCATCGGGAGGGCGAAGGGCTTTGGCTGCGGGCTCATGACGATCATGCCCGTTGGCTAGCCGCTGTCGCACAACTGGATAGATAGTTTGATTGGGAGGGGCGTCATGTCCGATTTGCTTGCCGGTATGGGGAGGTCGAGTCGGAGGGGCGCCCCTCCGCCTGACATCGTCGATCTTGTGCGCGTGGAGGACCGCATTTCGTTTCTGTACTTCGAGCACTGCAAGATAAACCGCTCGGACAATGCGATAACGGTGCGGGACGATTCTGGCGCGACCTACGTGCCCGCGGCCTCCGTCAGCGTGTTGATGCTTGGCCCAGGAGCCGCCATCACCCACGGGGCCATGGTCCTTCTCGGCCAATGCGGCGCAACGGTCATCTGGGTGGGCGAGAACGGCGTGAGGATGTACGCCTTTGGCAAGCCGCTCACGCATTCGAGCGTCATGCTGCAGATGCAGGCAAGGTTGGTATCAAACCGTCGCACCCGGCTTGTCGTTGCGCGTCAGATGTATTCGATGCGCTTTCCCGGCGAGGACGTCAGCAGGCTCACGATGGCACAGCTTAGGGGACGCGAGGGCGTGCGTGTGCGCCACGTGTACAAGCAGTGGTCTGAAAAGACGGGCGTGCCGTGGGACCGCCGCACGTACAACCCTACGAACTTTGATGACGCTACGGAGATCAACAAGGCGCTTTCAGCTGCGCACGTCTGTCTGTACGCGCTGGCGCACGCGGCGATAGTGTCCGTGGGATGCTCGCCCGGCCTGGGGTTTGTGCATACGGGGCACGAGAAGTCCTTCGTGTACGACGTGGCCGACCTCTACAAGGCGGAGCTGTCGATTCCCGTTGCCTTCAAGACGGCGGCGGATGGGCCAGAGGATATCGGTGCGGAGACGCGCCGCCGCATGCGCGACGCGGTGTGCGACCTCAAGCTGCTGCAGCGAATGGTGGACGACATCAAGGATTTGCTGCTTTCCGCCGCGTCGCCCAAAGAGAAGGCGGTGCTTGCGGGGAAGGAGGTGCTTGATCCTGCGGCCAACCACCTTGGCCTTTGGGACGAGAAGAACGGGGAGGTCGCTGCCGGCAGGTCCTACGGCGAGGGGGAGGCGGGTGACTGACAGTGGTCGTGGTTGTGTTGACATCCTGCCCAGTGGGACTGCGCGGCGACCTGACGATGTGGCTGCTGGAGATATCTCCGGGGGTGTTTGTGGGGCACGTCTCTGCGAGGGTTCGAGATGGATTGTGGGACAGAATCCTGCAATCGGTCCGCAACGGTAGGGCGATTATGGCGTACTCGGCCGACAATGAGCAGCATCTGGCGTTCAGGACCTTTCAGCCCGACTGGGAGCCCGTCGACTGCGATGGCGTGGAGTTGATCAAGAGGCCAAACGGAACGGAGGACGCGAAGTTCCTTGGCACTGCGCCGACAGGTTGGAGCAACGCTAGCAAGTTTAGGGCTGCCAGGAAGTATGGCAGGTAGCCAGGATGCGGGTGGCTCTTTGCCTGCAACACGTAGCTACAGATATGAAATGTTGTAGCAACTACTGGTTGGCCGAACCTTGACAACCGTATACGAATTGGGCTTTACTATCGCTGCGATGCACTTCGTGAAGTGTGCTCCCCGCATGCGCGGGGATGATCCCGACCAGCGCATACGGCAGCGGCGGCGGGGTGGGTGCTCCCCGCATGCGCGGGGATGATCCCTCTGCGGCGGTCTGGGTGCTCAGGATGCTCTGGTGCTCCCCGCATGCGCGGGGATGATCCTGAAGAGGGGCAATCCGACGAAGGAGCACATGAGTGCTCCCCGCATGCGCGGGGATGATCCCAGCGCTGGGGCTTATCCCGCACTCTTTCGCCAGTGCTCCCCGCATGCGCGGGGATGATCCCTGCTTTATCTGGTCAAGCTCTGCGTCCGTGTAGTGCTCCCCGCATGCGCGGGGATGATCCCGTGAGGTCCGACTTTTTCATGACGTCTCCAATGTGCTCCCCGCATGCGCGGGGATGATCCCACTACGGGCGGCATCACCGACACCGGCTCTGGGTGCTCCCCGCATGCGCGGGGATGATCCCGAGCAAGGAGCTGTCCGTCCAGATGACGCACTGTGCTCCCCGCATGCGCGGGGATGATCCCGGGCTTATGTGGCCTCATGACGCCGGGGCGGAGTGCTCCCCGCATGCGCGGGGATGATCCCAACCGCCTGCGCGACACCACGAGCGCGGCTGCGTGCTCCCCGCATGCGCGGGGATGATCCCGATGCGCTCGCCCGCCCAGTCACACGTCCGCAGTGCTCCCCGCATGCGCGGGGATGATCCCAGTTTTTCATGGGCCACGACATGGGCCACCGAGTGCTCCCCGCATGCGCGGGGATGATCCCGCACAGCGGGCGGGCTCGCAGTTCCTGAACAAGTGCTCCCCGCATGCGCGGGGATGATCCCTAGACAAGGTTCTGGGACTTGGGAAATACGCGGTGCTCCCCGCATGCGCGGGGATGATCCCTAAGAAGATGAACGAAACCGTTGTAGAGTCCAGTGCTCCCCGCATGCGCGGGGATGATCCGGACGCCACGCCAGGCGTGTGCCGTGCTGGCGCGTGCTCCCCGCATGCGCGGGGATGATCCCGTGAGGTCGTGCCAATCTACCCCGGTGTCGGTGTGCTCCCCGCATGCGCGGGGATGATCCACACATTCACACACGTCGTATATGACATGGTGAGTGCTCCCCGCATGCGCGGGGATGATCCCATGAATCCGTTCGAACCCCATTGGTCGCGCATGAGTGCTCCCCGCATGCGCGGGGATGATCCCCTCGGGGATGAGCTTCTGGCGCTCGAACTCTGGTGCTCCCCGCATGCGCGGGGATGATCCCACGATTCGCCACATCACCAAGCGCGCCGTGGCGTGCTCCCCGCATGCGCGGGGATGATCCCATCGTGAGCTTCGTCCAGAACCTTCCGTACAAGTGCTCCCCGCATGCGCGGGGATGATCCCGACTACATGCAACAGGTCACCAGCTTCAGCTCGTGCTCCCCGCATGCGCGGGGATGATCCCTCGAGCGCGCCGTCGTGCCAGCCACTCGGCTCGTGCTCCCCGCATGCGCGGGGATGATCCCCTCGGCAGGTCGTCCATCTCCGCCGAGGTGTCCGTGCTCCCCGCATGCGCGGGGATGATCCCTTCAACGAGGCCCTCTCCGACGGGCAGGTCAGGTGCTCCCCGCATGCGCGGGGATGATCCCTTCATGGTAGACTCGAACTTTTTAAGCGAGTCGTGCTCCCCGCATGCGCGGGGATGATCCCGACGGCACGATCACCGACTCGGTCGGCGTCTAGTGCTCCCCGCATGCGCGGGGATGATCCCGTTGAGTTTACAACTACGGAGCTTGAGGGCACGTGCTCCCCGCATACGCGGGGATGATCCCAAGGTAAAGTTTGGGGAGCCTTCGCAGGAGGAGTGCTCCCCGCATACGCGGGGATGATCCTGCGTCGTGCTTGTGCGCCCTCGCCTTGTCGTAGTGCTCCCCGCATACGCGGGGATGATCCCGGCATTTCCGATGCGGTTTCGAAGGTCGTTCCGTGCTCCCCGCATACGCGGGGATGATCCCTCGTTGAACACCGCGTTCGAAAGCGAGACGTTGTGCTCCCCGCATACGCGGGGATGATCCCGTCATTTGGCAAGAACTATATCAGTCTCAAGAGTGCTCCCCGCATACGCGGGGATGATCCCGCCGTGCAGCTCTCGTCCCCAGTCGGGCTAGTGTGCTCCCCGCATACGCGGGGATGATCCTCGGTGGTGACATCGTGCGTGGCATCTGGCAAGGTGCTCCCCGCATACGCGGGGATGATCCCGGCGTGACGGTGAGGTACCGCAAGGACATACAGTGCTCCCCGCATACGCGGGGATGATCCCTCAAGAAGGAACTGGAGCGCCAGAAGGTCGTGGTGCTCCCCGCATACGCGGGGATGATCCCGATTTACGAGCTAACGGTCATCGGCATCTAGCGTGCTCCCCGCATACGCGGGGATGATCCCGCCGTAATCGGCGGCGATATGGGCGGATTTGGGTGCTCCCCGCATACGCGGGGATGATCCGGCGTCTAAGGCGTTCGACCACTCGTAAAGGCAGTGCTCCCCGCATACGCGGGGATGATCACCAGTGGTCCGTCGCCTTCGGGTTGCGGTCCGTGTGCTCCCCGCATACGCGGGGATGATCCCCATTCCTCTTCACTCTCGGCCTTCGCGTCGATGTGCTCCCCGCATACGCGGGGATGATCCCTCCACGGACTGGCAGCTCACCCACCTGCTGGAGTGCTCCCCGCATACGCGGGGATGATCCTCGTACACGCCAAAGGTAGAGCGCGTGGCGCAAGTGCTCCCCGCATACGCGGGGATGATCCCGCCGTCGCTGGCGGCAACGCCGACACCTTCCAAGTGCTCCCCGCATACGCGGGGATGATCCCGACGCCGTGGAGCTACTCACGGATGAGGGCATGTGCTCCCCGCATACGCGGGGATGATCCTTCGCCCTTCTTCTTGTCGCCGGCCTTGATGCTGTGCTCCCCGCATACGCGGGGATGATCCCGCATTGGATGTGTCCAAGGCCATCGCGTCGCTCGTGCTCCCCGCATACGCGGGGATGATCCTACCATCGGCAGCGTCACGTGCGGCGTCTCGTCGTGCTCCCCGCATACGCGGGGATGATCCCGGGGCTGTCACCGCCACGGGGCTCAAGCTCCCGTGCTCCCCGCATACGCGGGGATGATCCCCGCTGTATCGCGCCTGACGTCCCGCGGGCGATGTGCTCCCCGCATGCGCGGGGATGATCCCTACACGATGCTCGACAACCTGAAGCTGGGCTAGTGCTCCTCGCTTACGCGGGGATGATCCCGACAACACCGCCGTCGCTATGGTGGCGGCAGAGTGCTCCCCGCATACGCGGGGGACGGTTCTTTTAGGGAAATGTGGCGCACATCAGTTGCCCCGAAGGGACCTCCCGTTCGTGGGAAGCTCCTTCGGAGTTTTTCGTTCCGGATGAGCGGGAATAACGTACGCGGTTCTTCTCGCCCGTGGGCTAGATGTCGTTTACCTCGAGGCGCACGGCGTCTGGTCGGGCGTAGTGGCCGATGGGGTCGAACTCCCACTTGCTTGCAGCTACCTGCTGCATGTCGAGCGTGGCGTACAGGATGCCGTCGGTATCCCACAGGGGCTCCGCGCCGGGAACGTAGTGGCCGGCGGGGTCGACCACGCAGCTGCCGCCGCGGTAGACGACCTCTGGCAGACGGCTGACCTCGTCCGTTGAGCGGAGGTCCGCCGGGTAGTCCTCGCGCACGATGTAGGGCGCACAGTTTACCACGTAGCAGCGGCCCTCGATTGCGATGTGCTGCACCGTGGCCTGCCACTCGGGATTGCAGTTGGTATTGGGCGCGAGGTAGATGCTGACGCCCTTCTGGTACAGCGCGGCGCGCGCGAGGGGCATGAAGTTCTCCCAGCAGATGAGCGTGCCCATGGGACCCCACGGCGTCTGGCTCACGGGGAAGTAGTGGTCCTGCGCGTCGCCCCACACCAGGCGCTCCGCCCCGGTGGGCTTTAGCTTGCGGTGGAGCGCGTCGAGGCGCCCCTTGGGCGAGAATACCAGGTTGCTGTTGTAGAGAGTTCCGGACGTAGCGTCGCGCTCCGACACGCCGACGCTCACCCACGTCCCCGTGCGCCTGGCGGCGTCCGCTAAGGCCTGGCACTCCGGGCCGCCGACCACCACGGAACCGTCGTAGTAGCGCTTCCAGAGCTCGCGGCTGCCAGGCTCTCGGGCGCCCACGACGAAGCCGAAGGTCAGACCGTGTGGGTAGCCGGGGATGAGCAACTCGGGCAGGACGACGAGGTTGCTCGGGCGCTCCTGGGCGACGCGCTCGATTGCCTCGACGGCGCCGGCGAGGCAGGCGTCGCGGTCGAACGGCTTGGGACGCGACTGCACCACGGCGATCTTGCAGATGTCTTGCAGGTCTTTCATGCGGGTCTCCTTTGCGGGCGGTGGGTTGCGGGTTGGTGGGGCCGGCGGGCGCAGCCGGCAGGTGGGGTCAGCGGGTGTCCGGTGCGGTAGTGCTGGTGGCACGCGTGACGGCGGCGCTAGATAAGCGAGAGCAGCACGTACGCCGCGACGCCAGAGACGCAGCACCACAGCATGGATTGCGTACGCCATGCCACGAGCACGACGACGCCAGCGGCGGCGACGGGCATGAGGCCGGGCCAGACGCCCGCTTCGAACATGGTGGGGGAGAGCAGGTCGTTTGCGACGAGCGCGGCGAACGCTGCCGGTGGTATGTAGCCAAGGGCCTCCGTCACGCGCGGCGAGAGCGGGCGCCCCCGGAGCGCGAGCGCCGGCAGCATGCGGCACGCCAGGATGAACGCGAACGAGGACAGCCACAGGACAAGGAACTGGGATTGGGTCATTGGGGGCCGCCCTTCTCGCCCGTGGGCGCGTGCGCCGCCGCGGCCGTGGCTGCGGGGTGCTTGTGGTTGGGGTCTTCGTGGTGCGCGTGGCGCGCACGGGGAAGCGCCCCCGCGGCAAGTCCGGCCGCGACACCCACAAGCGCGGCGAGGGGAACGGCGACTCCCGCGGCTCCCGCCCACTTGCACGCGGCGACCGTGAGCGCCGCCGCCGCGGCCGCCGCTGCCGCCGCTGCCGTGGGGCGGGTGTGCGGCTGGGCGTACAGCAGGTAGATGAAGAGCGACGTCATCGCGAAGCCCGCGATGGCGGTGGGGACGTTCACGACGGTCCCGAGTGCCGCGCCGGCCGCGCACGACGCGGCCCACGTGAGCTGCACGCAGAGGTTGAGCGCGAGGGCGTCTTGCGCGGACCACGGGGCGCCCGACGCGAGCTTATTGAGCGTGATGCCGTATGCCTCCTCCGTGTAGCAGCACGAGATGGCGAGCGCGCTGCGCCGCCCGAAGCGCTCCAGGTAGGGGGCGAGCGAGGCGGAGTAGAGCGCGAAGCGGGTGGACACCGCGGCGACGGACGCCACGATCGAGCCCAGAGGGACGCCGGCGAGCCACAGGTTGCTCATCATGAACTGCCCGCCTCCGGAAAGGAACGTGAGGGCGAGCACGAAGTTCTGGAGCGGCCCCATGCCGGCCTTCGCGGCGAGCACGCCGCACGGCAGGCCGACGGCGACGTACGACACCATGACCGGCCACGCGGCCGAAAGGACCTCCCTCCTCATGCGCACCTCCCTCTGGCTGTGGGTCTGGTTGTGAATCTGGCTGCTGGCCTGGTTGTGGGCCGCCTTGCGGCGGACCGAATCCGCGTCTTGGGCGGGTCGTTGCATGGTACGCGCGGCGCGGCCGCGGGCGCGCGAGAAGGGCCACCTTGTTACAGGCTCTTCGCATTTTGGTGCGGCTTGGGTTTTTGGGCTTCTCTCCATGAGTCGCTGTTTGTACGCGGCGGCAGAACCTGCGCGATGGCTTTTGCGACCTTGTGAGCTCTCCAATCGCGGATTCCACGTGGGAAAGAGGCCGGCTTGCCCTGTGCCCTGCGCGTAGAATCGTGTGCAAGCAACGGCACGGCGCGCGGACGGCGCGTCACGAGCACTGGAGGCAACCATGGATCAGAACCTCACCAAGCGCAACGAGCTCTTGGCCCAGACCGTCATCAAGGGCCTTGGCCGAAGGAACATCACCGCGGAGTATGCGGCCACCAGGGAGGAGGCGCTCCAGGAGGCGCTCGCGTTCATCGGCGAGGGCTCGACCGTCACCATGGGCGGCTGCACCAGCGCGCGCGAGATCGGCCTGACCGATGCCCTGGGCGCCGGCAACTACAACTTTATCGACCGTGACAAGATGAAGGACAAGCGCGCCGCCATGCTTGCGGCATATGACGCGGACGTGTTCGTCGCAAGCGCGAATGCCATCACGAACGACGGCGTGATCGTGAACATCGACGGCAACTCCAACCGCGTGAGCGCCATCGCGCAGGGCCCGCGCCACGTGCTCTTCATCGTGGGCATGAACAAGGTGTGCGGCGACCTGGACGGCGCCATCAAGCGTGCACGCAACGTAGCCGCGCCGATCAACGCGCAGCGCTTCAACCTGAACACGCCGTGCTGCAAGACCGGCGCGTGCGCCAACTGCAAGTCCGGGGACACCATCTGCTGCAACTTCCTCATCACGCGCTTCAACCATCACCCTGGCCGCATGCACGTGATCCTGGTGAACGACAGCCTGGGCTTCTAGGCCGGGCATTGTACGAGCGTGGCTCGAATGCCGCGCCTTTGGGGGAAGCATGCCGCTCACGCTGGTTCGCCAAGACATAACCCGCATGCGGGTCGATGCCCTCGTCAGCCCCACTGACGAGGGCCTCTCTGCAGACGGAGGGGCGTCTGCCGCGATCTTTCGTGCCGCCGGTGCCCGCCGCATGGAGGCGGCATGTCACAAGGCCGGCCGTGTAGAATGTGGCAAAGCAATCGCGACCCCCGGCTTCGACCTGCCTGCGCGGTGGGTCATACACACGGTGGGCCCGCACTGGCCGGAAGGCTCCGTCGATGCCGGTTGGCGGACGCACCTTAGATCGCTGCTCGCGCGGTGCTACCAAAACTCGCTCGACGTGGCGGCTTCGCATGGCGCGAACTCCGTTGCGTTCCCGCTGATCTCTTCCGGCGCCTTCGGCTACCCAAGAGGAATGGCGATTGCGGACGCAATCACTGCGATTCGCTCGTGGTTTGACGCGGTGCCGGATGGTCGCGCAGACATAGAGGTCTACCTCGTGCTCTTCGACCGCGAGTCCACGCGCGAGGCCCGAGCGCTCGACCTAGGGCTCGAGGAGTACATCGACCAGCGCTACGTGGACGAGGCCGAGCGTCGCGATCCCAGGCGCCGGCCCAAACGCGAGTGCCGCTGGCATGCGGATGCGACTACGGATGACGAGTCCTTCTCGCCCGGAGGGGTGCCGCCCGAGGCGCTTGAGGAATCTGCGCCGGTGACCGAGGAGCCCGAGGCAGTGGCCGAGCCCGCGGTGGCGGTTGAGGAACCGGACTACAGGGGCGCGGCATGCCTGGGCGGCGGCGCCGTCTTCGGGGACGAGCTGGACGACCTGCTGGCGAACCTCGACGCGTCGTTCAGCGAGACGCTGCTTTCCATGATCGACGCGCGCGGGATGACGGACGCGCAGGTGTACGGCCGCGCGAACCTGACGCGCCAGTATTTCAGCAAGTTGCGATCCGGCAGGCTGAATCCCAGCAAGCGCGTGATCCTAGCGCTCGCCGTGGCGCTGGAGCTCGACCTTGACCAGACGCAGACGCTTCTGGCGCGTGCCGGCTATGCGCTCGCTCACAACAGCAAGTTTGACGTGATAGTTGAGTACTTTATATCGCATCGTGTGTATGACGTCGATCGCATCAACTACGAGCTCTTCTGCCATGGCCAGCAGCTGCTGGGCGTGGCATGACACTGCGTTTGCCGCGATGTGGCAAACGGGTCCCTGGCCTGCGGATTTGCAAGGTCCTGCTATGTAGCCTCGCAGTTTACCCATGGCGCCTTCGCGCCGCCTAGACTCGTGCCAGCACGAGGCCAGAGGTGGGACGCCCGCAGGAGGGAGCGCATCATGTCACGGCATGGGTATGGAAACGGAACTCGCAATCGGTATGGAGGCGGTAGGGTTGACCGCGACGTCCCGGAGCCGAGCGGGCGCGTGAGGCCCGGTTTGACGGAGCTGGTTTTCGTGGTGGACGAGAGCGGCTCAATGTATGCCTTGCGAGACGACACCGTGGGCGGGTTCAATGCCACGCTCGAGAAGAACCGGCGCCTGGACGGCGAAGCCAACGTGTCCGTGGTGTTCTTCAGCGACGAGGCCCGCGTCGCGTGCGACCGTCGTCCCATCAGCGAGGTGGAGCCGCTTGGTCCGGACGACTACCAGCCGGGCGGATGCACCGCGCTTCTGGACGCGCTTGGCGGCGCCATCAAGCATACGGCGCTGGTTCAGTCTTGCCAGCCGGACGGGTGGCGCGCGGAGCACGTGGTGGTTGTGGTCATAACGGACGGGCTCGAGAACGCGAGCCATAGCTACACATACGACCGCGTGCGACGCATGGTCGGCGCATGCAAGCGCCAGGGTTGGGAGTTCGTCTTCTTGGGGGCCAACATCGACGCGATTGCAGAAGCGGGGCGGATAGGCATCTGCGAGGATCGCGTTGCGCAGTACGTATGCGACCGCGGCGGCGTGGACCTGGCATACGACGCCGTGTCGGAAGTGACGTGCGGCGCGCGCGTCGGCTGCATTCCGTTGGACTGGAACGCCCGCGTGAACGAGGACGCGCGCCGTCGCGGGTAGTGCCGCACCGCACTCGCGCCCTGGTGCTCCGCCCGCCCACCGCTGCGCACGAACCTTACGAACTCGTAAGGTGGCCGTAAGCTGCGCCTATGGCAGCTCCGTCGCCCCTGTAAGACCATATGGTCGTCAAAGGGAATGCGCCGTGTCCGGCGGCGCGGAAAGATGGGAGCAACCATGGAATTCGCCAGGGAGTTTGTCGAGAACCTCTTGTTCGTAGCGGTGAGCGGCCTGCTGTTTCTGATTGTGGTGGTGGGTGACGGCTCGGACGCGATGGAGTCCAGGAACATCTTTGGGCGTCGCGACCGTCGCTATCGCAGGTATGGCCACGGGCGCAGTCGCTGACGTCTCGCGCGCGAAAGGCAAGTGCAAGCAAGGCAAGTGCAAGAAAGGCAAGTGCAAGCTTGCGAGAAGAACGTCCCGGCCATGGTTGATGCCATGACCGGGGCGAAGTGCTAACGCTTTGCCTTGCACGTTTCTGCTAAGCGCATGACGTCGGTCATGCGGGAAGCTCGCCTGTGGCGCTACAGTGCGGCGCGATAGATCTCGATGATGTCGTCCTTCGACAGCGGGACGAAGGAACCCTTGCAGCCATCGGCGGCCTTCTGGGCCATGACCTCGAAGTTCTTCTCGTCCGTGATGCCCACCTCACGAAGGGTCGCAGGCATGTGCATGGTCTGAGTGAAGAACTCGCGCGTGCGGACGATGGCCTCGCGCGCGACGGCCTCGTCCTCCGTGCCGGTGAGGCCCCAGACGTTGCGGCCGTATGCGGCGAAGAGCGCGACGGTGTCCGCGCTCAGCACGTGCTCCATCCACGCGGGCGTGAGGATCGCAAGTCCCTCGCCATGAGTTATGTCATAAAACGCGGAGAGCTCGTGCTCCATGGGGTGGACGCACCACGCGGGGGAGCAGCCGTCTCCCACCAGGCCGTTTATAGCGTGGCTGGCCGCCCACATGAGGTTGGCGCGCGCGTCGTAGTCGTCCGGATGGGCAAGCGCGATGGGACCGTAGTGGATCATGGTCTTAAGCAGGCCCTCTGCCATGCGTTTTTGCACGTAGGCGCCCTCATCCATGCTGAAGTAGTTCTCGAAGGTGTGGCTCATCATATCTGCGGTGCCGGCAGCGGTCTGGCGCGCCGGGACGGAGAACGTGTACGTGGGGTCGAGCACGGACATGGTGGGCTTAAGCGACTCGCCGGCGGTGCCCCACTTCTCGTTCTTGGTCATATCCGATATAACGGCAAACGCATCCATTTCCGATCCCGTGGCGGAAAGGGTGAGGACCGAGAAGATCGGGAGTGCGTCCTTGATGAGCTCCGGCTTGATCACGAGGTCCCACGCGTCGCCATCGTACTTTGCGCCGGCGGCGACCACCTTGGCGCAGTCGATGGTAGAGCCGCCGCCGATGGCGAGGACCATCTGGACGTCGTTCTGGTGGCAGAGCTCGACGCCGCGGCGCACGGTCTGGATGCGCGGGTTGGGCTCGACGCCCGCGAGCTCGAACACCTGGACGCCGGCGTCCTTAAGGATGGAGAGCGCCTGGTCGTAGATGCCGTTGCGCTTGATGGAGCCGCCGCCGTAGCACAGCAGCGCGCGGTTGCCGTAGCTGGCGAGCTCTGCCAGGTGAGAGATCTGTCCCTTGCCGAAGTGGATGGTGGTGGGGACGTGGAACGTGAAGTTGTACATGCTGCTCCTTAGGGTCCGGCCGCGGCGCCTGGTTGCGCCGCGACGCCCGGCAGCGCGGCCGGGCTGTGCCATGAACAGATTCGTTATACCCCGTTATAGAAGCAGATGTCTGCAAGATGCGCGGGCGGCATCTTGCGCGTGACAAGCGCGGGCGCGCGGCCGAGAAGCGCGGGAGTGCGAAGGAGAAGCGCAAGGGTGCGGACGGGTGGCCCCCTGGGTTACCTTGCCTGCGTCTGCGCCGAGGAACGCTCGTGCTCGCGGTCCTCGAACATGAGGGCGAAGGCAACAAGAAGCAACAGGCTGCTTGCCATGATCGCGTGCAGGGAGAACGCGCCCAGCAGGAAGTTGCCAAGGATCGCGCCGCAGACGAAGGTGAGGATCACGAGGTAGTACAGAAACGCGGTGCGGAGGTCGCGGCGACGGCGCTGGTGCACGTAGCTTACGAGTGCCTGCGTCCCGCTGCGTAGGTTGCCGATGCACATGGTCGTGGCGAACGGGCGGCCGTGCAGCTTGCGGAACGCCTGCACCTGCATGCCGCAGGCAAGGGACGTGAGGCTGTTGGCGACGAGGTTGACGGATCCCGGCATGAGCGAGACCGCGACGAGCAGGATGGCCTCGATCGCGACGACGATCTGGCGCCAGTGCATGCCGCGGCCCTTGTGGAGGCGAATCTCGTGCGCGATGGCGCAGCCTGCCGCGAAGCCGAGAATGGGGCAGAGGTAGTGCGGCACGTTCTGCCACGTGCCGGTAGAGATGTTCACGCCCAGGAGCAGGAGGTTTCCGGTCTGCGCGTTGGCGAAGACCTTGTCGCGCCCCAGAAAGGAGTACGCGTCCATGAGGCCGCCGGAGCAGGCGAGGACCATTGCGAGCCAGACGGACTCCGATGTCTGAGGTGCGCGCTTCCTGAGCAGGTTCATGCTTGCTTCCTTCTGTTGGCGGTGGCCGCTCGCCGGCGTTGTGCGTTGCGTCGTGACGCTTGGCAAGACAACTGATAGACAAGAGAGAAAGATACTACAGTCAAGATTGATACGGCAGACGGTAGCGAAATTGTTGCGAAAGTAGCGCTGCGGATAGTCGCAAAGGTCTTTTCTGCGCATGAGGCGGCGACCAATGTGCCGCGTCCTTCTCGCCATGGTGCCGGGCATCCCGATTGTGTTGAAGATGTTGACATCGCAACAATGGATGTGGTTCCGGAGACTGCTGCTATTATGTTGACAAGTCAACAAGGGCATGCGTGCGCGCATGGTAGAATCGGACATGTCCGCTGGGCGGAGAGTCCCGCCCGCGAGGGACCGAGCAGGGGAGAAGAGCGTGGCTAACGAGAGGTTCGAGAACTTCGTGGGCGTGATCTATGCGCTCAACAAGGAGGTCGGCCGCATAAAGACGCAGAAGATGGCGTCGCTTGGCCTGCGTGGAACCGACACCATGGTCCTGTACTACCTCGCTCACGCGGACGGGGACCTTGCGGAGGCGGACCTGGCGCGTCTGATGCGGCAGGATCGTGCGGCCGTGACGCGCATCGTCTCTAGGCTGGAGGCGCAGGGTCTGGTCGAGCGCGGCCACGCAAGCGAGGACGCCAAGGTGCGCGGGTCCAGGTACCGTGCCCCGGTGACGCTCACGGCGGCCGGCCGCAAGGCGGCGCTCGAGATGGACCAGATCATAAACGACGTCGTCGCCGAGGCGAGCGCGGACATAGGCCCCGAGGAGCGCGAGCGCATGTACACGTGGCTGACGCAGGTGCTGGAGTCGCTCGAGCGCATCTAGCCTGCGGTACGGACGGCGCGAGCCACGTTGGCGCCGGTGTCGCGACGGCATCAGAAATACAACCTAAAGACCAAGAACCAGGGCGCGAAAGGAGCGGCCATGGCCACTCGCATCATCACGGACTCCGCATCGGACATCGTGGACTTCCCCAACCCCAACCTTACCGTGCTTCCCATGACGGTGGCGTTTGGCAACACCGTGTACCACGACGGGGTCGACCTCACGCACGAGCGGTTCTATGACCTGCTGGTGGAGTCCGACGAGCCTCCCAGCACGGGCGCGGTGTCGCCGGGCGTGTTCGCGCAGGCGTACGACGAGGCACAGGCGGCGGGGGAGGACGTCGTGGTCGTGACGCTTTCCTCAAAGGTTTCTGCAACATGCCAGAGCGCGTGCATCGCGGCGGAGGGGCGCGACGGCGTGCGCGTGGTCGACTCGCTCAACGCTTGCATCGGCGAGCGCGTGCTGGTTGAGTACGCGCTCATGCTTGCGGAGCGCGGCCTTCCGGCGGCGGACATCGCGTCGCAGCTTGAGCGGGCGCGCTCGCGCGTGCACATGCTCGCCCTGCTGGACACCCTTGAGTACCTGCGGCGCGGCGGACGCATTGGGTCCGCGGCAGCGGCGGCGGGTGCGCTGCTTGCACTGAAGCCCGTCGTGACCATGGCAAACGGCGAGGTGGGGCTGCTGGGCAAGGCGCGCGGCTCCAAGAACGCAAGGAACTTGCTGGTAGAGCTTGTGGGAGAGCACCCCATCGACTTCGCGATGCCGTTCTGCCTTGCGTACACCGCAGGCGGCGAGCCCATGCTGAAGAAGTACGTGCGCGACTCCAGCGACCTGTGGGAGGGCATCGTGGACGCGCTGCCCATCTGCAGCGTGGGAGCCACCATCGGCACGCACGCCGGTCCCGGCGCCATCGCGGTCGCGTACTTCTCGCAGGAGTAGCCGGAAGAGCGCACGGCTGCGGGCGAGAAGGGCTACCGGGCGAGAAGGGCCGCGTCCTCGGCCGATGCCCCCCCCCTGTGACGAGTCACCTTCGCAGCCGAAAGGGGTACAAACCGGTCTAAGGCATCGTGCGGAGGAGGTTCCATGTTCTTCCTGCTGTCAAACGGCTTGACGCTCTACCTCGCGGTCTTCCTGGTGCTGGCGGTCGGGCCGGCTGCGGCGCTCATGCGCTACGTCTACAGCCTCGATACGCTGGAGCGTGAGCCTGCGGGGCTCCTGCTTGCGCTTTTCTGGCGCGGGGTCGTCGCGGCGCTCGTTGCCTCCGTGCTCGAGCAGGTGGGGATGGACGCGTTCGGCCTGCTTTCCGGCCTTGGGCGGCAGGACCCGTGGTTCTTACTGCTTTCCGACTTCGCCGTCGTCGGCGTGATAGAGGAGGCGTGCAAGTACGTGCTCATGGCGCGTGCCACGTGGCACGACCCCAACTTCAACTGCAGGTACGATGGCGTGGTGTACGCGGTCGCCACGTCGCTCGGCTTCGCCGCGGCGGAAAACGTGACGTACGGCCTCGCCTACGGGCCCGGCGTGCTGCTGGGTCGCGCCATGATGGCGATCCCGGCGCACATGGGCTTTGCCGTCGTGTTCGGCTTCCTTTACGGGGAGGCGAAGCTCCTCTCGGTCCGCGGGCACCACATTGGCGCGGGCCTGTGCATCGCTTGCGGATATCTGCTCTCCGTGCTGCTGCATGGGCTCTACGATTCCACCGCGACGCTCTTTGGCAGTGGGGATGCCACGTTTCTGCTGGTGGTGGCCGTCATCTACCTCATCGTGTTCCCGGTCGTACGCACGATGGCAAAGCACGACCGCCGCTTCCTGTACTAGCGGCCCGGGGACCTAAAAGAAAACAGCCCAGAGACATTGCCTCTGGGCTGCGAATGTGTGGTGGGCGTTAGAAGATTTGAACTTCTGACCTCTTCCGTGTCAGGGAAGCGCTCTCCCCCTGAGCTAAACGCCCGAATAGCTCGTCGCGACGCGACGGGATAACACTCTATGGCAAACGCGCCGTGCTGGCAAGCGCGAAAGCAAGCAAAACGATTTCTCCTCAATTGGCTAGGGGAGAAGTGCATGCTGAATGGGCGAGAAGTGCGTGCTGCCATCCTTCGCGCCGTCTGTCCGCAGGGGCGTCTGGGGCCCTGCGGGCGTCAGAATCTACATTGCCCTCGCTACCAGGCCGCGAACCTCACGTTGTCCAGGGACCAGTGCACGTCGCGCACGTAATCCTGCAGCGCGGCGCCGTCGGCCGCTCGCGCTGCACCAACGACGAGGGATTCCGCCAGTTTAGCGGCTTTCTTGCGGAGTGGGGCTACACCGCCGAGCGGGTCCCCGTGGAGCACATCTTGCACCTCAAGATGGGCGGAACGTACGTGGAGGACGGAAATCTGCTGGTAAGCGGCGAGTTCAAGACGAAGCCGGCCTACCGGTGCGGGCAGTTCAACATATTCGAGGTGCCGGAGGAGGAGGCGTACGGCGCGGACTGCGTGCGCATCAACGACTACGTGGTGATGGCGAAGGGCTACCCGCGCGTGAGGGCGCAGCTCGAGGCCTGGGGCCACAAGATCATCGAGGTCGAGATGACGGAGTTCGAGAAGATCGACGGCTCCATCACGTGTCTGTCGCTGCGTTGGTAGCGACAGCGGGACCGCGGGGGAGAAGAACGGCTTCCCTTGCCGGAGGGCCGCCATGCGCGGCCCTCCCCTTTGCGTCGAGAAATTGAAACGAACGCTTGTTCGAATCCATTTCGTACGCTACAATCGTTTGAAAGACGTACGGGCGGATTGGTGGCTGGGTATGGTTGCACGCATTCCAGAGGAGATCGAGGTCTATGGCGCCAGGGTGCATAACCTGCATTCGGTTGACGTGAGGGTTCCGCTGCACAAGATAGTGGGAATCGCAGGGGTGTCCGGATCGGGCAAGAGCTCGCTTGCGCTGGGGGTGCTCTACGCGGAGGGCTCGCGTCGCTACCTCGAGGCGCTTTCCACCTACACGCGGCGTCGCCTCACGCAGGCGGCGCGTGCGGACGTCGACCTCGTGAAGTACGTTCCCGCCGCCCTGGCGTTGCACCAGCGCCCGCCCGTGCCCGGGGTGAGGTCCACCTTTGGCACCATGACGGAGGTTCTGAACTCGCTGCGCCTGCTCTTCTCGCGCGTTGGCTCGTATACCTGCCCTAATGGGCATAGGGTGCCACCGTCGATGAACGTCGCGCTGGAGAAGCCCATGGTCTGCCCCGTGTGCGGGGCCTCGTTCTATGGGCAGGGGGCGGAGGATCTTGCGTTCAACGGCAACGGTGCCTGCCCCACATGCGGAGGCACCGGCATCATGCGCGTGGTGGACGAGTCGACGCTTGTGCCTGACGATTCGAAGACGATAGACGAGGGTGCCGTTGCCCCGTGGGGCACGCTCATGTGGTCGCTCATGAAGGACGTCTGCCGCGAGATGGGGGTGCGCACCGACGTGCCCTTCCGGGAGCTTACGCCCAAGGAGCGCGAGATTGTGTTTCATGGGCCGGCGGAGAAGCGCCACGTCGTGGTGCCGATGAAGAGCTCCAACACCGCCACCGAGCTTGACTTCACGTATTACTCCGCGACGCGCTCCGTCGAGAACGCGCTTGCGAAGGCAAAGACCGACAGCGCCTACCAGCGCATCGCCCGGTTCCTTAAGGAGGGGCCGTGTCCGGACTGCCATGGGACGCGTCTTTCCGCAAGGGCGCGCGACCCGCAGGTGCTTGGCATAAACCTGGCGGAGGCGACCGAGAAGACCCTGGACGAGCTTGCCGCATGGCTTCCGCAGGTGGAGCCGAGCCTGCCCGAGGAGGTGAGGCCGATGGCGCACGTGGTGATCGCTACGCTGGACGAGCCCATCGCGCGCCTGCAGGAACTGGGGCTTGGATACCTCTCGCTCGACCGCGCGGGAAGCACGCTCTCCACGGGGGAGCGTCAGAGGGTGCAGCTTGCGCGTGCCGTGCGCAATCGTACGACCGGCGTGCTGTACGTTCTGGACGAGCCATCGATCGGATTGCACCCCGCGAACGTGGAGGGGCTACTTGGCGTTATGGACGACCTTCTCGCGGACGGAAACTCGGTGGTCGTGGTGGACCACGACGTGCGCGTGCTGAAGCATGCGGACCACCTGATCGAGGTGGGGCCGGGGTCCGGTGCCGACGGAGGTCAGATTGTGGCGCAGGGGAGCGTCGCCGAGGTCGAGGGCAGTCCGTCGTCGCGCATCGCCCCGTACCTTCTGGCCACAGAGCCGAAGCGCCTGCGTGCCGTCCGATCTGAGGAGGAGCTCTTCTCGCGGGGCGCGATTGCGATGGAGACGGAGGCGGTACATACCGTGCGTCCGCTTTCCGTCCGTATTCCCCGGGGCGCGCTTACGGTGGTGACGGGAGTTTCTGGATCGGGCAAGACCACGATGGTGCTCGAGTGCCTGGTGCCGGGCCTTGCGGCAAGCTCGCAGGGGCAGCCGCTGCCGCCGCAGGTGAGGTCGCTCGACGCGGACGGAATCCAGAGGGTGCACCGCATAGACTCCACGCCCATTGGCGCGAACGTCCGCTCCACCGTCGCGACGTACTCCGGCGTGATGGACGAGCTCCGTCGCGCCTTCGCGCAGTCCGCAGATGCAAAGGCGCGCGGGCTGAGGACGGGCGACTTTTCGTACAACACCGGTTCGCTGCGTTGTCCCACATGCGACGGAACGGGAACCATATCGCTTGACGTGCAGTTTCTTCCGGACGTCGAGGTGACCTGCCCGGACTGCCGCGGGTCGCGCTTCTCTGGCGCGGCGTGGCAGGTGAGAAGGGCGCTCGCACGTGCTCGCAAGGATGCCCCCGCTCCGCGCGAGCACAGCCTGCCCGAGCTCATGGCGATGACCATCGACGAGGCGCTATCCTGCGTGGAATCTCTCAGGAAGGTTCGTGGCCAGCTTGGCGTGCTGCACGACCTTGGGCTTGGCTACCTGACGCTTGGCGAGGCGACGCCTGCGCTCTCCGGAGGCGAGGCTCAGCGACTGAAGCTCGCGGGGGAGATGGGCCGCGACCAGACTGATGCGCTCTTCGTGTTCGACGAGCCCACGATCGGCCTTCACCCCCACGACGTGGAGGTTCTCGAGGGAGTGCTCGACACGTTGGTGGCGCATGGGGCGACCGTCGTGGTGATCGAGCACGACCTGGACATGATCGCGAACGCGGACTGGATGATCGACATGGGGCCCGGCGGAGGAGAGGCGGGAGGAGAGATCGTGTACTCGGGAACGCCCCTCGGGGCGAAGGCGTGCACGCGCTCCGTTACTGGCCGCTACCTCTAACAAGCCGGGGCTGTGCCTAGGGGGTGTCGTGCTACATTTGCAAGCGGTCGGCACGTTGAAGGGAGCGCCATGTCGCTGAGTGACGAGAAACGCCAGAGTCCCGAGGTGGAGGACGAACTGCGCAGGCTGAGGGTGTTCGACCTGCATTGCGACACCCTGGACTCGCTGTGCATGAGGGACGTCGAGCCGTTCGCGACGCAGCTCTCGAATACCGTTGGCGGAGACATGGTCGAAAACGACCTCGCTCTGGCGGCGGGACGCATGGCCCAGGCGGCGCCCGGGGGTTGGACGCAATGCTATGCCGTGTGGGTGCCGGACGACCTCTCGCACACACCATACACGCCGCTGGAGTTCTATCGCCACGTGAGGGACTACTTCAAGCGGCAGACGGCAGCGAACTCGTGCAGCCTCGCGCGCACCGAGGATGCCCGCAGCGCGCAGACGGCCCACGCGTGGGGAAGCGTCGCTGCGATGCTCACGGTGGAGAGCGGGTCTCCCATCGGGCGCGACCTTTCCGTGGTGGACGAGCTTGCGGCGGATGGCGTGAAGATGCTGACGCTCACGTGGAACGGTAAGAACGACATCGCGTCTGGCAACGACACGGTCGACGGCATGTCAGCCTTCGGTCGCGAGGCTGTGCGTGCCCTGGAAGGCCGCCGCATCGTGGTGGACGTGAGCCACCTGAACGATGCGGGTTTTGCGGATCTGCTGCACGTGGCGACGCGGCCGTTCGTGGCGTCCCACTCCAACAGTCGTGCCGTTTGCCCGCACCCGCGAAACCTGACGGATGCCCAGTTTGGCGAGATCCGCGACCACGGCGGACTGGTGGGCATCAACTACTACCGTGCGTTCATTGCGGACGTGCCTGCGGGCAAGGATGTGACGTTTGACCAGCTCAGCAGGCACATCGACCATTTCCTTTCCCTTGGGGGCGAGAAAGTCCTCGCCCTTGGCAGCGACTTCGACGGGTCTGACACCCCCGCCTGGCTGTCACGCTGCGACGACGTTCCCGCGTTCTTCTCGCGCGTGGCATCGCGTTTTGGGACGGACCTCGCGCGGCGCATGTTCTACCAGAACGCGCAGGAGTTCTTCGAGCGCAACGAGGTGCGGTAGTGCGGCGGCGTCCGTTCCGACGCCCGTGGCAGTATCTGCCCCGCATGACGCGCGTCTAGCGCCGCCTGTCGGATGGCGCTAGACGTCTCCTCCCATAAATGCTATTGATATGGTAGCAATTATGGCGGCAGTCGGGATGGCCATACGTCACCCCGGGCGTCGCCTACGTCTTGGCGGCGTCGGCCACTGCCGCGCCAACGGAGGGAGACCACCACCATGAGCAGGATCGTCATCGTCGGCGCAAACCACGCGGGTACCGCCGCGGCAAACACCGTCCTGGACAACTACCCGGAAAACGAGGTCGTGATCTTCGACCAGAACAGCAACATCAGCTTCCTGGGCTGCGGCATGGCGCTGTGGATCGGAGGACAGATCTCCAAACCGGACGGCCTGTTCTACCAGACGAAGGAGGGATTCGAGGCGAAGGGCGCGACCGTCCATATGGAGACCCGCGTGGAGTCGATCGACTACTACGCGCACGTGGTGCACGCGGTCGCGGCGGACGGTACCACCATCGACCAGCCGTACGACAAGCTGATACTGGCCACCGGCTCCGAGCCCATAATCCCGCCCGTCGAGGGGATGGACCTCCAGAACATCCAGCGCGTCAAGCTCTTCCAGCAGGCGGAGGAGGTCGTTCGCAAGCTGCAGGATCCCGCGATTCGCCGCGTGGCGGTGGTGGGCGCCGGCTACATTGGCGTGGAGCTTGCGGAGGCCTTCCAGCGCAATGGCCGCGACGTGACCCTCATCGACATGATGGACACGTGCGTCGCAGGCAACTTCGACCCGGAGTTCAGCGCACTTATGGAGAAGAACCTGGCAGACCATGGCATCGGCCTCGCCTTTGGCGAGCGCGTCCTGCGCTACGAGGGCGAGGGCGGCAAGGTGACGCGCGTGGTGACCGACAAGGGCACGCACGAGGCGGACATGGTATGCGTGTGCATCGGGTTCAGGCCGAACACGCAGATGTTCCGCTACGTCGGCTTCGAGATGATGCAGAACGGGGCCCTGCTGGTGGACCATCACCAGGAAACGTCGAAGCCCGGCGTCTATGCGGCGGGCGACTGCTCCAGCTGCTTCTATAACGCGGCGGACGGTGAGCCGGCCTACATCGCGCTTGCGACGAATGCCGTGCGCTCCGGCATCGTGGCCGCCCACAACGCCTGTGGCACCGCGATCGACGGCATTGGCGTGCAGGGGTCTTCCGGCATCTGCATCTACGACCTGAAGATGGTTGCGACGGGCCTCACGCAGAAGAAGGCGCTTGCTGCTGGCTACGACGCGCGGGTGAGCGACTTTGCGCAGGTGCAGAAGGCGACGTTCGTCGAGACGGCCAACCCTGAGGTGAAGGTGCGCATCGTGTACGACGGCACCACGCGCAAGGTGCTTGGCGCGCAGATGGCGTCTACCTACGACATGAGCGCGGGCATCCACATGTTCTCGCTCGCGATTCAGGAGGGTGTCACTATAGATCGCCTGGCGCTTCTCGACGTGTTCTTCCTGCCGCACTTCAACCAGCCGTACAACTACTACACGATGGCGGCGTACAACGCGCTGCTGGGAAAGTAGGCCGGGCGCGCCTATGTGCGGAGCGTGGCGATCGCAGTCACGGGTAGGAAAATCGGGCGGGAGGCCGGCATGTTGCTTGGCCTCCCGCCCTCTTTTCGCGCTATTGGCGCTCCTAAGAGTTGATGATGGAAACTTACCCGTCCACCTGCGGCCTTGCGAGGCTATGCCGCCTGCTGGCGAAGCATCCACAGCGTCTTGGACAGGCTGGCGATGTACTCGTCCATCTTGGCGCTCACGAGGTGGTTGGACTCCGCGTCCGCCTCGTCCTTTATTGCAGATACCTGCTCGAGGAGGCGCGAGAAGTCCTCGCGTACGCTTGCGAAGGCCTCGGCACTTGCAAGCGGCTCGTCCGCGCGCTCAGAGATGTCGGCGGCGGAGAGGACCTCTGCGAGCGAGGCGATGGGCTTTCCGCCCAGCTGCAGCAGGAGTTCCGCAACGTCGTCGATGGCGGGGAGCAGCCCGTCGTAGAGCTCCTCGAGCTGGGCATGTGCCTGGAAGAAGTCACTTCCGGCCACGTACCAGTGCTGGTTCTGGAGCTTGTGGTACTCGACGGTGAGGTTGGCGAGAAGGGCGTTGAGCTTGGACTCCATGGTTGGATCCTTTCTGTCGTGTCCCGTTGGGCTCAGCCTTTATTAGGACAATTTCTTGTTAGTGGAACTATACCTGATTGGAGCCTGATAGTAAACAGGAATTTGTCCTAATAATTTCTCCACAGCTGGATTTGGAAAGACTTCCGCCAGACGCATGCGAAGTAGATGCAAGTCCGATTTTGTA
Organism: Parafannyhessea umbonata; assembly: GCF_900105025.1. Classification (GTDB taxonomy): domain Bacteria; phylum Actinomycetota; class Coriobacteriia; order Coriobacteriales; family Atopobiaceae; genus Parafannyhessea; species Parafannyhessea umbonata. Next base: position 1,242,283 of record NZ_LT629759.1, on the reverse strand, counting down.
TCATGCCCCCACTGTTGGCGCGACGAGAGGGGCGTGGGATGCGTGAGGAACTGGACTTCAGCACGATGGGAATCACGGACGACTTCATGTTCGGGACTGTCTTCCAGGACCTGGGGCTCTGTCGTGGGCTGGTGGAGGTCCTCCTTGGGATCGAGGTGAGGGACCTCAGGATGGTCGAGCGGCAGGAGCTTGTGGACTTTGGCCCAGCGTCGCGGGCTGGAATAGTGGACCTGCTGGTACGGGACGTCGACGGCAACGTCTACGACGTGGAGATGCAGAACGGCGCAGACCCGGACATTGCGCGAAGGGCGCGCAGGTACCTCTCGCTGGTGGACGCGAGCGTCTTGGACCGAGGCCAACGCTTTGGCGACGCGGAAAACGTCATTGTGTTGTTCATCTGCGCTCACGACCCGTTTGGACGGGGGTGGAAGCGCTACGACTACCTGCGGTTGTGCGAGCAGGACGGCGAGCCGCTGGGGGATGGGACGAGCATAGTGTTCGTGAACGCGGAGGGCACCAGAGGTGACTTCGGTGACGGATTCGACGCGTTCATGAGCTACCTGCGGGATGATAATGTGATTGGTAGCGATTTCGTCCGAAGCGTGGACGACGCCGTGTGCGGCTTTCGCGACGATCCCGGGTGGAGGCGATTCAGGATGCTCTGGTCCGAGAAATACCGAAACGAGTTCGCAGACGCCTTCGACGAAGGTAAAGCCAAGGGCTTCTCAAGGGCAGTTGAGTTGATGCATCGACTTATGGTGGATGGTCGCGAGCAGGAGCTCGAAGAGGCAATGCGGGACCCGGAGAGGATGAAGCGACTTCTCGAGGAGTATGGACTCTAGTGTTGCGTGGATTGCTTGGTCATGACATTGCCCGAAGCATATGCAGCGCTGTATGCGGTTTGTGCAAGAGGCGTAGATGAGGAAGGTATTGAGGATGCTCTGGTCCGAGAAGTACCGCAACGAACTTGCTGACGCCTACAACAAGGGGTATGAGGAAGGCTATGCTGAAGGTTATGCCGAAGGCTACGTTGAAGGCTATGCAAAAGAATACGATAAAGGCTATGCTAGGGGCATAGAGCTGGCGTATCGTCTTGCGTCCGATGGTCGCGGGAATGAGCTCTTCGAGGCCGAGGACAATCCAGAAAAGCTGAGGAGCCTGCTCGAGGAGTATGGGCTCTCGTAGACAGAACGGGCGCGGAAAGGATGCTCGCAACTTTCTGCTGGAGACAGGCCGGATAACTTGCATCCCTTTCGATTTGTCCTAGATAGTCCTCTCGAAATGTCGCGTCTCTCTTTTTTGTCATCATGTTGGCTTTAGCTCCGATAGATGACTGACGCTGCCGTAGCTTAATAAGATTGTTTATGAACATTTGTATGGGGACGTCCGGTTTCTCAACTGGACGCCCCCACTACTGCTGCTACCGTGATGGCTTATTCCGTAAACCTCGAGCTACTCCGCGCGATTGCTGCGCCTTATTGTCCTGGAAAGCCCCGCAAGAGCCGTTCCAATCAGCGCGAGGATGCCAGCGGCCTGCGCACTTCCAGAGGTATCACCTGTCTTTGGAAGAGCTGACTTCGATGTGGCTACGGAAGCTTTGACGGCTGCGGGCTTCGGTGTCGCTTGTGGCTTCGGGGTTGGGGTAGGTGGCTCTGGTAGTTTTTCCCAGATTGCGTACAGGATGTCGTTTCCCTTGCCGTCCAAGAGCTCGTATACATCCAGAGAGTTCTTAGCTGCCAGGGAATCTGCTGCCACAACTCCATACCAGTCACCAGTACCGTCGGCAGCCGTGTTCCAGCCGATGAACCTGTATCCAGCACGGATGAAGCCGTTCTTCCTAACGCTTACCCTTTTAACCCAGTGGCCCTCTTCATCCAACGAGCCATTGCTGGGGTCCGTGGCTCCTGTGGCATCGTCTGCGTTCTTATCGTATATGAGGCTGTCTTCGTAGGTGTGAGCAGCCTTGATGGCGAGGGGAGTATCCTCTGTAACGTCGTACGCTCCGGGTTTGACCGACTTGGCGTGGATGTCGTCGGTCGTTCCCTTCGCTGGGATGTCTCCCACCCAACGATTGTTGGCGGAGTCATCGTACCAGCCGTCAATCTTGTCGGTACACACGTTGTTCTGCTCGCCGTCGAGACGTGCCTTGACTGCCTTGGGGAAGGCAATGCTTCCGGTGGAATAGATGTCGTCGCCTGAGATTGGGGCGTCGTTGTTGTAAATTGCAGCTCCTTCGGGCAGCGTCATGTCAGCGGCGTTCCAGATGCCGCCGCCATTGGAGGTGAACTGCCTGCCTGCCTCCTCACCGTGCGATCCATCGGTCAGGCGTCCGTTGTCGATGACGCTGAGCTTGGCTCCCGGTGCGAAGTTGACATGTGCTTTCGGGTCGCTTGCGCGAATTCCGACGGAGACGTTGTGCGCCACGCGCACCTCCGAGGATTCGTCGATGTCGGCGTTGTGAATCAGGCGGATGCCGGAGAAAAGGTCCGCATCCCAGGAATTCCAACCGTTCCCGTTGGACACGTCGATCTTGGATCCGTTTTTCACGACGAGGTTTTTGCGGACGTGCAGGCCCGTGTATCCGTTGCCACTCGAGGTGAGCGTGGAGTTGTCGAACGTGGCGTCGGCGGTAGAGAGGCCATGACCGGCGTTGTTGACGAACATGATGTCGGAATTGATTGCGGTGAACGTACCGCCGTTCGAGGCGTTGCTGGTGCAGTTCTGCACCGTGAACGTGGAGTTCTCCACGTAAACAATGGGAGAGTTTACGTAGCCGCGGTTAGTGCCATCGATGAGGAAGCTCGATCCGTTCTTTACGAAGATGCCTGTTCCGGCAGTCTCATCAAGCTGGATGCCCTGTCCGACCACGCCCTTTGTGTTCTGGCTGTTAATCGAGAAGAACGAGCCATTGTCCACTACGATGGTGGCACCGCCGTTTGCGTAGATGGCGCACTTTGCGCCGGTGGAGCCGTCGAAGAAGAAGCTGATGTTGCCGCCATTGATTGCGTTGAGCGACCCCTTAAGGCACATAACGAGCCACTTCTGATCCTCGTCCGCCTTCACCCGGTTGGCATCCGAGTTCACTACAAGGGTCGCACCGTCAATCACCATGTCGCCCGTATAGTACCAGCCGTAGACGTCATACGAGAGGGTGTGGTTGCCCTTGAAGGTAAGGCTCTTCGTGAACGTCTTGGCGGGGCTTACGTCTTTGAGGAGGGTGACGGTCGCGCCCTCCTTCGCGTCTTCGATTGCCTTGTCGATATCCGAGTAGGTGGTGCCATTTACTTCCGCAACAGCTTCTTCGGCAGGCGCCTTTGCGGGGGCGCTGCTGGCAAGAGGGACCTGTGACACGGCCGTTGAGGTCGTCTGACTTGACGATGCTTGTTCGGCACCTGCCTCACTGGCTTGCTCAATCGAATCTGATGTCGATGTCTGTGCGGGGTCTGCTGCAGCCGTGTCGCCATCCGCGGGGGTAGGCGCACTCACGTTAGGCGATACTGGCGTCTCGGGCATGGAGGCGGGTGCAGCCGTGGAGTCGGGCGCGGGGGTTGTCGCTATCGTTGCCGTAGGTTCTTCGGAAGCCGTGGGTTGTGCCGCCGGGGCCTCGGAGGAGTTCTCTGCCGCGACTGGCACGACTGTCTCGGTTGCCGCCTGTTCCGGAGATTCGCCCGTCGGCACCTCGGTCGCCTGTGCCACTCCAGGTGCGATGGCGATGGCAAGGGCGGCCGCGGCTGCCGCACCAACGGCCTTTGTCTGGAGGTCATTGTGGTTCGCCAAGCATCCCTCGCGCTCCTTGCGCAGTCTTCTGGCCGATTTTCCTGACATGAATACCTCCAATTCCATTGCTTTCATACATATAGAAAATATATCAATGCATATTGTGAAAAAGCATCAAATCTACGTGTGGCGCGCATGAGCCGGGCAACGGCGCGCCCTGGCTAGATCGTGTGAGCGACCTCGTACGCGTCCCATATGGCCGTGAGGATGTTGCCGACCTGGCGCTCGTCGCCGATTTCGAACACCTCGTAGCCGTGGCCGCGCAGGCTCGGCGCGAGGGACGGGTTGGGCCTGAAGCCCACCGCAATCACGACGGTGTCGGCGGGAAGCGTCCTGACGCCGTCCGGTCCCTGGACCACGGCGCCCGCGTCCGTCACGGAGGAGATGCGCGTGCTCGTGAGTATGGGCGTGCCGTGGTGGGCGAACGCGTCGCGTAGGTACATGGCGTTCGGCAGCGGCACCGCCGGGCCGGAGCTCAGGATGGACGGCAGCGCCTCCACGATGGTGACGTCGTGACCCTTGTTCACGAGGTCGAGCGAGATCTCGCAGCCCACGAGGCCGCCGCCGACCACGACGACGCGCTGGCCGACGCGCTCCTCGTGCAGGAGGGCGTCGATGCAGCCGAGGGTCTTGGGGTGGTCGATGCCGGGGATGGGCGGCATCACCGCGGAGGAGCCGTTCGCCAGGATGACGGCGTCCGGCGCAAGGCCGTCGACCAGCTCAGGCGTGGCCTCGACGCCCATGCGGACGTCGACTCCCCAGTCCTCCAGCTCGCCCTGGTACCAGAGGTTGAGCTCGCGCACCTCGCCCTTGAAGTCGTGCGCGCCGCCGCTGATGAGGTGCCCGCCGAGGTCGTCGCTCTTCTCGAACAGCGTGACGCGATGCCCGCGCATGGCACAGGTGCGCGCCGCCTCCATGCCGGCGACGCCGCCGCCCACCACCACGACGCTCTTGCGCGCGAGCGCCGGCGTGGGCGCGTAGTCCTTGTCGCGTCCGACGAGGGGGTTCACGGCGCAGCCGCTGGGCAGGCCCTGGAACAGGCGGAGCAGGCATCCCTGGTTGCACGCGATGCAGGGACGGATCTTGTCCGGTCGCCCGATGGCGATCTTCTTGGGCAGGTCGGGGTCGGCGAGCATCGGCCTGCCGATGGCGATGGCGTCGAAGGCGCCCTCCTCGATGCAGCGCTCGTCCGCGTCCACGTCTCCCATGCGACTGCCGCAGATGACGGGGATGCCCACGGCCTCCTTCGCGGCTCGCGCGAGCTCCTCCATGTAGCCGCGGCGGACGTAGGTGGGCGGGCAGGCGTAGTAGAAGCTGTCGTACGTGCCGGTGTCCACGTCGAGCGCGTCCACGCCGGCCTCCTCGAGGATGCGGCAGATTTGGACGCCCTCCTCCAGCGTACGGTAGGCCTCGCCCTCGCCGTCGATCGAGCCCTGGTTGAACCCCCTGACGTATGCCTTCAGCCCCAGCCGCACGCTTACGGCGAAGTCGTCGCCACACGACTCCTTGATGCCCTGGACGATCTGCGTGCACATGCGCATGCGGCCGCGCAGGTCGCCGCCATACTCGTCCGTGCGGCGGTTTGTGAGCGAGGACGCCATCTGGTCGAGCAGGTAGCCCCAGTGTATGGCGTGAAGCTCGACGCCGGGGTAGCCCGCCTGCTGTACCACGCGGGCCGCGTCCACCATCATCTTGATCTTCTCGCGCACGTCCTCCGTCGTGAGGACCGGGTTCATCTTGTCCGTGGTGCCAAAGTACGGGTTGGCGCTGGGGCCATAGGAGCCGACGCTGTTGCGCCCGAGGCCAGCGGAGATCTGGATGAACATCTTGGCGCCATACGCCTCGAGGCGGGCGAGAAGGGCGGCGGAGCTTACCGCGAACGCATGGCGGGACGCGGGCGTCGCCATGAACGAGGGGCCGAGGGCGCCGGGCTCGTCGATCTTGTAGTCCGTCATGAGGGCGCCGGTCTGCACGAGGCCCATGCCGCCCTGGGCGCGGCGCACGAAGTACTCGATTCCCTCCTTGCTGAAGGATCCGTCCGGCGCGAGGTAGGCGCCCGTGGTGGTGGGCGCCATCACGAAGCGGTTTTTGATCTGGACCTTGCCGATGGAAAACGGGCTGTTGAGGGCTTCGTAGTTGTCTTGCATGACTCCTCCTGAAGGGACGCGGGTATCCTGATTCTAGGTCGGACGCGCCGTGCGAAGGGCATCGTTTCGGCTGGCGGGCGCCTGCCTGGCGGCTGCGGCCCGTCCGCCTGACGGCGCCCTACCCACCCTGGACGCCCCCGGCGGCGCATGCTATAGTCACGGCCCTTTATCGTTTTGCGAAGAGAGGCGGGTGGCGGCGTGAGCGAGCAGGGTATCGAGCGGGAGGCCAAGGTGCCGCAGGGCGGCGCGTGGCGGCGTCCGTACTACACCATCCTCGCGGGCCAGGCCGTGTCGCAGGTGGGAAGCTCCGCCGTGCAGTTCGCGCTGATCTGGTACCTCGCGCAGGCAACCGCGTCCCCCGCGGCGATGGGCGTGGCGGGCCTCGCGGCGTTCCTGCCGGGCGCGGTCCTCTCGCCCGCGGCGGGCATCGTGGCCGACCGCCACAACAGAAAGCTCGTCTGCATTGCCTCGGACGTCGCCGCCGGCATCATGGCCGTGGGGTTCGCCCTGGCCATGGGCTCGTGGGGCGTCTCGGTCGCCGCGGTCATCGCACTTCTCGCCGCCCGCGCGGCCGCGACCTCGTTCCAGGCGCCCGCGATGCAGGCCATGGTCCCGCAGATCGTTCCGGCAGAGTCGCTCACGGAGGCGGGCGGCATGTCGCAGGCCGTAAGCAGCGCCTCGTACATCCTGGGGCCGGTTGTTGGCGGCCTGCTGTTTGCGGCGCTCCCGCTGCCGGTCATCCTGGTGACGGACCTCGCTGGCGCGCTTGTCGCGGCCGCCACGCTTGGCGTCGTGCCCGTTCCCGACCACCGCGCGCAGGGGGAGCGCCCCAAGCTCCACCCCATCCGCGAGCTGCGCGACGGCCTTGCGGTCTTCTGGGAAGACCGCGCGCTTACGCAGGTCATCGTCTCGCTCTTCGTGTTCATGGTGTTCTTCATGCCGCTCTCGTCCTTCTATCCGCTCATGACCAGCGACTTCTTTGGGCTCGGCGCCTTCGAGGGGAGCCTCGTCGAGATGAGCTGGGCCCTTGGCATGCTGGTGGCCGGCCTCGCGGTTGCGAAGGCGAACTTCAAAAACGAGGTGCGGGCGTCGTTTTGGGCGACGGTGGCGCTGGGTGCCACGTGCCTCGCCTGCGGCCTGCTGCCCAGAGGCCTTGGCGGTTGGGTGGCGTTCGTGGTGCTCTGCGGCGCGATGGGGGCAACGGCCACCTGCTACGACGTGCCTATTGTGGCGTACATGCAGAAGAGCATCGCTCCCCAGAAGCTTGGCCGGGCCTTCTCGGCGTTCCAGATCGTCTCGATGGTGTCGACGCCCATTGGCCTTGCGGTGGCGTCTCCCGTGGCGGAGGCCCTTGGCGTGAACGTCTGGTTTGGCATCAGCGGCGTGGCCATCGCCCTTCTCGGCGTGCTGATGCTGGTGCTTGAGGGCAGGGCGCGCAGGTAGGCGAGAAGGACGCGCCCCCGTCCTCGCGCTGCCCGCCGCGCTGTGAGGTGGCTTTTCTCGCCTAGGCGCAAGGTGGGCGCTTGCGCTGCGGCGCCCGTCGCCTACAGGTCGTCCACCAGCGCGGTCGACTTTGCGTACGCGGTCGAGCGCGCCTCGAAGAAGTCCGTCTTCACCATGTTCGCGTCGCTGTACTGCGAAACCCACGCCATGTCCGGCGGCTCCTGCGTGTGCTCCGGCCACAGCGTGCCGAAGCCCAGGGAGCTCCAGCGCAGGTTTCCCAGGTAGTGGATGTAGTCGCTTACCTGCTTGCTCGTGAGGCCGCAGATGTCGTCGCCAATCACGTACGTGCCCCAGGCCACCTCCTGGCGCACGCCCTCCATGAGCATCTGCCGCAGGTCCTCGATGGCCTCGGGCGCAAACAGCCCCGGCTCCTCCTTCTGCAGCTCCAAGATCATGTTGCGGAACAGCCACAGGTGGGTGTTCTCGTCGCGGTTGATGTAGCGGATTTCCTGCGCGCTGCCGGGCATCTTGCCGTTGCGCGCGAGATTATAGAAGAACATGAAGCCAGAGTAGAAGTACACGCCCTCCAGGATGAAGTTCGCCATCATCACGCGAAGCAGCGCGGGTGCGTCGCGCCGCCGCTGGAACTCGTTGTAGAGGTTCCCGATGAACGTGTTTCTCGCCAGAAGGCGCTCGTCGGTGCGCCACTGGTACAGGATGTCGTTTCGCTGCTCGGGGCTGCAGATGGTGTCCAGCATGTACGAGTAGCTCTGCGAGTGCACGCACTCCTGGAACGTCTGGATGTGCAGGCACAGGTTCACCTCGTTCGCGGTGATGAACTCGCCCACGTTCGGCAGGTTCGCCGTCTGCAGCGAGTCCAGAAACACCAGAAACGAGAGGATCTTGTCGTACGCGGTGCGCTCCGCGGGCGTGAGGTTGGGGTAGTCCTTCGCGTCCTGCGAGAGGTTGATCTCCTCCGGGATCCAGAAGTTGTTCATGGCCTGGCGGTACCAGTCCGTGGTCCAGGCGTACTTCACGTTGTTGAAGTCGTTCAGGTTGGTGGTGTTGCCGCCTATGAGGCGCCGCTGGCGCACGTCCGTGTCGCCATCGGGGTTGAAGAGCGCCTTGGGCGAGAGGGGCGTGGCATCTGTGTGCTGCATGGTATTCCCTTCGTGTGTGGTCGTGCCTGTCGTCGCGCTGCGTGCCGGCGGGAGAGGGCGTGCCGGCTGCCCTTGCCCGCTAGCTTGAGCAGCTCTCGCACTCGTCCACCTCGAGCGACTTGCTGCGGACGTAGTAGATGGTCTTCACGCCGTCGCGCCATGCCTCGAGGTAGAGGCCCAGCACCTGGCGCATGGTGTACTCGTTCGTGATGTAGAGGTTCACGGACTGGGCCTGGTCTATGTGGCGCTGGCGCACGCCGGCCGCGCGCATGCTCCACGTCTGGTCGATGTAGTGCGCGGGCTTGTAGTACCACCACGTCGCGGGCGAGAGCTCCGGCGCGACGCGCGGTAGCATGGCGCCCTTCTTCTCTTCCAGGAAGAACTTGCGCATAACGGGGTCGAGGCCGGCCGTGGTGCCCGCGATGATGGAGGTGGAGCTCGTGGGGGCGATGGCGAGGAGGTAGGCGTTGCGCAGGCCGTGCTTTGCCACGCGCGCGGCGAGCTCGCGCCACGCCGGGGACGTGTAGCCGCGCTTGCCGAAGTAGGCACCCGTCTGCCAGTCCGAGCCCTCGAACTTCTCGTATGCGCCACGCTCGCGCGCGAGCTCGCACGACGCCTCGATGGCATGGCGGTTTATGCGCTCGAACACGTCGTCCGCAAAGTCGAGGTGCGCCTGCGTCTCCCAGCCGATGCCGCGCTTCGCGAGCATGTGGTGGTAGCCGGATACGCCAAGGCCGATGGAGCGGTAGCGGCGGTTCGTGACCTTCGCGTACGGCAGCGCGTAGAAGTTGAGGTCGATCACGTTGTCGAGCGCGCGCACGGCCGTCCGCACGGTGCGCGCCAGGTACGCGTCGTCCTCCACCGGAAGCCGCCCGAGCGAGAGGCTCGCGAGGTTGCACACCACGAAGTCGCCGGGGCGCGTGGTCGTGACGATCACGGTGTCGCCGCCTTCCGTCACGACCTCCTGGCTCACGCTCTGGATCTCGCTCGTGTTCTGGGCGATCTCGGTGCAGAGGTTGGAGCAGTAGATCATGCCGGCGTGCGGGTTGGGGTTCGCGCGGTTCACGGCGTCGCGCATGAACGCGAACGGCGTGCCCGTCTCGACGGCGCTGCGCAGCACCAGGCGCACGATGTCCTTTACCGTGACGGTGCGCTTGGGTATGCGCGGGTCGGCCACGCACTCCAGGTAGCGGCGCTCCCACTCATCTCCAAAGTAGTCCTCCAGCGCATATCCGCGCGCCACCAGGATGTCGTGCGGGCACATGAGGTGCCACGGCTGGTCAAGGTCCTCCTGCGCCATGCGCCAGAAGAGGTCCGGGTAGCACACCGCGGGAAACACGTCGTGCGCCTTCATGCGGTCGTCGCCGTTGTTGGTGCGCAGCTGCAGGAACTCGGGCAGGTCGCGGTGCCACGCGTCCAGGTACACCGCGACGGCGCCCGCGCGCACGCCCAGCTGGTCCACGGCGACGGCCGTGTCGTTTATCACGCGTATCCAGCGCACGACGCCGCCGGCCGCGCCCCTAAAGCCGCGGATGCTGCCGCCCTTGGCGCGCACCTTGCCAAGGTACATGCCCATGCCGCCGCCGTACTTGGACACCTGGGCAAAGTTGTCCACGCTGCGGTAGATGCCCTCAAGGCTGTCGGGCACGGTGTCGATGAAGCAGCTGGAAAGCTGGTGGTGGGGCTTGCGCGCGTTGGAGAGGGTCGGCGTTGCCATGGTGACCTCAAGACGGCTCAGCATGTCATAGAAGCGCCGGACCCACCCCATGCGGACGTCCGCCTTCTCGCGGAGCGCCAGGTGCAGCGCGATGCCCATGAACATCTCCTGCGGGGACTCCAGCGGCACGTGGTCGTGGCTGCACACGACGTAGCGCTTCAGCAGCAGGTCGAGGCCGGGGTAGTCCAGAAGGTCGTCTCGTCCGTCGTCGATCCACGTTGCCGCGAGCTCAATCTCGCCGCGCGTGTAGCCCTCCAGCATGTACGACCCGTACAGCCCCTGGTCCGTGAGGTAGCGGAGCTTCTCGTACAGGCCGTCGATGCCGCGGGCGCGCTCCTGCCGGCGAAGTCGCCACGCCGCCACAAGTGCCAGAAGCCTGCCCGCTATGTGCGACCACTCCGGAGCCTCGGCGCTCGTGAGCTCGACGGCGGCCCGCACCAGGGCGTCCGCCCGCTCGTCCGCGCCCATGGACGACTTCGCGAAGCCGGCGAACTTCGACGCGAGCGCGGAGAGGGGATAGGTCGCGGGGTCGAACTCCCGCGAGACCCCGTCCAGCACGGCGTCGAGCGCGCGCGACATGCCCTCGGTCCCGTCGGGCGAGAAGGACGCGCCGCCCTCGCCCGCAGCCGCGTCCTGGGCGCGGGGAAACGCGAGCTCGCAGATGGCGTGCCGCGCGGCCCTGAGCTCCGAGCGTCGGTGGCGGTACAGTATGTACGCCTTCGCGGCGTCGTAGTGGCCTCTCTCCATCAGGGTGCGCTCCACCAGGTCCTGTATGGACTCCACGTCCTGCGCGTCGTTGGAGCCCAGGCGCGCCTCCACCGCCACAAGCAGCGCCTCGAGCGCGCCGGCGTCCTCCGCCGCGCCGTCGCCCACCTCCGCGAGCGCCTTTTGCATGGCGTCGCCGATCTTGCGCCTGTCGTAGGGCTCGACCCTTCCGTCTCGCTTCGTTACCACAGTCGTGTTCCCATCTGTCAGCGCGCCATGCCGGCGCGTCGTCTCGTCTGCATCATGGGGCGTCGCCCCTCATTAAATGCTACCAAACAAGTAGCAATAAAGCTGGCACAAGTAGAGGCGTGAAGCCATCTACATACCGCATGTTGTGTTTGTGAGACGCGTGATGGCGCTTGCGAAGAAGGCGAGAAGAGCAGGGCGCCCCGGCCGGAACGTTCGCATCCAGTCCGGGGCGCCCCCTTGTACAGGCATGGCACGGCTTGGGAAGCCGCCTCGCTCAGGCTACTGCTTCGGGTACTCGTAGAATCCCTTGCCCGCGTTGAGCCCCAGCTCGCCGCGGTCGATCTTCTCCTTCAGCTTTGCCGTGATCTTGCCCTGGACGGTGTTGGGGTCCTTCGAGCGCGGGTCCATGATGCCGATGTTGTACGCCGTGGTGAGGCCCACGATGTCCAGGATGCGGAACGGGCCGGCGGGGGCACCCGTGCCCAGCGTCCAGGCGCGGTCGATGTCCTCCGGCGTCGCGACCTCGTTGGCCCACAGGGCCTCGGCGGAGTTCAGGAACGGCACGAGCATGGAGTTCAGCAGGTAGCCCGGCTGCTCCTTGTTCACGCGCAGCGGGATCATGCGGATGGACGCGGCAAACGCGATCGTGGCCTCGAACGCCTCGTCGCCGGTGCCGGCGTGGCGCATGACCTCCGCCGTGGGGTGCGACCAGATCTCGTTTGCGAAGTGGAGCGCCAGGAACTTCTCCGGACGGCCCGTGGCCTCGGCAAACTGCGAGGGCAGCAGCGTGGAGGAGTTGGTGTCGATGATGGTGCGCTCGGGCAGGTGCTTCGCGAGCTCGGTGTAGAACGCCTCCTTCTGCTCCACGCTCTCCGCCACGGCCTCGATCACGAGGTCCGCGTCGCCAAAGGCCTCGTCCCAGTCCGTGGTGAGCCTGATGCCCTTGTAGGCCGCCTCGACCTTGGCCTTCGCGTCCTCGCAGCTCTGCGGGGTCACGTCCTCGCGTGGCATGAGGCCGTATGCGTAGGCGGCCGGGCTCTCCTTCATGGCGTCGAGCGTCTTGAGGTACGTTGCGTGCAGGTAGTCGAGCTTTGGCTGGCAGCGGCCGATGGAGGCCTCTGTGCGCAGCCAAATGGTGACGTCGTATCCGCTGTACGCGCTCTGGAACGCGATCTGGCTTCCCAGCACGCCGCCGCCGGCGACGGTTACCTTCTTGATGTCCATGCGGGTTCCTTCCTGCGGCATGGCCGCGTTGGCAACAGTGCTCATCTCTTACCCAACGGCCCGCCGAGCGTTCCCAAAACGGTCAGCGTCGTCGGTGAATGGTCGTTTTCGCTGGTAGTTGCGGTGTCAAAAATGCGATGTCTATCGTGCCAAATGTGAGGGCCGCGCATGGCGTCGTCCCGTCATCGCGCATCGTCCCGAACGGCTAGACTGGACGTTCCGTTACGGAAGGCGAGGGGAGTGCGATGGCGGCATCTGACAGGGGCGGCGCGCGTGGCAAGGCAGGGCGCGCCGCGGGCGAGAAGGACGGGCTCATCCGGCCCAGGCAGTGGCTGGCGCTCGCGGGACTCGCGGTCGCGGCGTTCGTGTTCAACACGTCGGAGTTCGTTCCGATCGGGCTCCTCACGGACATTGGCGCGTCCTTCTCGCTTGCGGAGGAGGGTGCCGCTGTCATGATATCGGTCTACGCCTGGGGCGTCATGCTCATGTCGCTGCCGCTCATGGTGCTGGCTTCCCGCGTGGGGTTCAGGCGGCTCATGCTGGGGCTTCTGGCGCTGTTTGCGACCGGGCAGTTCCTGTGCGCCGTGGCGCCCACGTTCTGGCTGCTGGTGGCGGCGCGCCTGGTGGTGGCGGCCGCGCACAGCGTGTTCTGGGCCGTGGTGATGGTGGTGGCCGCGCGCGTGGTGGACCCGCGCGCGTCGTCTGCGGCCATCGGGCTCGTGGCCACGGGGAGCTCCGTCGCGCAGATCGTGGGCATGCCGCTGGGGCGCGCCATCGGCCTTGCCCTGGGCTGGCGCATGACGTTTGCCGCCATGGGTGTGGCGTCCGTCGCCACGCTGGCCTACCTTGCGGTGGTCTTTCCGTCCATGGGGCCGGGGGAGCGCTTTAGGCTGTGGCAGCTGCCGGGGCTCTTTCGCAACCGGTCGCTCGTGACTCTGTACGTGGTGGTGGTCTTCCTGGCGGCGGGACAGTTTGCGGCGTACAGCTACGTGGAGCCGTTCCTGCTGCGCGTAGCTGGCCTTCCCGCGCGCGGCGTCACGCTGGCGCTTTCTGCGTTTGGCTGCGCGGGCCTGCTGGGAAGCGTGCTCTTCTCGCGCCTGTATGACGGCAACCGCCGCGTCTTTCTGGCTGCGAGCCTCCTGGGCGAGTCCGCCGCGCTTCTGTTGCTGCTGCCTGCGGCGGCGTCGCCGGCAAGCATGGTCGCGGCGCTCGTGGGGTGGGGCGCGTGCCAGATGGGCTACGGCATCGCGTTCCAGGCGGTGCTCATAGACTTTGTGCGCCCGGAGGAGGCCACGGTGGCCATGGCCATTTACTCTGGCCTGTACAACCTGGGCATAGGTGGCGGCACGGCGCTTGGCGGCGTTGCCGCGGCTCGGCTGGGCGTCGCGTCCGTCGGCGTGGTCGGTGGCATGCTTGTGGCCGCAGGCACCGCCGTGGCGCTTGCGCTTCTGCTGCCGCGCATGCGGGGGAGCAGGGCCGGGGCTGGCCCGCGCTGACGTCTGCGTCGGCCGCCGCGCCTCGCGCGCCGTCGGCCGCCGGCTTGGTCTGGCACCTGCCTTCCGCCGTGGCTACAGGTTCTTCTCGCCCCAGTCCTTCAGTTGCATGAGTATGGGCACCAGCTCGCGCGCCTGCGGCGTCAGGCTGTACTCCACGCGGACCGGCATCTCGGCGTACTGCGTGCGCCGCACCAGGCCGTCCGCCTCGAGCTCCTTGAGCGAGCTTGCCAGCATGGTGTTGGTGATGCCGAACACCAGGCGGCGCAGCTCGCCGTAGCGCAGCTCGTTCGCCTGCGAGAGCGCCACGATCAGCAGGATCTTCCACTTGCCTCCCACCGCGTCGAGCACGCGGCGCAGCGCGCAGCCAGACCCCGTGACGCTGGGGTCGGCGCTCGCGGCGCAGGGCGACAAGTTCTTCACAGCTGCGTCCGCGGTGGTGCGGTCCACGTTCTTGCTGGTAGCTGCCATGGTCAGTCTTTCCTTACCACGTATATCCAAACTGCGTACTTGCTCAGGAGAATATACCACGTACAGTGGTCTCAACGACCAAGGCGCAAGGCGCCACAAAGAGAGGAGCTACCATGGAGTACAGGTTCACGAAGGAGAACTTCGAGTCCGAGGTGCTGAAGAGCGACGTCCCCGTGCTGGTGGACTTCTATGCGGACTGGTGCGGCCCCTGCCGCGCGATGATGCCGGTGGTGGAGCAGCTCGCAGGCGAGTACGACGGCCGCGTCAAGGTGGGAAAGGTCAACTCCGACGAGCAGCCCGAGCTTGCGTCCGCCTTTAACGTGATGAGCATCCCCAGCTTCTTCATCATCAAGGACGGCAAGGTCGTGGACCAGCTGATGGGCGGCATGCCGAAGGAGATGCTCGCGCAGCATATCGACGCGCAGCTGTAGCGCTTGCCGGCGCCGCGCGGAGCCTAGCGTCCCCGCTGGCTCCCGCGGCGCCCCAGCTCGCACAGCTCCGCACACGTGCGCGCCACATCGTCCGCGAAGACGCTGCCGGCGTTCCAGACAAACGCGAAGTCGTGCCGCAGCGGAAACCCCTCCAGGTCTATCAGGCGCAGCGAGCCGCGTCGCACGTCCTTCTCGACCGCCGTTCTGTACAGGAACGACACGCCGCAGTCGCAGCGCAGCAGCTGGATGATGCCGTGCATGCTGCCCACCTGCACGCGGCGCGCAAAGTCCTCCACGCGAAGGTTGCGCAGGGCAAGGCTCTGCTCCAGTATCGCGCGCGTGCCAGACCCGCGCTCGCGCACCACAAGGCGCTCCGTAAGCAGGTCTGACAGGGTGCGCGGCTCGCGCGCAAACTCGTGGCCCTCCGCGCACGCCGCCACGAAGTCCTCCGTGGAGTACGGCAGCGTGCCGCGCCCGCTCCGGTCGAAGTTTCCCTCTACCAGCGCGAAGTCTATGTCGCCGGCGTCGAGGCGCTCGAGCAGCGCCTGGGTGTTCCCCAGCGTCACGCTTACGTTCCTTTGGGGATGGCGGTGCAGGTACGCGGCCAGGGGAGTCGCGACTGCGTACTCGCCCACGGTCATGGTCACGCCAAACGACACGCGCCTGGGCGCATCCGTTCCGCGCGCGAGCCGATCGCGCAGGCGGGCCTCGTCCGTCGCCATCTGCCGCATGGCGTCGCGCAGCTGGGCCCCGGCATCGGTCAGGCGCGTCGCCTTCCCCTCGTGCACAAAGAGCGGTGCCCCGTACTCCTGCTCCAGGTAGCGGATGTGCTGCGACACGGCCGGCTGGGTTATGCAGAGCTCCTTTGCGGCCTTCGTGAAGTTAAGGGTGTCGCATGCGGTCAGGAAGGTCCTCACCCTAAAGTCAAGCACGTCCTTCTCCTATCCGCCATGACCATAACGCAACGTTATCGATACATCATCATATATAAGTTTACGTTCAGTCATGCCTCGCGTAGAATCCTCGCGTCCGGTCGCCCCGCGGCGACACGCAATCTACGCAAGGAGTCACATGCACAAGAACCTGCAGAGCGTCCGGGGCATCCTGCCCGGCATACTGGCCTGCCTGGCCATCGCCATACCTTCGTGGCTGGCGGGCCGCGCGGTCCCCGTCGTGGGCGGCGCCGTCTTCGCGATACTCGCCGGCATGGTCGTCGCGCTCGTCTGGACTCGCAAGGGTGCGGCGGACCGGGGCATCAGGTGGACGTCCAAGTACGTGCTCCAGGCGGCTGTGGTGCTGCTGGGCTTTGGCATGGACCTGGCGGTCGTCGTGAGGACGGGCGCGCAGTCGCTGCCGATCATCGTGTGCACCATCACGACGGCCCTCGCCATCGCGTGGGGCCTCCATCGCGTGCTGCGCATCCCGTCCAACATCTCCACGCTCGTGGGCGTAGGCTCGTCCATCTGCGGCGGGTCGGCCATCGCGGCCACGGCGCCCGTGATTGGCGCGGACGACGACGAGGTTGCACAGGCCATATCGGTCATCTTCTTCTTCAACGTGCTGGCCGCGGTCCTCTTTCCGCTGCTGGGCAAGGCCATTGGCTTCAGCACCACCAGCGGAGGGCCCTTTGGCATCTTCGCGGGCACCGCTGTAAACGACACGTCTTCGGTCACCGCGGCCGCGGCGACGTGGGACAGCATGTGGCACCTGGGCTCCCAGACGCTCGACAAGGCCGTGACCGTCAAGCTCACGCGCACCCTCGCCATCATACCCATCACGCTGGCGCTCGCCCTGCGCCGCGCCAAGGCTCCCGCTTCCGCCGCTGCCGCGGAAGGCGCCGCGGGCGAGAAGAACGCGCCCCGCGCGCAGAGCTTCAGCCTCAGGCGCGCGTTTCCCCTGTTCATACTCTTCTTCGTTATCGCGTCCGTCGTCACCACGGTCGCTCTTGCAGCCGGCGCCCCCTCGGGCCTGTTCCAGCCGGTGAAGGAGCTCAGCAAGTTCCTCATCGTGATGGCCATGGCCGCCATCGGCCTCAACAGCAACGTCGTCAAGCTCGTGCGCTCCGGCGGCAAGCCGATCCTGCTGGGTGCGGTGTGCTGGGCAGGCATCACCGGCGCGAGCCTGCTCATGCAGCACGTCATGGGCATCTGGTAGTTCGCCTCTAGCCGCGGCGCTCCCTCGAGGCGCGCGCCAGGCGCGACACGCCGGCCGCCACCACGGTCAAAAGTCCCGCCAGGAAGAACGCCCACGCCATGGGCACGAGGAAGAAGTTCTCGTGCAGCACGCCCGCCGCGTCCACGTACTCCACGGAGTTCGCCTTCACAAACATGCAGAGCGCTCCCATGACCATGAGGGCGCAGCCTATGGCCACGGTCGCCATGTTCGTGCGCGCGCGGCGCCCCTCGCTCCCGTCGCGGATCAGCTTCTCGGCAAGCTTGCCGCTTTCTGCGCCGCCGTGTGCGTCCCGAGCGTCCTGAGATTCGTTCGTCTTGATCTTCTCGTCCATCCTGCCATTTCCTTCCCTTCCGAGGATGAGCCTGTCGAGGGATACGTCGAACGTGGTGGCGATGCGTATGAGCGTCTCGATGTCCGGCAGGTTGCTGCCGCGCTCCCAGTTCGAGACCGCCTGCCTCGTGACCATGAGCCGCTGCGCGAGCTGCTCCTGCGTGAGGCCCTCGCCCTGACGAAGGCCGCGTATCTGATCGCCAAAGTCCATTTCGTACCTCCTCGGCATCCACGCTCGCCCACGGTGGGCCTTGTGGCAAGAAAGGCGTGCTTGCATGTGGCGGTTGCCCCCAATGGCCGCGTCCCCATGCGCGCAAGTGTGTGTTGCCTTGGGCATCTAGCTGGGAAAACGTCGGAGTCACGCAACGCCTCAAACGCCTCGAGCACTGGCGGCGGCACTCGCCTCCAGACAGTCTACATCCCCTACGCACGTTCACGCGCGGCATGCGAAAGGCCCCGCCGGAACGTCCGACGGGGCCTTGGCTGCGCTTTGTCTTGCGGCGGTGCCGCTGGGCGAGAAGTGCCGCCGCCTTGCTCGCTACGCCGTCGCGGTGACGCCCGCAAAGCTGACGGACGCAACGTCGCCTGGGTCGATCACGCTGTCGAAGAAGGAACCCATGCTGACCACGGTCTTCCCGTCCTTCTCGCTCGAGCTGGCCGCGCCGGAGGGCACGGTCATGGTGGTGCCGTCCCTCATGGTGACGGTGATGTCGCCCAGGTCCAGGTACTTTGGCGACCATCTGCCGCTTGCGGGTGCCTTCTCGGTGTCGTTTACGGTGTAGTCGATCGTGATGCCGATGGGCGACACGCTCACGCCCCGCACGCTGCCGCCGGTGCCGGCGACCGTGAGCGTGCCCGCGGGCTTGAGGCCCACGGAGTCGCTCTGGTAGTTGAGCTTGAACTTGAGGTCCCAGCTGCCCATGGCGATGGTGCCGGCAGTGTGGTAGTCGCTGTCCTGCAGGGTGATGCCCCTGAAGCTCGTCCTCATGGTGGCGCCGATCACGCTCGTGTCCGTCGTCATCTTCGTGACCATCTGTATGGCGTTGTCGCCGGGGTCCGCGTCGTAGAAGTAGCTCTCTCCGCCTGCGCCGGACGTGCCGTCCACGCTCTGGTCAAAGTCTGCCTGCAGGGTCTTGCCGTCGATCGTGAGCGTGCCGTTCGCGCCCGTGCCCACCTTACCCAGGGGCTTGCCGTCCGCGCGGCGGATGCTGTAGACCACCGCGTAGTTGTGCTCGTCCCCCATGATGGCGTCTGCGCTGATGGTCACGCCGTCGCTCGTGGCGACCGCGTCCACCGGGCGCCCGACCTTGTTCTTTACCTTGGTTGGGGGCGTCGAACCCAGGAACACGTCGTCGAAGGCGCTTGCCACGCTCACCAGCTGGCCGCTTGCGTAGGCGTAGCCGCCCAGCCCCACGGCAAGCGCGAAGCCGGCCGCGACGGCCGCAACGGCAAACCTCGGGCGCCTGCGCGCGCACGCCGCCTTCCCGCGGATGTCCGGGCGGCTTGCGCCGTCCTTCTCGCCCTGCGTGGCGTCAGTCGCAGAAAGTGCGGCCGAGGCCACGGCCTGTGCCATCTGGCTCCTCCGTGCGGAAGAAAGAGAGATCTGATCCATCTCGTCCCGATACGCCCTCATCGTGGTTTCCATCGCTCTTCTCCTCCAAGCTCTTGCGCAGCTCCGCACGGGCGCGGCTCAGCCTCTTTGTGATGGCGGCCTCCGTCGCCCCCGTGGCCCGCGCCATCTGCCTGATGCTCATCCCCTCGTAGTAGTACAGGTACACCGCCTCGCGGTACGGGGGAGAAAGGCGCATCACCGCGGCGGTCACCCGCCCGGGAAGCTCGCTCTTCTCTACCAGCTCCTCCACCTGCGCGGACTGGTCCGCGACCTCTCCCGCCGCCGTCAGGGCGACGTTGCGGCTCCTCGCGGCGCTGCGGAGCTCGTCCTTGCAGGCGTTCGCGGTGCAGCGTATGACCCACGCCTTCTCGTGCTCCGGGCTCTCGAACGGCCTCTGCCTGCAGATGAGCTTGCAGAGCACGTCCTGGCTCACGTCCTCCGCGTCCTGCCGCGAGCCCAGGTAGGTGTAGGCAAGCCGCATGGCGAGGTTGCCGTACGTGTCCACGAGGCGCCGGGCCTCCCGCCGCACCTCCTCCTCGCGGCCTCTTGCTATTGGCATGCTGTCCTCTTTTCAGTCTGTGAGCGCTCGCCTACAACACGAGCATGGGCCAAAAACCTGACGCCGTGCCTTGGGGACGATGCGGACATGGGCTATAGTTTCCATCGTTTGCAGGAATCTGGCAGCCAGGGGTCGCATGAGGGAAAAGGTCGTGAGCGAAAGGCGCTTTCAGGGCGTCGAGCTCGTGGGGCAGATCGTGGCGCACGAGCGCTTTCTGCGCTGCGAGTTTGTGGGCTGCGTCGCGGACGGGTGCTCGTTTGGGGGATGCACGTTCGAGGAGTGCAGCTTCGTGGGATGCCGCGTTGCGGACCCGCGCTCGCAGAACAGCTTCCTGCGCGCCTGCGACTTCGAGGGCTGCGAGCTCGTGGGCGTGGACTGGTCGCTCTGGTGGCCGGAGGACAGGGGCGGCTCCGCGCTTGCCGGCGTGCGCTCGTGCCGACTGGAGCAAAACGCGTTCGACGGCCTGAACCTGCGCGGAAGCTCGTTTGCCGGCAGCGCCGTGCGCCAGAGCCGCTTTGATGCGTGCGACCTGCGCGATTGCGACCTGCGCGGCTGCGACCTTTATGGCACGGGCTTTGCGGACTGCCGCATGCAGCGGGCGGACCTCACGGGCGCCCGCGGCTACCGCCTGAGCCTGTTGCGCAACCGCGTGCAGGGCGCGCGCTTCACCTACCCGGATTGCCTGGCGCTTCTTGAGGGCACGGGCGCCATCGTGGTTCCGGGCGAGGCCGACGCCGCGCCTGCGGACGACGCGCCTGCGGCCGGCGTGCCCTCGGGCGAGAAGGACGGCCGTCCCGGCGCGCCGGCGGCCTCGTAGGCCACGCGCTTCTCGCCCCGCGCAAAGCGAGGCCCGGCCCCCGCGACGACCTCTGCGTCGGGGAGCCGGGCCATGTGGTGCCGTCAGCCTTGGTTGGGCCTGGGCTGTTTGTGCGCGAGCCCGCCGTGCGGACGTGCTACTGCGTCAGCTCGAGGTACAGGTCGCGGTACTGCTTCGCGGACTTCTCCCAGCTCACGTCCTTCGCCATGTCGCGCTGGACCATCTCGTCCCAGCAGAAGCGGTTCGTGAAGAACAGCGTCTTCGCGCGGTTGACGGCGTCGTACAGAAGGCCGGCGTCGTAGCGGTCGAACGTGAAGCCGTTGCCCTGGTTGCTGAACTTGTTGTACGGCTCGACCGTGTCCTTCAGGCCGCCGGTCTCGCGCACGATGGGGATGGTGCCGTAGCGCATGGCGATGAGCTGCGTAAGGCCGCAGGGCTCAAAGCGCGACGGAACCATGAGCGCGTCCACGCCGGCGTAGATCTGGTGCGAGCGCGCCTCGTCGTACATGATGTTCGAGCAGACGGTGCCCTTGTACGCGTTCTCGTAGTAGCGGAACGAGTCCTCGTACTGCGCGTCGCCCGTGCCCAGAAGCACGATCTGCGTGTTACCGTCAACAAGGCCGGGGATGACGGCATTCACCAGGTCCAGGCCCTTCTGGTCGGTCAGGCGCGATATCAGGCCAAGGATCATCTTGCCGTCGTCCACCTCCAGGCCCAGCTCCTCCTGCAGGGCGCGCTTGTCCTCGCGCTTGCGCTCGATCACGTTCCCGCCGTCGTACGGCGCCGCGATGAACTTGTCGCGCGCCGGGTCCCAGATGTCCACGTCGATGCCGTTCACGATTCCGCGCAGCTTCCAGGAGTGGTAGCGAAGGTGCGCGTCCAGCCCCTCGCCGTACTCCGGGCTCTGGATCTCCTGCGCGTAGGTGCCGCTTACGGTCGATATCATGTCCGCGTACGCAAGACCGCCCTTCAGGATGTTCGCCTCGGTCCAGTCCTGCTGCAGCGCGCCCTCGTTAAAGACGTAGTCGGGCAGGTTCGTCCAGTACTTGATGGTGGGGATGTTGTACTTGCCCTGGAAGCGCAGGTTGTGGATGGTGAGGACCACCTTGGAGCGGCCGAGCTCCGTGTTCTGGAACATGGTCTTCAAGAACAGCGGCACGAGCCCCGCCTGCCAGTCGTGGCAGTGGATCACGTCTGGCGTCCAGTCCAGGAAGTTGAGCGCGGCGAGCGCGGCCTTGCTGAAGTAGCAGAAGCGCGGGATGTCGTCCACCAGGTTGGTGTACGGGTCGCCATAGCTGAAGAAGTCCTGGTTGTCGATGAAGTCGTACACCACGCCGGAATCGTCCACGTACTCCATGATGCCCACGTAGAAGCTGCGCCCGTCGGAGCACAGGTCCATGTCGAACGCCCCGCGGTACACCATCTTCTCTTGCCACTCCTGCTTGATGCAGGCGTAGCGCGGCAGGATGACCTTCACGTCGCAGTTCTGCTTCACGAGGGCCTTCGGCAGCGCGTACATCACGTCGCCCAGGCCGCCCGTCTTCACGAACGGGTAGCACTCGGAGCCGATGAAGGCGATGGAGCGGCGCGGCTGGGGGAGAGGAGCGGGCTCCGGCTTTGGTGCCGGCGCGGCCTTCGGCTCTGGCTTGGCCGCAGCCTTGGGCTCTGCCTTGGGTGCCGGCCTTGCCTCGGGTTTGGACTCAGCCTTGGGCGCTGGGGCAGCCTTGGGCGCGGGGGCCGCCTTGGGTGCTACCTTCGCGGGCGCCTTCTCGACAGGCTTTGCCTCAGCCTTGGGCTCGGCCTTCTTGGCGGCAGGCTTTGCGGCCGGCTTCGCTGCAGGCCTGGACTCGGCCTTCTTGGCGGCAGGCTTTGCGGCCGGCTTCGCCGTAGGCCTGGACTCGGTCTTCGCGGGTGCCTTCGCCGCTGGCTTCACCGCAGGAGCGGGCTTCTCAGCCGCCTTCGGCGTAGGCTTCGCGGCCGGCTTCGGTGCCGTCTTGGCCTTCGGAGCACTCTTTGCCTCGGGCTTGACGGCGGCCTTCGCGGCCGGTTTCGCCTCGTTCTTCTCGCCCGCGGGCTTTGCGGCGGCAGCAGGCTTCGCAGCTGGCTTGGGCTCCGCCTTCGCGGCGGCCTTTGCAGCAGGCTTTGCAGCCGGGGTTGCCTTTGCCGCGGGCTTCGCAGCCGGCTTTGCTGCCGGCTTGGGGGATGCGGGCTTCGGGGTCGCGGCGGCCTTTGCGGCGGGCTTTGCCGCCGGCTGCGCGGCGGCCTTGGGCTCCTCGGTCTCCTTCGGTGCCGAGGCGGGTGCCGATGCCTTGGGCGCCGGCTTCGCGGCGGTCTTGGGCGACGCCTTTGCGGCTGACTTTGCGGTGGAGGAGGTCCTCTTCTTGGTAGCCATGTGCATTCCCCTTATCGGATCTATGGTTCTGGCGGCCCAACGCGCCCGGCACCTGCCGTGGGACGGCCGCTCGCATTCCCTCCATTGTACTTAATGGCGCCGCGCCGGACGCGTCTTGGGGTTGTCTGGTGGCTGTTTGCCCCTGTGCGTGGGGTGCGGCGCCGCCCGCGGAGGGCGTGCGTCACCGCGCTGGCACCCGGGCCTTTTCGGCGGCGTTTCGGACCGCGCAAGGCGCTTGCGCGGACGTTTAGCCGCGCGCTACAGTGGGCGCATGGACGCGATTCTGTTTGACATGGACGATACCCTGTACGACCAGGCGCTGCCCTTCGCACGTGCCGTGCGAAGGGTGCTGGGAGAAGTGCCGGGCGCCACGGCTGAGGGCCTGTACCTTGCGAGCCGCCGCCGCTCCGGCGAGGTGTTTGCGGCGTACGCGGCCGGCGAGCGCCCGACGGACGCCATGTACGTGCGGCGCATGCAGCGCACCATGGCGGAGTTTGGCGTGCACGTGGATGAGGCGTGCGCCCTCAGGCTCCAGCGCGCCTACACCGCGCGCGACGACGCGGGCATGGTGCTCTCTTCCGCGATGGCGTCCGCGCTGGACTGGTGCCTGGAGCATGCGCTCCACGGCGTGGGCATCGTTACGAACGGCACGCCGGAAAGGCAGATGGACAAGTGGCGCGCGCTTGGCCTGGGCAGGTGGATACGGCCGGAGCACGTGTTCGTTTCGGACGCGCTCGGCGTAGCAAAGCCAGACCCCGCGATATTCAGCACGGCGCTCTCTGCCATGGGCGCCCGCGCGGCGGATTCACTATACGTGGGCGACGCGTTCCAGACGGATGTGGTGGGCGCCCGCGCGGCCGGCATGCGCGTGGTGTGGCTCAACCGCAGGCGCCGCGCCGTGCCGGAAGGCGCCCGCGTGCGGCCGGATGCGGAGGTGCGCTCCGACGAGGCGCTTCTCGCCCTCTTGCGCACGTCCTTCTAGCAGGCGCCGCGCCGTGCCGCAGCCGGTTGCCACAGCCGGTTGCCGCGTGCGGGTGCCGCAGACGGGCCCTCAGCTCAGCGCGTCCGCCACGCGGCGGCGCAGCTCCGGCACCACGTCCTCCTCGAACCACGGGTTCTTCTTCATCCAGATCTGGTTTCGGGGCGAGGGGTGCACCAGCGGAAAGCGCTCCGGCAGGTAGGAGCGGTAGTCGCGCACGACGTCCGTCAGCTTTGCGGAGCTCTTCAGCCCCAGGTAGCGCCTCGTGGCGTACGAGCCAATCAGCACGGTCAGCCTCACGTCCGGCATTAGCTCCAAGAGCCGTGGGTGCCACTTTTCCGCAAAGCCCTTGCGCGGAGGCAGGTCGCCGCTTCTGCCCTTGCCCGGGAAGTAGAAGTCCATCGGCATGATCGATACCCGTGTCGGGTCGTAGAACGTCCGTGCGTCCATCCCCAGCCAGTCGCGCAGGCGCTCGCCGCTCTTGTCGTTCCACGGGATGCGCGTGTCCTGCGCCACCCTGCCGGGCGCCTGCCCAATGATCACGATGCGCGAGGTCGCGCTCGCGGTGTACAGCGGGTCGATTCCCGCCTGCGTGTACGACTCGTTCTGCGGGTCCGCCTTGATCGCCCGGAATATACGCGCGAACCTCGGGTCTTCCTCGCCCGACTCGCCCTGTGCCTGCCGCGCATCTTCCTGTCGCATGTGCCGTCGCACCGTCCTTCTCGCCAATCGCCCGGCGGACCCGTCGCGGGCCCGCGCCGCCTGCGGGCACGCGCCCGCACCACCCAGTGTAGGACGCCGCCGACACCCATTCTGTTGCCGGCGCAACGCAGCGTGTGTCCGTGGCAGCGCGCGTCCCTCTTGCCTGTGGGGGCACCGGCAACCGACGCGGGCGAGAAGTGCGCCGCCCTCGGTTTAGGCCGCGCCATACGGGATAGAATCACCTCGACCACGAACATGGCGGCGCGCGGACGCCTGCGCGCCGGGGCGATGGAGGCGAGGCATGGGCGAGGTCGAGTCGGGAGGGCCGGCGGCAAAACCGGTCGCCGCACATACGCCGCGGGCGGGCGGTTCCGTCGCGCGCCGGCGCCCCGCGCGGGAGGCGAACCCGCTTGCGCGGGCGCTGTCCAGCGTGTTCAACCTGCGGGCGGGACGCGCCAGCTACCAGGACATCCGCCGGCGCTTCGTGAACGGCTCCAAGCTGAGCGGCACGCACCTCTGCATCCTCATCGTGGCGATGCTCATAGCTTCCATCGGCCTGAACACGGACTCGACGGAGTGCATCGTGGGCGCCATGCTCATCTGCCCGCTCATGGGCTCCGTGCTCGCCATCTCGTACTCCGTGGCAACGGCGGACGTGCGCCTGTTGCGCGACGCGCTCGTGGGCCTCCTTGTGCAGGTCTGCATCTGCCTTGCCACGTCCACCCTGTACTTCGTGCTCTCGCCCCTGAGCGGCGTCACGAACGAGCTGCTCGCTAACTCCAACCCCACGGTGTGGGACATCCTGGTGGCGCTTGCGGGCGGCTTCGCGGGCGGGCTGGGCAACTCGCGCAGGCAGGAGCCGTCCACCCTCATCGCGGGCGTCGCCGTGGCCACGGCCCTCATGCCGCCGCTGTGCGCCGCGGGCTACGGCATCGCCGTGCGCGACCTGGCACGCTTCGCGAGCGCGTTCTACGAGTTCGCCCTGAACGTGGTGTTCATAGCGCTGGCGGCAGAGATCGTCCTTCTCATCCTGCGCGTGCCCCTGCACCGCGAGGTGGGCCCGGACGGCGTGGTCACCCTGGAGGAGGAGGCCGCGGAGGAGCGGCTCTCGCGCCGCATGAAGCGCTTCATCCTTGTGGCGACGGTCGTGTTCATGATCCCGTGCGTGCTCGCGACGGCCGACATGGTGCGCCAGGCGACGGGCCCCGGCGCCGCGGGCGCGCAGAACGTGGACGAGTACCAGGTTGGCCTGACGACGCGCGAGCTTTCCGCCGTGTGTCCGTCGCTTCTGGAATACCGCGTGGGGACGGAGTACGTGGGCGAGGCCGGGTCCGCGACGGCCAGGCGCCGCGTGGTCGCCACGGTGAGGACGAGCGCGCCGCTCGACGCCACCCAGAGGTCGCGCCTGCGCGCGCTCATACGCGTGCACGTGAAGAACCTGGACGGCGTCACGTTCGAGGTCGCCCGCGGATAGGTCGCGCGCCACCGCGGCGGGCCCGCGCTCTTCTCGCCCGCGTCTACTGCCCGCGTCTACTGCATGAGGTCCGCGTTGTCCGGGTCCGTCAGGAACGACACGAACGTGCGCGCAACCGCCGTGAGGCCCGCCGGGTCCAGGGTGGCGATGCCGATGGTGCGCCATCGCGCGGGCGAGAAGGGCCTGACCTCCACGTCGAAGGCGGAGTTCCTAAGGATGAGCTCTGGCATGACCGAGATGCCGAAGCCGTGCTCAACCATGGCGAGGGCGGAGAAGTCGTCGTTCAGGGCGTAGCGCACGTTCAGCGGGCTCGGCGAATCCGCGAGCGCCGCGCGGATGTCCTGCTCAGACCCGCGCAGGGGCATGACGAGCTCCTCGCGGGCCACCTGGCCCACGCTCACGCGCTGGCGCGCGGCGAGCGGGTGGTCGCGCGGGAGGATGGCCATCATCTGGTCGCGGCGCAGCGCGTGGAAGCTCAGCTGGGGGCTCTTCACGACGGACGTGAGGAAGCCCAGGTCCGCGCGGCCCTCCTGAATGCGCTCCGCGATGTCTTCGTAGCCGCCGGCGTAGATCTGGAACTCCACCTGGGGGTAGCTCTTTTGGAAGCGCTCGATCATGCCGGGCAGCCACTGCGTGGAGACGGACGTGAACGTGCCGATGCGCAGCGTGCCGGCGACGACGTGGTTCACCTCGTGTATGGCCTGCTCGAGCGCGCGTTGCTGGTTGACGAGCGCCTGGATGCGCGGCAGCAGCAGACGGCCGTTCTCCGTGAGGGAGACGCCGGCCTTGCCGCGCGTGAGCAGAGCGACGCCGCACTCCTGCTCCAGCGCGCGGACGGCGTGGCTCACGCCGGACTGCGTGTAGCTCAGGGACTCCGCCGCGCGTGTGATGTTGCCGAGCTCGACGACCCTCAGGAATATCTGGTAGCGGTCCATGCCTGCGGCCATGGGTGCCTCCGATGCTATGCCTGATAGATGGGCATGCTCCGCGCGAGGGCGCATGCTTTTCTCGCCCGGGGCACGCCCGCTGTGCATCCAGTACAGATTGTACTGCATACAAGTACAAAGATGAAGTTAACAAATGGCTGAGAGGCGCGTAAAAAAGGAAGGCGAAAATTATCACGCGAACACTTACGCGGAAATGGAGTGCGGCATGGGCAACGCGAGCGGCGCAGGCATCGGCGCAGGTTGGACGCAGAGGCAGGCGGACCTCATGATTGCGGCCATCGCGTGCGCGTGGGGCAGCTCCTACCTCATGATGCAGGTGGGTCTCTCTTCCATCCCGCCGTTTGGCATGGTTGCGCTGCGCTTTGGCATCGCCTTCGTCGCGGTCGCGATCATCTTCCGCAAGAGGCTTCGCGAGCTGACGGCCTCTGTCGTGGCGCGCGGTGCCGTGCTCGGCTTTCTGCTGTGCGTGTTCTTCGGGCTTCTGATGTACGGCTTGAAGACGACGCCTGCCTCGACCGCCGGCTTCCTTACCAGCGCGAAGGTCATCTTCGTGCCGTTGATCGTCGCGGTGGCCACGCACAGGGCGCCCAGCCGCGCCACGCTCGCGGGCATCGGGATCTGCGTTGCGGGGCTCGCGCTGCTCACGCTGAGCGGGCCGGTGTCGCTTGGCGGCGGCGCAGGGCTGTGCCTGGCGGGCTCTGCCGTGTATGCGCTGCAGATCGTGGCGACGGACACGTTCTCGCACTCCGACGACGCCCTGCTGCTGGGCATCTGCCAGCTGGGTTTCGCAGCCGTGTTCGGCGCGGCGTTCAACCTCGCGTTCGAGGGGCCGGTGCTTCCGCAGTCGCCCGCGGAGTGGGGCGCCGTGCTCGGGCTCGCCCTCGTGTGCAGCGCGTTTGGCTTCGCGATGCAGCCGGTGGCGCAGAGCCGCACCACCGCCACCCACGCGGGGCTGCTCTTCTCGCTCGAGTCCGTGTCCTCCGCCGTGCTGTCGTTCGTCTTCCTGGGAGAGGTCATGGCGCCCCAGTGCTACCTGGGCTGCGCGCTCATCCTCGCGGCCGTGCTGCTGAGCTCGCTTGCGGACGGCAAGGCCGACGCTGCGGAAGGCGCGGCTGACGCGCACGCGTTCTCTGCGTCCACGCACGGCGGCCTTGCGCGCGGCCTTGCGACGGCGCGCGTCCATGCGAAGCGCGCACAGGGGTAGCGTGGCGCGTTCGTGTGACGCCGGCGATGCGTGGCGCCGGCGATGCGTGACGCCGGCGATGCGTGGAAGCTGTCAGATTGTGGTGCCCCGCACCCTGGAATTGCCCGCTCCCGTCAGATAGTGGTACCACTATCTGACGGGAGCTATTTTTGTCAGTTTGTGAGGCCGCCGCGGTATCACTAACTGACAGGAGGTGCTTCTGTCAGTTAGTGAGATTGTGTGGCGCACCACTTTCTGACAGGAGATGCTCCTGTCAGTTAGTGAGCTGGCGATGGCACCACTTTCTGACAGAATGCGTCCTTATCTCACGCTCCTGTCAGTTTGTGAGGCCGTCGGGCATCACTTGCTGACAGAAGCCGCTTTTGTCAGTTAGTGGGGCCGTCGGGGCGCCGCAGGCCGCCGGAGAGCGCGACCGCGCGCCGGGTCGCCGGGCGTGGCGGCAGGAGGGGAGCGCAGCATGGACGCAGGCGTACGCAGGGTCATGGGGCTCATCAGCGAGATGAACGTCCGGTACGTGGTGCCGGTCTACCAGAGGCCGTACTCGTGGGGAGAGGAGCAGTGCCTCCAGCTGTGGGACGACATCCTGGCGTGCGGGCGCTCGCGCGAGCAGACGCACTTCACGGGCTCCATCGTCACCATGCAGGACGGCACCGCCTCGCCGCAGGGCGTCGCTTCGCTCGCCGTGATCGACGGCCAGCAGCGCATCACGACCATAGCGCTGCTGCTGGTGGCGCTCGCGCGCTACGCGGACGCCCACGGAAAGGAGCGCCTGCCCTTCTCGCGCCAGGAGATCCTGATGAGCGGCTACCTCACGAACCCGTTCCGCTCCGGAGACGACCACTACAAGCTCACGCTGTCCAAGGGTGACCGCGCGACGTTCAGGGCCGTGATCGACCAGCTGGAGGATCCGTCGCGCCCCGCGCCGGAGGGGCCTTCGCGGATTCTGGACAACCTCGCGCTCTTCGAGCGGCGGCTGGACGCGCTCGCGAACGTGGCGACCGTGTGGGAGGGGCTGCGGCGGCTCGAGGTCGTGTCCGTCACCATGGCGCAGGGGCGCGACAACGCGCAGCTCATATTCGAGTCCATGAACTCCACCGGCAAGGACCTCAGCGCGGCGGACCTCATCCGCAACTTCGTGCTCATGAAGTACCCGCTTGACCGCCAGGCCCAGGCGTACCAGACGTATTGGAAGCCGCTCGAGGACGTGCTGGCGCCGCTGGCCGACGAGGACGCGTTCGATGACTTCATTCGCTGCTTCTTCCAGATGGCCTACGCGCCGGAGCGCCTGGGCGGCGCGGACCTGTACCAGGTGTTCAAGCGCTACGTCAGCGCGAACGCGTACGACGCGAACGACCGCATGGGATTTCTCTGCCTCAGGCTGAAGGACTTCGCCGGCTACTACGTGGACGCGGTGCGCGGGGGCCTTTCCGCCGCGGACGACGCCGACCCCGTGGCCAGAAGGACGTCCTTCCACCTGGCGGGCATCGCGCGCCTTGGGGGCAGCGCGGCGCGGCCGCTCGTGCTGGAGCTCTTCCGCAGCTGCCGCAGGCGCGAGTGCACGCGCGGGCAGCTGGCCGACATGCTCGGCGTGCTCGAGTCGTACCTGCTGCGTCGCGCGGTGTGCGACTGCGAGGGCAGCGCGCAGGAGCACTTCCTGCGCCACCTTGTGGCGAAGCTCGCGGCGGTGCGCAGCGCGGGCGAGAAGTACTTTGAGTCCTACGTGGCGCTCTTCCTTGTGGAGGAGGGCACCCCGCGCCGCTTCCCCACGGACGAAGAGTTCCGCCGCGCGCTGCTGACGCGCGACTGCTTTGGCTTCGCGCAGGCGCCGTTTTTGCTGGCGCGCCTGAACGCACGCCTCGCCGCGGGTGCGGCGGGCGCCGCCCCGGACGACGCCGCCGAGGACGCGGTCATCGCCTGCGCCGCGGCTGGCGTGCCGGGCTCTGCCGCGGACGCGTCCGCGCTGCCGGAGGGCTGGGGCGTGGAGCACGTGATGCCCGTGGGCGCGCTTGCGGACCCCGCGTGGGCGCAGGCGCTGGGCCCAGACGCAAGGCTCGCGTTCGAGCGCGGCGTGAACGCGCTCGGCAACCTCGCGCCGTCGGCGTACCCGTACGACCTGCAGGATGGCACCCTCGCGCAGAAGCAGGGGCGCCTCGCGCGCGATGCGGACGGTCGCTCCGTGGACGCGCCGCTCTGCCGCGACGTGATCGCCGCACAGGCGTGGGGCCCCACGCAGATAGAGGCGCGCGGACGTGCCCTCGCTGACGTCGCCCTGGGCGCGTGGCCGCTTCCGCACATGGACGCGGCCACGCTCGAGGCGTTCAGGCCGTCGCGCCGCGCGGCGCAGGTGAAGACCGTCACGTGGCAGGACCTGGTGGACTCCGGCGTCGTGCAGATGGACGACGTGCTCGTGAGCGTGAGCCCCATGTACCCGGGACGCGCGACCGTCACGTCCACGGGCAGGATCATGCTCGCCACCGGCGAGACGTTCGACGAGCCCACCGCCGCCTACGAGCGCTTCCTGGGGTCGGTCGGCGCGCACGAGACGGGGCTGAACGGCTGGACGCACTGGCGCCTGGGCGAAGGCGGGCCGCTTCTGGACCAGCTGCGCTAGGAGACTGCTGCTTTTTTGTTACCCACGCGCCGGCGGCGCGGCGTCCGGGGCGGCAAAGCGCTAATCTGTGCTAGTAATCGTGGCGACGCGCGACGGCGCGGCGGCACACGGGGCATGTGCGCGTGCACGGCAGAGAGGGACCACCAACATGGGTTATGACGAGCGCTTTGACCTGCGGGCGACCGTGGGGGAGGACGACTCGCTCCACGACGAGTGCGGCGTGTTCGGCGTGTGGGCGCCGGGCCGCGACGTCGCGAGGATCACGTACTTCGGCCTGCACGCCCTGCAGCACAGGGGGCAGGAGTCCGCGGGCATCGCCGTCGGAAACGGAAGGTCCGTGCTCGTGCGCAAGGACCGCGGCCTCGTGAGCCAGGTGTTCACGGACGCCGACCTCTCCGCGCTCAACGGTAAGGCCGCCATCGGGCACGTGCGCTACGGCACGGCGGGCGGAGGCGGCTTCGACGCCGCGCAGCCGCACTTCTCGCTCATAGACGACGTCACCATAGCGCTCGCGCACAACGGCACGCTCGTCAACACGTCGGGCGTCCGCCGCGAGCTGGTGCAGATGGGCGTGCCGTTTCGCTCCGAGACCGACTCCGAGGTGGCGTGCGAGCTCATAGGCTACTTCACGAAGAAGTCCGGCCACCTGCGCGTCGGCATACGCCACGCCATGCAGATGATCGAGGGCGGCTACGCCATGGTGCTCCTGCGCGAGAACGCGCTGTATGCGTTTCGCGACCCCAACGGCATCCGCCCGCTGGTCATCGGCGCGCTCGGCACGGAGGGCTGGGTCGTCGCGAGCGAGACGTGCGCCCTCGACATCGTGGGCGCGACGTTCGTGCGCGACGTCCGTCCCGGCGAGATCGTGCGCATATCGGACGGCGGCATCCTGTCCGAGCAGGGCCTCGAGCCGCGTCCCGAGGCGCAGTGCATCTTCGAGGACGTGTACTTCTCGCGCCCGGACACCGTGATCCGCGGACGCTCCATCTACTCCATGCGCTACGAGATGGGCCGCCAGCTGGCGCGCGAGGCCCCGGTCGACGCCGACCTCGTCATCGGCGTGCCGGTTTCGGGCATGCCGCCCGCGGAGGGCTACGCCGCGCAGACGGGCATCCCGTTTGGCGAGGGCCTCATCAAGAACCGATACGTCGCGCGCACGTTCATCCAGCCCACGCAGGAGATGCGCGAGATGGGCGTCCGTATGAAGCTGAACGCGCTTTCGGACAACGTGGCCGGCCGCCGCGTGGTGATGGTGGACGACTCCATCGTGCGCGGCACCACGTCCAAGCAGATCGTCCGCATGCTGAAGGAGGCTGGCGCCACGGAGGTTCACGTGCGCATCAACTGCCCCGAGGTAAAGTGGCCGTGCTTCTATGGCATCGACACGGACGTGCAGCGCCAGCTCATCAGCGCAAGCAAGAGCGTGGAGGAGGTGCGCGACTACATCGGCGCGGACAGCCTCGCCTTCCTCTCGCTCGAGGGGCTCAGACGCTGCGTGCTGGAGTGCGGCTACTGCGACGCGTGCTACACCGGCCGCTACCCCGTGCGCATCCCGGAGGCGTTCTCGGCCGGCAAGTTCCTGGACGGCTTTGCGCCCACGTTCCCGTACGACGACGGCGAGGAGGCCAGCGTGCCGCCCGTGGAGGACGTGCGGATGGACGCCCCGCGCGACTAGCGCGCGGCGTGCCGCGGGCGAGAATAGAAGCGGCCTTCGCGGGCGCGGCCACGGGGTCGCGCCCGCGTTTCTGTCGCGGCGCCCCATCGCGCCCCGCGTGGCCCCCTCGTCTTGCGCCGCTGCGTCGCCTACATGTGAGGACGCGGCTTTTCTCCCCAATCTACCTGCGCGTATTTCGATTGCGCTACGTGCGCGCTACCCAAGCGTGTCGGAGCCATTATGATTTGGGCAATCGGGCCTTTCGGGGTGGGGGCGGCCGTACACTAGGCTGGACCACATCTGCCACCCATGGCACAGGCGAGAGGAGACCCGATGTCAGGCCATGATTCCCAGGAGGCCGCCCAGATGCCGCGGACGCACCGCGACGGGGAGGGATACGCGCCCCAGGGGCTGTACAGACCGGAGTACGAGCACGACGCATGCGGCATCGGCGCGCTGGCAAGCCTTCGCGGCGAGCGCTCGCACGCCATGCTCGACGATGCGCTTGCGGTGCTCATGAACCTGGAGCACCGCGGCGGCAAGGGGCTGGAGAAGAACACGGGCGACGGCGCCGGCGTGCTGCTCCAGATCCCGCACCGCCTGTTCCGCAGGGAGGCGCAGCGCGAGGGGCACATCCTGCCGGCCGAGGGCGACTACGGCGTCGCCATGCTGTTCTTCCCGCAGGACGCCGAGGGCTACCGCGACGCGCGCCGCGTGTTCGAGGACGGATGCGCGCAGGAGGGCGTGCCCCTGCTGTTCTGGCGCGAGGTGCCTGTCGACCCGCATGACCTGGGCGACACGGCGAACCGCTGCCGCCCGCACATCGTGCAGGCGTTTTTGGGCAGGCCCGAGGCGACGGCCGCCGGCCAGGACTTCGAGCGCCGGCTGTACGTGACGCGCCGCGTGGTCGAGAAGATGGCCGAGCAGGAGGGCGCGCTTGCGGGCAAGACGTTCTACGTGTGCTCCATGAGCGCCCACACCATCGTGTACAAGGGCATGCTCGTGGCGACGCAGCTGCGCTCGTTCTACCGCGACTTGGGCGACGCCTGGGCCGAGACGGCCATCGCCCTCGTGCACTCGCGCTACTCCACGAACACGACGCCGAGCTGGGAGCGCGCCCACCCCAACCGCTACATCATCCACAACGGCGAGATCAACACGCTGCGCGGCAACGTGAACGGCGTCCGCGCGCGCGAGCCGGAGCTGTACTCGCCCGTGATGGGCGCGGAGCTGAAGAAGGTCATGCCCATCATCAGGAGCGAGGGCTCCGACTCTGCGGTGCTCGACAACGTGCTCGAGTTCCTCGTGATGAACGGCCGCTCGCTGCCGCGCGCGGTCTCGATGCTGCTGCCCGAGCCGTGGGACAAGAACACCCAGCTCTCCCAGGAGCGCCGTGCGTTCGGCGCGTACCAGTCCATGCTGTCCGAGGCGTGGGACGGTCCCGCCGCCATCGCGTACACCGACGGCCACTACATGGGCGCGGCGCTCGACCGCAACGGCCTGCGCCCCGCGCGCTACTACGTCACGCGCGACGACCGCCTCATCCTCTCGTCCGAGGCGGGCGCGTGCAACATCGAGCCGGAGGACATCGTCCAGGCCGGCTCTCTCGGCCCCGGCCAGATGCTCCTCGTCGACCCCGACAAGGGACGTGTCGTGTGGGACGACGAGCTCAAGGACACGCTTGCGCGCGAGAAGCCCTATCGCGACTGGGTCGCGCAGGAGACGCTGGGCGTGGACGACCTCGCGCCCGCGACCGAGGGCGACGAGGAGGGCGAGGCCGCCGACGCCGAGACGCCGCTGCCAATCCGCCTGGCGCGCCACGGCTACCATTTCGACGACGTGGAGGAGGCCATCGGCCCCATGGCCGTCACGGGCAGGCGTCCCGGAGCGTCCATGGGCGCGGACATGCCGCTCGCCGTGCTGTCCAGGCGCTCCCGCTCGTTCTTCGATTACTTCAACCAGCTGTTTGCCCAGGTCACGAACCCGCCCATCGACGCGCTTCGCGAGGACTTCGTAACGTCGTCCATCCTGTACCTCGGCAACCACGGAAACCCGCTTGAGGACCAGCGCAGCAGCTGCCGCCTCATCAGGCTGAAGACCCCCATCCTCACGCAGGACGAGTTCAACCGCATCCTGCACGTGGACATGGTGGGCTTCGGCTGCCGTCGCTTCGTTGCCTCGTTCGACCGCAACGGCGGGGAGCACGCGCTCGCCGAGGCACTCGACCGTCTGAACAACGAGGTGGAGGCCGCGGTCCGCCAGGGCGTGAACATCATCGTGCTCTCCGACCGCGTCCCGGACGGGCAGGTGCCCGTGCCGTCGCTCCTCTCGCTCGGCTCCGTTCACAGCCACCTCATCAGGCGCGGCCTGCGCATGCGCGGCGACATCGTGGTCGAGACCGGCGACGCCATGACGCCGCACGACTACGCGTGCCTCGTGGGCTACGGCGCGTCCGCGATCTACCCGTACCTCGCTCACCAACTCATCCGCGAGATGTCCGCCGACGGCCGCATCAAGGTCGACGCAAAGACGGGTGTCGAGAACTACAACAAGGCGCTCACCGCCGGCATCGTGACCATCATGTCCAAGATGGGCATCTCGACGATGCAGGGCTACCACTCCGCGCAGATCTTCGAGATCATAGGCCTTTCCCCGGAGGTCGTGGGCGACTGCTTCGACGGCACCCCGAGCCCGGTGGGCGGCCTTTCCATGGACGACATCCAGCGCGAGTGCGAGGGCCGCTACGACGAGGGCGAGGCGCAGCGCAGGAGCCC
This sequence comes from Parafannyhessea umbonata, assembly GCF_900105025.1. Classification (GTDB taxonomy): domain Bacteria; phylum Actinomycetota; class Coriobacteriia; order Coriobacteriales; family Atopobiaceae; genus Parafannyhessea; species Parafannyhessea umbonata. Next base: position 1,207,236 of record NZ_LT629759.1, on the reverse strand, counting down.
GTCTCCCGACCAGCTGGCAAGCTCCGGCATCACGAAGTGGCGTCCGCTGGGCGGCGAGCAGCACATGCTGACCCCCGAGGTCATCTACCTGCTGCAGCGCGCCGTCCGCGAGGGCAGCTACGACCTGTTCAAGCAGTACAGCGCCGCCCTGCACAGGCCCGGCCGCTCCATCGTGCTCTCCGACCTTCTCTCCTTCGTGCCCCTGGCGTCCGGTCCCGTGCCCATCGACGAGGTCGAGCCTGCAAGCGAGATCGTGAAGCGTTTTACGAGCGCGGCCATGTCCTACGGCGCCATCAGCGAGGAGGCGCACGAGACGCTCGCCATCGCGATGAACCGCCTGGGCGGCAAGTCCAACACGGGTGAGGGCGGCGAGAACCCCATCCGCGAGACGACGCTGCCGAACGGCGACTCCACGAACTCCGCGATCAAGCAGGTCGCGTCCGCGCGCTTTGGCGTGACGAGCCGCTACCTGAGGAGCGCCAAGGAGATTCAGATCAAGATGGCCCAGGGCGCAAAGCCCGGCCAGGGCGGAAACCTCCCCGGCAAGAAGGTCTGGCCGTGGGTCGCGGAGGTCAGGAACTCCACGCCCGGCGTCGGTCTGATCTCGCCCCCGCCCCACCACGACATCTACTCCATCGAGGACCTGGCGGAGCTCATCTTCGACCTGAAGAACGCGAACCCCGACGCGATGGTCTCCGTCAAGCTCGTGAGCGAGGCCGGCGTCGGCACGATCGCGACCGGCGTCGCGAAGGGCGGCGCGGACAAGATCTTGATCTCCGGCGCGAACGGCGGCACGGGATCGGCGCCGCGCGACTCCATCTACCATGCGGGACTTCCCCTGGAGCTTGGCCTTGCCGAGACGCAGCAGACGCTGCTTCTGAACGGCCTGCGCTCGCGCGTGGTGGTCGAGGCCGACTCGAAGCTCATGGACGGCCGCGACGTCGCGATCGCGTGCCTGCTGGGTGCCGAGGAGTTTGGCTTCGGCACGCCGGCGCTGGTATCTCTTGGCTGCCTCATGCAGCGCGACTGCCAGCAGGACACCTGTCCCGCGGGCATCGCGACGCAGAATGCGTGCCTGAGAAGCCGCTTCGCGGGCAAGCCGGAGCACGTGATGAACTTCATGCTGTACACAGCCGAGGAGCTGCGCGAGGTTATGGCGAGCCTGGGCTTCCGCACGGTCGAGGAGATGGTGGGCCACGTGGAGTGCCTGCGCCAGACCGGCGTCGAGGACAACTGGAAGGCGACGAGGCTCGACCTGAGCCCGATGCTCCAGAAGGTGGAGAACGACCTGGGCAAGTCCTTCCCGGGCGCCGAGGTGCCGCACTTCGTGCCGAGCATGGCGCCGGACGTGGGCCTCGACCGCACCCTGGACGCGACCCTGCTGATTCCGTACACCAAGGAGTGCCGCGCGACCATGGGTCGCATGCACTTCTCGGTGGACATCGCGAACGTGGACCGCTGCTGCGGCACCATGCTGGGCTCCGTCATCACGAAGGAGCACCCGAAGGGCCTGCCCGACGGCTCCATCGAGATCGACTGCGCGGGTTCCGCCGGCCAGAGCTTTGGCGCGTTCCTGCCCGCGGGCGTGACGCTGAACGTCCACGGCGACGCGAACGACTACTTTGGCAAGGGCCTGTCCGGCGGCATCCTGACCGTGGCCCCCGCCGACACCGCGACGTACAAGTTCGACGAGAACGTGGCCGTGGGCAACGTCGCGTTCTACGGCGCGACGGCGGGCAAGGGCTTCATCAACGGCCTTGCGGGCCAGCGCTTTGGCGTGCGCAACTCCGGCGCGACCATCGTGTGCGAGGGCGTGGGCAACCACGGCTGCGAGTACATGACGGGCGGCCGCGCCCTGATCCTGGGACCCGTGGGCGTGAACTTCGCCGCAGGCATGAGCGGCGGCATCGCGTTCGTGTACGACGAGAGGCACGTGCTCTCTGGCCGCGTGAACCGCGACATGGTGCTCCTGGAGAAGCCGACCGAGGACGACCTGGAGTACGTGCGCGCGCTCATCCGCGAGCACGCGGACCGCACGAAGAGCCCGCGCGGCATCAAGATGCTCTATCAGTTCGACGACATCAAGGACGACTTCGTGAAGGTCATCCCGCGCGAGTACAAGCGGGTGCTCGACCTCACTGCCGAGGCGAAGGCCGCGGGCATGAGCGACGAGGCGGCGGCCGAGCACGCCTTCGAGGTCATGAGGGAGGGGATGTAGCCCATGGGCCAGGTAGGAGGATTCCTCGAGCACGGCCGCAAGGAACACGGCCAGCGCCCGATTGCCGAGCGCGTGCACGACTACGACGACCTTGCCGTGACGCTGCCTGCCGAGGAGCAGCGCGTGCAGGCGGGGCGCTGCATGTACTGCGGCGTGGCGTTCTGCCAGACCGGCGTCGGCTTTGGCAAGGCACGCACGAGCGGTTGCCCGCTGCACAACCTCATCCCCGAGTGGAACGACCTGCTGTGGCGCGGCCTCTGGGACCAGGCGGCGGAACGCCTGGCGCTCACGAACCCGCTGCCGGAGTTCACGGGCAGGGTGTGCCCGGCGCTGTGCGAGGCGGCCTGCAACCTGGGCCTGCACGACGACCCCACGACCATCCGCGACGACGAGCGCGCCATCAGTGACTGGCAGTGGGAGCACGGCGGACCGAAGCCGCTGACGCCCGCTCCTGAGGATGCGCCGCTCGTGACCGTGGTGGGCTCCGGCCCCGCAGGCCTTGCCTGCGCGTGGGAGCTTGCCCGCCGCGGCCTGCGCGTGCGCATAGTGGAGAAGAGCGACCGCGCCGGTGGCCTGCTCATGTACGGCATCCCGAACATGAAGCTCCCGAAGGAGGTCGTGGACCGCAGGCTCGACCTGATGCGCGAGAGCGGCATCGACGTGGAGTGTGGCGTGGACGCGTCCGACCCCGTCGTGGCTGAGCGCCTGGCGAAGGAGAGCGACGCCGTCGTGCTGGCGGCCGGCACGGGCAACGCTCGCACCCTGAGGGTGCCTGGTGCCGACCTCGACGGCGTGACGCTTGCGGTGCCGTACCTGACGGCGCAGACGAAGGCGGTGCTGGGTGGCGGCAAGAGCGCCATCAGTGCCGAGGGCAAGGACGTCGTGGTCATCGGCGGCGGCGACACCGGCACCGACTGCGTCGCGACGGCGCTGCGACAGGGCGCGCGCAGCATCATGCAGCTCGAGTTCCTGCCCGAGCCGCCGGAGAAGGCACTGCCCACGAACCAGTGGCCGGAGTGGCCGATGGTCAAGAAGACCGACTACGGCCAGCAGGAAGCCATCGAGGAGTTCGACGCTGACCGCAGGCTCTGGGCCACGGACACGCTCGAGGTCATGGGCGAGGGCTCGGTCGAGGGGCTGAAGATCGTCTCGCTCGACTGGTCGAACGGCAAGCCGGAGCGCAAGGAGGACAGCGTGCGCACGCTGCCGGCGCAACTGGTGATCCTGGCCATGGGCTTCGTGGGACCGGAGGCGAAGCTCGTCGAGGCGTTCGGCGGCGGCCTCGCAAGGCAGGGGAGGCCGCTTCCCGTCATCGAGGGCGAGGGGCACGAGCTTTCCGGTGCCGCTGGCAAGGCTCGTGTGTACTGCGCGGGCGACACGCGCAACGGCTCGACCATCGTGGTGAATGCCATCTCAGACGGCCTTGCCTGTGCGGCGGAGGTTGCGTCCGCCCTGCTGGGGTAGCGATTGAGGCCTCGAGGTTGACGCTTGCTTAGTCGGGCGGTCCAGGTGCGAGCTTGGGCCGCCCCTTTCTTGTGGCCGAGTGGAGCGTGATGCCATCTGAGCGAAGAGCCCCTCCTCAAGCGACGTCGCTTGAGGAGGGGCCTCGCATGGGGAGCGCGCTGGGCGAGAGGTGCGAGCACTTCTTGGTAAAGCTCCGCATTTGGCGAGGTAGACAGGTACGTTTCTCGCGAGTCCTCAAGTGATGCCGCTTGGGATTGCGGGCCTCAAGCGATGGCGGTTGAGGTTTGCAGGGGGGACCGCACCCGCGCGATGGACCGTGAGAAGGACTGCCAAAAGGGCGACCCCCGCCTCGCAGCCGCGAGACGGGGGTCGCTTGGGATTTCGTGTCGCTCTGGGACTCGGGTCTTGGCGTCGCTACACGTAGAACAGCATGTCGTTGTAGCTCGGGACGGGCCAGTAGTCCTTGCTGGTGACGGTCTCCATGGCGTCGACGGCCGCACGGAGCTTGTCCATGAGGGGCAGGACCTCGTCACGGTATGCGTTGTCCTCGGCGGCGACGTCGTCCAGCTCGCGAGCCTTGGCGTTTGCGGCCTCGAGCTCGTCGGTCGCAGCCAGGATCGCCGCGGAGCCCTCGCTCAGGGCCTTGACGGTCGCCTTGTCGGCGGCTGCGTCCACGCCAATCTCGGCGCGGGTCGCGACGCTCGTCGCGAGGTCGCCGGCGTATGCGCTGATGGCGGGCAGGTACATGGTGCGGGCCATGTTCACCATCGTGTTGGCCTCGATGTTGAGGAGCTTCGCGTACTGCTCTGCCTTGGCGACGTAGCGGGCACGGGTCTCTGCCTCGCTGAGGACGCCGTACTTCTCGAAGAACGCGATGTTCTCGGGCTTGACGATGCTGGGGATAGCGTCCGGCGTGCTCTTGAGGTTCGGCAGGCCGCGGCGCTCCGCCTCCTTCTCCCAGTCCTCGGAGTAGCCGTTGCCGTCGAACAGGATGCGCTCGTGGTCGCGGAACGTGTGGCGGACGAAGCGCATGGCAGCGGTCGTGAAGTCCTCGTCGGAGTGCTCGCCGATGTAGCTGACGAAGCGCTCGCACTGTTCGGCGACGGCCGTGTTGAGGACGACGTTGGGGTCGGAGAGGTTCTGCTGGCTGCCGCACATGCGGAACTCGAACTTGTTGCCGGTGAAGGCGAACGGGGAGGTGCGGTTGCGGTCCGTGTTGTCGCGCAGGACGTTAGGCAGCGCGGGGACGCCGAGGTCCATACGGGCGCGGTCGTGGGCCTCGGGCTGCTCCTTCTTGATGAGCGCGTCCACGATCGGGGTGAGCGCGTCGCCCAGGAAGACGGAGATGATCGCGGGAGGCGCCTCGTTCGCGCCGAGGCGGTGGTCGTTACCGGCGGAGGCGACGGATGCCCTCAGCAGGTCGGCGTGGTCGTCGACCGCTGCGACGAGGAACGCGAGGAAGACCAGGAACTGCAGGTTGTCCTGGGGGTCGTCGCCCGGCTCGAGGAGGTTCTCGCTGTCAGCGGAGACGGACCAGTTGTTGTGCTTGCCGGAGCCGTTGACGTACTCGAACGGCTTCTCGTGCTCGAGGCAGGCAAAGCCGTGGTGGGTCGCGAGGAGCTTCAGCTTCTCCATGGTGAGGAGGTTGTCGTCGATGGCCAGCGAGCCCTTCTCGAAGATGGGAGCGAACTCGTGCTGGCAGGGCGCGACCTCGTTGTGCTTCGTCTTCAGGGGCACGGCGAGCTTCCAGAGCTCGTCGTCGACCTCCTTCATGAACGCGTTGACGGAGGGGCGGATGGTGCCGAAGTAGTGCTCCTCGAGCTCCTGGCCCTTTGCGGGCTCGGCGCCAAACAGCGTGCGGCCGGTGAGGACGAGGTCCGGGCGGGCCTTGTAGTCGTCCTCGGTGATGATGAAGTACTCCTGCTCCGGGCCGATCGTGGTGTAGACGCGCTTGGGCTTCTTGCCAAACAGGCCAAGGACGCGCTTCGCCTGCTTCTCGAGGGCGACCTCGGAACGCAGCAGCGGGGTCTTCTTGTCAAGCGCCTCGCCGGTGTAGCTGATGAACGCCGTCGGGATGCACAGGACCTCGTCCTTGATGAACGCGGGGCTCATGGGGTCCCATACGGTGTAGCCGCGGGCCTCGAACGTGGCGCGCAGGCCGCCAGAGGGGAAGCTCGACGCGTCGGGCTCGCCCTGGACGAGCTCCTTGCCGCTGAACGCCATAAGGACGGTTCCGTCGCCGTTGGGGTTGATGAAGCTGTCGTGCTTCTCGCTCGTGATGCCGGTGAGCGGCTGGAACCAGTGCGTGAAGTGCGTGGCGCCGTGCTCGAGCGCCCAGTCCTTCATTGCGTGCGCGACCTCGTTCGCGATGTCGAGGTTGAGCTCCTTGCCCTCGTCGATCACGCGACGAAGCTCCTTGTAGGTGGGCTTCGGTAGTCGCTCCTGCATGTCCTGGTCGGTGAAGACCAGGCTGCCGTACTCCTCGGTGACCTTGTCCTTAGACATCAGTCCTCCTCTGTAAAGTCGACTGGGCCGCGTTTGCGGACCCTTCGTACATTTTGCATGATAGCGGGGACTGGTTGCATTTGAATTTCCCCAACGTGACGGTTACGAATGCGAAACCGTTTCAAAACCGTTGCCCGCGCCGGCACCGGCACGGTTGTGCGCGGCTCCGGCGCGGGCCCAGACCTTGGGAAAACGTGCAGGGGCGCGGGCGAGAAGGGCGAGCGCTCCCACCTGTGGGCGCTAGCTCTCTGCGAAGTGGTCCCGCGCAAACCCCATGGGTTGCACACACTCGAGCGTGCCGAGGTAGTTGCCCTCGCGGTCGCGCACGGCCATGTAGCGCACGAGCACGGGCTCGCCTTTTTTCTGCATCCAGACGTCGACGGAGTCACGCGCGCCGCTGCGGAGCATGTCTATCACGTTTCGAACCATGTACTCCACCTTGGGAGGGTGGCACGACCACACCTCGCGACCGAGCGCGCTTGCAGGCCGCTTGAAGAGCTTCACGTCGCCGTCGTCGTTCCAGTATCGGTTGATGTTCTTCTCGTCCACGAACGTGAGCTCCATGGGGATGGTGTTCAGCACGGCGTCCAGCTGCGCGGCGGAAAGCGTGCCCGTGGGAAGCGCGATGTCGCCTCCGTCCAGCGAGGCGCGCGCGTCCAGGGACGCCGCGAACTTCTCGCCCTCGCCCCAGCGGCCGAGCTCGGAGGGGTCGACCATGCACGGCTCGTAGCCGCGAAGGTCGACGTAGCACTGCAGCCACTCCTGCTGCGTGAAGCACCTCACGCACAGCGGCAGCAGGATGTTCGCCTCCTTGTAGCACATCTCGTCCGCGCGACGGACCACCGCCACGGCGCGGTCGTGCCAGCTGCCGCGCTCGTCCGGCCGCGTCGCAACAAGGGCGCGCAGCTCGTCGCGGATCTCGTCGTCCACGCCCCACATCACGTCCGCGGGACCGGAGTATCCGTGGCGCACCTTGAGCACGGGGTACAGAAGGTCGCCCTTCTTCGCGTAGTGGCCGCCCACCTGGGCGAGAAGCGCAAGCTCCCGTG